>NZ_CP022187.1:3048054-3352859 GCF_003111645.1 Parazoarcus communis
ACGGCCGCCACGAAGCCGAGATTCCCGCGTTCAAGGCCGCGCGCTACCTGGTGTCGAATGGCGAATTCCGCGCCTTCGTCGACGCCGGCGCTTACGCGGACGACAGCCTGTGGGACGAGGAAGGCCTGGGGTGGAAGCGGTTCGCCCGTGCCGAGCACCCCACCTTCTGGGTTCCGGACGGCAGCAACTGGAAACTGCGCCTGATGACCGAGGAGGTGCCGATGCCGTGGGACTGGCCGGTCGAGACCAACTGCCTCGAAGCCCGGGCCTTCTGCCGCTGGAAGGCGCGCGAAAGTGGCCAGCCGGTGCGCCTGCCCACCGAGGACGAGTGGAACCGCATCTACGACCACGCCGGACTGGCGGACGTGCCATGCGACGCCCCGGCGCACGCCAACCTGCATCTCGACTACGCAGCGTCGAGCTGTCCGGTCACGACCCACGCCCACGGCGACCTGTTCGACGTCGTCGGCAACGTCTGGCAATGGTGCGAAACCGCGATCTACCCATTCGACGGCTTCAAGGTTCACCCGATCTACGACGATTTCACCACGCCGACCTTCGACGATCGCCACAACATCATCAAGGGCGGCAGCTGGATCTCCACCGGCAACGAGTCGCGCCACGCCTCGCGTTACGCCTTCCGCCGCCATTTCTTCCAGCATGCCGGCTTCCGTTACGTGGTCACCGACGCGCCCGTCCTCAATCCGGCCTCCTCATACGAGACCGATGCCTTGCTGTCCCAGTACGCCGAGTTCCACTACGGTGACGAAGTCTTCGGCGTGCCCAACTTCCCCAAGGCGCTGGCCGATATTGCCATCGACGCTCACAAGCGACTGGGCAATGGCAGCAGCGCACGGGCACTCGATCTCGGCTGCGCCGCCGGCCGCGCCAGCTTCGAGCTCGCTCGGGCTTTCTCGAGGGTGGTCGGCATCGACTTCTCGGCGCGCTTCATCCAGGCCGGGGCCAGGCTGGCGGAAACCGGCAGCCTGCGCTACACCCTGCCCGACGAAGGCGAACTGGTGAGCTACCATGAGCGGCGCCTCGACGCCCTCGGACTTGCCGAGACCGCAGGCCGGGTGGAGTTCTGGCAGGGCGATGCCTGCAATCTGAAGGACATCCACGCCGGCTTCGACCTCATCCTCGCCGCGAACCTGATCGACCGCCTCTACAGTCCGCGCCGCTTCCTTGAGGACGTCGCCCATCGCCTCAATTCAGGTGGCCTGCTGATCCTGGCCTCCCCCTACACCTGGCTGGAAGAGCACACCAAACGCGAAGAGTGGATCGGCGGCTTCAAGAAGGATGGCGAGTCGTGGACCACGCTCGACGGCCTGAAGGACATCCTCGGCGCGCAGTTCGAGCTGGTACAGGGCCCGCAGGCCGTGCCTTTCGTGATCCGCGAAACCCTGCGCAAGCATCAGCACACGCTTTCCGAGCTGACGGTGTGGAAGCGCCGGACGTGAGCCGCCAGGCCCGCCTCACGGTCAGCACCCGTGGCCGCGGGATGACCGACATTACTGCTGCTGTGGCCGCAGCAGTGTCCGCCAGCGGCGTCGATACCGGTGTCGCTCACGTTTTCGTGCGCCACACCAGTTGTGCGCTGCTGATCACCGAGAACGCCGATCCCGACGTGCGGCGCGATCTCGAAACCCTGGCGCGGCGCTGGGCGCCCGACGGCGACCCGGCCTATCGCCACGACCTCGAGGGCGATGACGACATGGCCGCCCATGCCCGCAGCGTACTGACCGAAGTCGCACTTACGGTGCCGGTCGCTGGCGGCAGGCTGCTGCTCGGCACCTGGCAGGGCATCTTCCTGTGGGAGCACCGCAGCCAGGGCCATGCGCGCGAGCTCGTGGTCACCATGCTCGGCACCTGAACACACACCGGCCCGATCGGCATCTGCTCACGATCGACTGCGCCCTGATGTCAGGCGCAGACGATCACCCTGCGGCGGCATCTCAGGCGTTCAGACGCTCCGGATCAGGCGCAGGCCCCATCAGGCCCGCCACCCAGCCCTTGAAGCTCTCCAGCAGCGACAACAGTGCCGGCACGAAGAACAGCACCAGCACCGCCGACACGCCGAGCCCGAACGCAATCGAGGTGGCCATCGGGATCAGGAACTGGGCTTGCAGCGAGCCCTCGAACATCAGCGGCATCAGTCCGCCGATGGTGGTGAGCGAGGTCAGCAGTACCGCGCGCAGGCGTCCGCAGGCGGCGCCAACAAGCGCATCGTGCACATTGGCGCCCTTGTGGTGCAGATCCTTGAACAGGCTGACGAGGATGATGGAGTTGTTCACCACGATGCCCGACAGGCCGAAGAGACCGAACATCGACAGGATGGTGAGGTCCAGGCCCAACAGCCAGTGGCCGAAGATGGCCCCTGCGAGGCCGAGCGGAATCGCCGACATCACCACCAGCGGCCAGCTCCATGAGGCGAAGGACCACACCAGCACGAGGTAGATGAGACCGAGCCCAAGTATCAGGCCGTTGCGCATGTCGTTCATGGTCTCGCGCTGGTCTGCGGCGCGCCCCTCGAAGCTGTAGCTCAGGCCGTACTTCTCTGCCAGACGCGGCAAGGCCTCGCGCCGGAGCTCGGCCTGCACTGCATCGGCGTTGCTGCGATCGGTATCGATCTCCCCGGACACTTCGACTGCGAGCCTGCCGTCAGCATGACGCAGGGCCTCGAAGCCACGCCGCGATTCCCAGCTCGCCACCGTGGCCAGCGGCGCAAAACTGCGATCCGGCAGACTGACGGTCAGCCGCTCGAAGACATCGAGGCGTTCGCGTTCGTCACGCGGGAGCAGCACCCGCACTTCGAGCTCGTCACGACCCACCTGCACCAGTTGCGCAAGATGACCGTCAAACGCCGCACGCAACTGACGACCGAGGCTTTCGGTGGTCAGGCCGAGCGCTTCGCCGGCCGGCGTCAGGCGGTACACCAGTTGCTCACGCCCGAAGGGCATGTCGTCCTCGAGTTCGCTCACACCGTCGATGCTCTTGATGGTTTCCGCGAGTTCGAGCGCGGCAGCCTTCAGCGATTCGGCGTTGCCACCGGTGAGGCGGACATTGAGATCGCGTCCGGGCGGGCCGGACTGGCGTGAGTTGAAGGTCAGCAGCTCGAGCCCGGGCGGCTCGACGAGCTTGCTGCGCCAGGTGGCGAGAAAGCGTTCGTTGCGCACCGTCCGCTCATCGGGCGGGCTCAGCTCGACCATCATGGAGGCGAGCTGATCACCCCTGGGCTCGCCCCCACCCGCACTGACAATCGTGCTGCCGAGTCGCGACACCGCGGTCTGTACCAGACCGCCGCCCAGTTCGCGTTCGGTTTCGACCAGGGCGCGCTCCATGTCGGCAAGGAAGGCCGCCGTTTGCGCGCGCGGCGTACCGGCTACGAAGGTCGCATTCGCATACACCATCTGCCCTTCCGGAGTCGGGAAGAACACGAAGTTGATGCGCCCGCCCGCCAGCAGGCCGATGGCAAGCACCATCGTCGCCAGCGTGATCGCGACCGTCGTGCCGCGCCAGTCGAGGGCCAGCGTGGCGGCACGACGGAAGGGGCCGTCGCGAAAGGACGTGAAGGCCTTGTCCAGCCGCTCGCGCATGCGCGAGGTCTTGCGCGACGCAGCGCCTTGCAGTGCATGCTTCAGATGGGACGGCAGAATCAGGAAGCTTTCGAGCAGCGAGGCCAGGATCACCATGATCATGACGAAGGGAATGTCGCCAAGGATATTGCCGATGATGCCACCGACCATCATCAGCGGAATGAAGGCTGCAACCGTAGTGAGCGACGCTGCCAGCACCGGCAGCAGCATGCGTCGCGCGCCGCCCAGCGCAGACTGTTCCGGCCCCTCACCCATGCTGCGGTGCGTGTCGGCATCTTCACTGACCACGATCGCATCGTCGACGATGATGCCCAGCGCCATGATCAGCGCAAACAGGCTCATCATGTTGATCGTGCCGCCGAACACCATCATCAGGCCCAGGGTGCCGAGAAAGGCGGTGGGAATACCGACCATCACCCAGAACGCCACCCGCGCGGGCAGAAAGACATAGAGGACCAGCACGACCAGCAGCAGGCCGGACAGACCGTTGCTGATCAGCAGCTGGATACGGTCGCGAATCAGCTCCCATTGCGCGTCGAAGACTTCCAGGCTGATCGAGGCCGGCAGGCTGGGACGCGTCTTCTGCAGCCAGGCATCGAAGGCTTCCGCTGCCTTCAGGGAATGCCCGCTCTCGGCCCGCTGCAGCAGCATCTCGACCACCACATCGCCGCCCTCGCTCAGCGCCAGCGAGCCCGGGCGCGGCTCACGCGTGATGGTGGCAAGTTCGCCAAGCGTGATGCGTCCCCCGCCATCGCTGACGACCGCCAGATTGTCGAAAGCCAGCGCATCGCGACGTTGCTCAAGGCCACGGATCTCGCGCGCGCCATCCTGCTCACCCGCCACACCGGCCGGCACATCGCGGGAAATCTGTGCAACCCGATCGCCGACATCGACCAGGGACAGTCCCAGCGTTTGCAGGGCTGCGGACGGCAGTTCGATGGCGATGCGCTCTTCGGGCAGACCGGTGATCGTCACCCGGTCGATGCCACCCGCGAGCAGCTCGCTCTCGAAGCGTCGCACCCAGGGTCGCAGCTCCTCGACGCTGCTGCCGCGAATCAGCAAGCGGGCAATCTGGTCGTAACGCGAGACCCGGCTGACCTGCGGCGTCTCGGCGTCGCGCGGCAGGTTGCGGAACTCGTCCACCCGCTGCCGGACCTGATCGAGCGCCTGCAGGGGCTCGGTTCCCTCATGCAATTCGAGCGTAATGCTGGAGACGCCCTGCGCCGAGGTCGACGTCATCTTCTTGAGACCGTCGATGGTCTTCAGGCGCTCCTCCAGCGGCGTGGTGATGCCGATCTCGACGTCTTCGGACGAGGCGCCGCTCCACACCACGCGCACCGAGATGATGTCGAGTTCGAACGTGGGAAAGAACTGCACGTTCATCCGGGTGACGCCGATCACACCGATGATGAAGGCGAGCAGCATCAGGACGTTGGCGGCCACCTTGTGACGCACCAGCGTTGCGAGCACCCCCTTCTGCTTCATGGTGCAGCCACCTCGACCGCAAGGCCATCGATGGCATTGGGCAAGTGCGTGCGCATCACCGGTTCGCCCGCGCGCGCATCGGGCACGCGCACCAGCAGTTGCACGTCATCGCCTTCGCGGCGCTCGCCGACGCGCGTCACCTTCAGGCTTGCAAGGCGCCCGTCGCGCACCGCATAGATGCGGTCACCGCCATGCAGCGCGGCAAAGGGCAGGACCAGTACGTCCGCGACCGGCGGACGCTCGAGTACCGCGTTGACGAAGGCTCCGACCGGCAGGTTGGCGCCATCCTCGATGCGCAACAACACATCCACACCACGCGCGTCGGCTTCGCCGCTGATGCGCTGGAGGCGGGCACGGATGGTGGTGGCACCAAAGTCGGCCGTGGCCTGCAACTGCTCGCCACGCGCCAGCGCCATGCGCAACTCCTCGGCGTAGATCGCAGGCACGCGTGCGCGAAGGAAGAGCGCGTCCGACGCATACAGGCTGAGCAGTGCCTGCCCCGGCTGCACCTGATCGCCGGCAGCGACTTCGACCTTGCCGATGCGCGCGGCAAAGGGCGCTACGATCTCGCCCCGGCGCGCGTCGCGCTCGGCCTCGGCCAGTTTTGCCTGCAGCTGCGACAGCCGCGCCGGGTGTTCGGCGATCGCCTGCTGGCGCTGGGTCAGCGACAGGCGCACGCGCGCCACCTCCTCGCGGGTCTGGTCATACGCGCTTTCGGCGCCAAGGCGGGCGTTCTTGAGCTTCTCGAAGCGCGCCTGCTTGGCCTCGGCAAGTGCAAGCAAGGCCCTTTCCTGCTCGATGGCGGCGAGATCGCCGCGGTGACGGATGCGTTCGCGATCGACATCGCCGCGCGCCTGTGCCACCCGCGGCTGCAGGTCACGCGGGTCGAGTCGCGCCAGCACGGTGCCGGCCGCCACGCGGTCGCCATCGCGCACCAGCACCTCAAGCAGGCGTCCTGACACCGGCGCCGCAGCCCTGATACGGTCAGGTGCCTCGATCCGGCCGTAGAGCACCAGCGTGGGCCTGGCCTCGACCGGCTCGCTGGCGCTGGCCTCGATCCGCCACACGCGCTCGCGGACCTCGACGGCAGGGGGTGCAGGACGCGTTGATTTGAGAAGAACAAAGACGCCGACGGCGGCGAGAATGATGACGAGCGGAAGCAAGCGACGGCGCATGGATGGGGGTCCGGTCGTGGAACAGACCTCACCGCCACGTCCGGCCGAAAGCGCTGGGGCCGGGCTCATCGGGCGCCGAGGTCTGATTCCAGATTTATATCAGCAACTGCTTATCTTACAGGCAACGAAAGTACCACGCCGAATCACTCGGTCAATCCGGACACGGCACCTTCGAAATTCATCAGAAACGGGTCAGGGCGCTTCGCACAGGCAATGGGCATAAACGTGTTGCGGATCGTTCCAGCGCAGCAGGTCTCGGGTCTCGACCTGCAGACGATTCAGCATCTGCGCCACCGGCCCGCTGCTCGCCGGACTGCCAGACCCCGCGAGACCGCTGAAACTCAGGAAACGCTGCATCACCATCTGCGCAGGCGTCAGCCCAACCGACGGCCACACCAGCGAGTGGCCCTCGAGGCCAGCACGCTGCGCAGCCGCTGCGATCGCCGCCTCGATACCGCCGAGCTGATCCACCAGACCAAGCTCGAACGCGGCCTGACCGGTCCACACCCTGCCACGCGCAACCTGATTGACCTCGTCTTCCTTCATGTTGCGCGCAGCGCCAACGACTTGCAGAAAGCGCCGGTAGCCATGCTCGATACCGAGTTGCATGGCTTCGGCAGCCACCGGATCGAGCGGCCGGCGCGGGTCGAGTGCGCCGGCAAGGGGCGCGGTGGCCACGCCGTCGACCGTGATCCCGAGCCGGCGCAGCGGTTCGGCAAATTCAGGGAACATCGCAAACACACCGATCGAGCCGGTGACGGTGCCCGGGGCCGCCCAGATCTCGTCGGCGCCGGCCGCGATCCAGTAACCACCGGATGCGGCCACGGAGCTCATGGAGGCGATGACCGGCTTGCCCGCCTTGCGCGTCAGTTCGAGTTCGCGCCGGATCTGCTCGGAGGCCCAGGCGCTGCCGCCGGGACTGTCGATACGCACCACGAGCGCCTTGATCGCATCGTCTTCGCGTGCTTCGCGGATCATGCGGGCGAAGGTATCGCCGCCGACCACGCCGGGCGGTTGCTCGCCGTCCGCGATTGCGCCCTGCGCAACCAGCACGGCGACCTTGTCGGCAGACGACTTCTCCGCGCCGCGCACGACGGCGAGATAGGCGCCGGCATCGATCTGATGGAAGTCCTTGCCCGAAGCATCGGTGCCAAAGCGCTCGGCAAGCTGGGCCCGCCACTCGTCGGGGGTCGAAAAGCGGTCGATCAGGCCTGCGCGACGTGCGGCTTCGGCAGTGTCGCCGGCGGTTGCAGCGAGCGCATCGCGGTAGCCGACGATGTAGCCATCAAGCGCCTCGGGCGTGAGCTTGCGCGCAGCGGCCACATCGGTGCGGAAGTGCGCCCACAGGCCGTCGAGCAGATCGCGGGTTGCGCTGCGGTCCTCGTCGGACATGTCACTGCGGGTGAAGGGCTCGGAGAAGGACTTGTACTCGCCCACGCGGAACACATGGACCTTGACCCCGAGTGCATCGAGCGCACCGCGAAAATAGGTCGAATAGCGCGACAGGCCACGCAGCAGCACGAAGCCGTCGGGCGCGAGCTGCACCTCGTCGGCAATCGAGGCCAGATAGTACTGGCCCTGAGTGAAGCGGTCGCCGCGCGCGAGCACCGGGCGCCCGGTGGCCTTGAAGTCGGCAATGGCTGCACGCAGTTCGGCCAGCTTGGACAGGCTGGCCGCTTCGAGATCGTCGGTCTCGAGCACCAGGGCTGAAATCCGGCTGTCATCACGGGCGGCGCGAACGACTTCGAGCAGATCATGCAGCACGGTCTGCCCGCCATCCTCACCCCGCATGCTGAGCAAGGCCAGTGGCTCCTCAAAGGTGGTCTGCTCCACCAGCGCGCCGGACGGCCGTAGCACGAGCGCCGCGCCGTCCGGCACCTGCGGTTCGGGGTGGAAGAAGGTCATCAGCAGCGCCCCGAGCAGCACCAGCAGCAAGAGGTTGAAGACCGTGCGACGCAGCAGGTCCAGCGAACGCCACAGCGTTCTCAACACCCGCCCCAGAAACCTGAACATGCCACCGATCACGACCTTGCCTCTCTATTTGTTGTCGGCCATCAGCCGCGTCGACGAAACACCAGATCCCACACCCCGTGCCCCAGCCTCAGACCACGGTTCTCGAATTTCGTCAGCGGACGGTAGTCCGGTCGCGGCGCGAAGCCGTCTGCCGTGTTTTCGAGCGCAGGCTCGGCGGCAATCACTTCCAGCATCCAGTGCGCGTAGTTCTCCCAGTCGGTGGCGCAGTGCAGATAGCCACCGGGTGCGAGCTTGGAGGCCACCAGCGCGACGAAATCGGGCTGGATGATGCGACGCTTGTGATGCCGCGCCTTGCGCCACGGATCGGGGAAGAACACATGGACGCCCGCCAGCGTGCCGTCCGGGATCATGTCGCGCAGAACCTCGACCGCATCGTGCTGCATGATACGGACATTGCCGAGCGCCTGCTCGGACACCAGTTTGCACAGCGCGCCGACGCCCGGCGTATGCACCTCGATGCCAAGGAAGTCCGTCCCGGGCGCCGCTGCGGCGATCTTCGCCGTGGTCTCGCCCATGCCGAAGCCGATCTCGAGGATCTTGGGTGACTTGCGCCCGAAAACCACATCGAGATCGATCGGCGCAGTCTGATAAGGCACGCCGATCCTGGGCAGCATGTCGTCCATGAAGCGCTGCTGAGCACCCGACATCCGACCCTGGCGCAGCACGAAGCTGCGGATGCTGCGGCTGGAAAAGCGGTGTTCGGGGCTGTCCTGGCCGATGATCTCGACCCGTTCCGGTGTATCGCTCATGAACCGATCAGCCCCGTGGTCGGCGAGCTCGGATCGGCCGAATAGAACTTGCGCGGCATGCGTCCTGCACGGAAGGCCTCGCGACCGGCCTCGACGGCCTTCTTCATGGCGCTGGCCATCAGCACCGGCTGGCTGGCCGCGGCGATGGCGGTGTTCATCAGCACGCCGTCGCAGCCGAGCTCCATCGCGATTGCGGCGTCAGACGCAGTGCCAACACCGGCATCGACGATCACCGGCACGCGGGCGTTGTCGATGATCAGGCGCAGGTTCCACGGATTGAGGATGCCCATGCCGGAACCGATCAGGGAGGCGAGCGGCATGATGGCGACGCAGCCGATTTCTTCCAGCATCTTGGCCTGAATCGGATCGTCGGCGCAGTACACCATGACGTCGAAGCCATCCTTGACCAGGGTTTCGGCGGCCTTGAGCGTTTCCGGCATGTTCGGGAACAGCGACTTCGGATCGCCGAGCACTTCGAGCTTGACCAGGGCGTGGCCGTCGAGCAGTTCGCGACCGAGACGCAGGGTGCGCACCGCATCTTCGGCGGTATAGCAGCCGGCGGTGTTGGGCAGAATGGTGAACTGGTCGGGCGGCAGGGCGTCGAGCAGGTTGGGCTCGTCCGCATTCTGGCCAATATTGGTGCGCCGGATCGCCACGGTGACGATGTTCGTACCACTGGCATCAATGGCTTCGCGCGTTTCGGCGAAATCCTTGTACTTGCCTGTACCGACCAGCAGACGGGAGCCATAGCTCTTGCCGGCAATCACCAGGGGATCGTGGATCATGTTGGGACCTGTAGAGGAAGATCAAAAAGGCCGCGTTGCGCGCTGACTGCAGACAACACGAACGGGACCACGAAGGTTCAGCCGCCCCCGACCGCGACCACAATCTCGAGGCGGTCGCCTTCGGCGAGCGCGGTTTCGCCATGGCGGGCGCGCGGCACAATGTCGCCGTTGCGTTCGACCGCGAGACGTTTGCCAACGAGCCCCCGCCGCTCGAGCAGGGCAAGTACCGTGAGACCGTCGTCCAGGGTTTCGGGCTGACCGTTGAGAATGATGCTGATCATGCGGGATGAGGTGGCGGGTTCAAGGCCTGCGATTTTACCACGCAGGCCACAAGGGACTCGTTGCGATTGCGGTGCCTCCACCGTGCTTGCGGACTGGGGCAACATGCCGGGCAGACGTTCGCGGCCTTCGGCTTCCCGGGTGAATGGGGCTCATCGGGGCGGCGATGCAAACTCGCCCGATAAACCCGGGCTCAAACATGCATCACCTTGTTTCCCCGCTGAGCCCCATTCACCCGGCGCTCTCGACAGCCCGTCACGCTGCCCCAGCCTGCAATCACTGCACCATCGCTTCATCTGGAAAGCACCCGGTTTGACATTTGCAGGCACGCGCGCTAATTTCGCAACACTTAGCGCCGATTTGATCCATAGCTTGCGGGCGCTTAATAAATACGGCTAAAGCGAGGGCAACCCAGTCCGCGTTTTTCAGCCGGCTGGGTTTTTTTGTTTTTCGCAGACACCGACCATGATCCAACCGCAATCCGTCGGCATCGTGGCGCCGCAGACGGCCCACTTTGCAACGCCCCTGCCGCTTCGCAGCGGCGGCTCGCTGCCGAGCTACGACCTGGTATACGAAACCTACGGCACGCTCAACGCCGACGCGTCGAATGCCGTGCTCGTCTGTCACGCGCTGTCAGGCTCGCACCACGTCGCCGGGCGCTACGCGGACGACCCCGACAGCCTGGGCTGGTGGGACAACCTGGTCGGGCCGGGCAAGCCGCTCGACACGCGCAAGTTCTTCGTCATCGGCGTCAATAACCTCGGCAGCTGCTTCGGTTCGAGCGGACCGAGCTCGATCAACCCGGCCACTGGCAAGCCCTGGGGCGCGGCCTTTCCGTTCGTCACCGTGGAAGACTGGGTCGACACCCAGGCCCGCCTCGCAGACCGGCTCGGCATCAAGCGCTTTGCCGCGGTCGTGGGCGGCAGCCTGGGCGGCATGCAGGCGCTGTCGTGGACGCTGCAGTATCCCGACCGTGTCGCCCACGCCGCCGTGATTGCATCGGCCCCCAAGCTCACGGCGCAGAACATCGCTTTCAATGAGGTGGCGCGCCAGGCCATTCTCACCGATCCCGACTTTCACGGCGGCAACTTCTACGATCACGGCGTGGTGCCGGTACGCGGGCTCAAGCTCGCGCGCATGATCGGCCACATCACCTATCTCTCCGATGACGCAATGGGAGAGAAATTCGGTCGCAGCCTGCGTCACGGCAAGGCGGTCTACAGTTACGACGTCGAGTTCGAGATCGAGTCCTACCTGCGCTATCAGGGCGACAAGTTTGCCGGCTTCTTCGACGCCAACACCTATCTGCTGACCACGAAGGCACTGGATTACTACGACCCCGCCTTCGCCCACGCGGGCAATCTGCCTGCCGCCCTGGCCAGCGCCGAAGCCGACTTCCTGGTCGTGTCCTTCACCACCGACTGGCGCTTCTCGCCCTCGCGATCGAGGGAGATCGTCTACGCCCTGCTGCACAACCGGCGCAACGTCAGCTACGCCGAGATCGACTGCGCAGCGGGTCACGACTCCTTCCTGCTCGATGAACCCCAATACCACGCGGTGCTTTCCGCCTGGTTCGACCGCATCAAGGTGTAAGCATGGCTGCCTACCGTTATGACTATGAAGTCATCGCCCAGTGGATCGAGCCGGGCGAAAAAGTACTCGACCTCGGCTGCGGCGACGGCAGCCTGCTCAAGCACCTGATCGACGTCCGTCAGGTGCAGGGCTACGGCGTGGAGAACGACCCCGACAAGCTGCTGGCCTGCGTGAAGAACGGCGTCAACGTGATCCAGGCCAACATGGACAAGGGCCTGAGCGATTTCGAGGACGGCTTCTTCGACCACGTGATCATGAGCCTGTCGCTGCAGGCGATGCACAACACCCAGGGCATCCTCGCCGAGATGCTGCGCGTCGGTCACGAGGCCGTGGTGAGCTTTCCCAACTTCGGCTACTGGCGTCACCGCCAGAGCATCATCAACGGCCGCATGCCGGTGTCCGAGAGCCTGCCGCACCAGTGGTTCAACACGCCCAACGTACGCTTCTTCACCATCGCCGATTTCGACGCCCTGTGCGAAATGAACGGCATCGCCGTGCGCGAACGCCTGGCCTTCGACGATGGCAAGGTGGTGGTGGACGAACCGAACTTCCTCGGCAGCATGGCGGTGTACCGCCTCGGGCGCGACTGATCGACCGATCCGGCTGCTGAAATGCAAAACGCCCCGCCGGTGCAATGGCGGGGCGTTTCTTCGTCCACGGAGATCAGTGGTTCAGGATCTGGCCCAGGAAGAGCTTGGTACGCTCGGACTTCGGATTGGAGAAGAAGATCTCGGGCTCGGCTTCCTCCACGATCTCGCCCTTGTCCATGAAGATCACGCGGTCGGCCACGGTGCGGGCAAAGCCCATTTCGTGGGTGACGCACAGCATCGTCATGCCGTCTTCAGCCAGTCCGATCATGGTGTCGAGCACTTCCTTGACCATCTCCGGGTCGAGCGCCGAAGTCGGTTCGTCGAACAGCATGATCTTGGGTTTCATGCACAGCGCACGCGCAATCGCCACCCGTTGCTGCTGACCGCCCGAAAGCTGGCCCGGGTACTTGTTCGCCTGCTCGGGAATCTTCACCCGGTTGAGGTACTCCATCGCGATCTCCTCCGCCTCACGCTTTGGAATCTTGCGCACCCACAACGGCGCCAGCGTGCAGTTCTCCAGCACGGTGAGATGCGGGAAAAGGTTGAAGTGCTGGAACACCATGCCGACTTCGCGGCGGATGGCCTCGACGTGCTTGAGGTCGGAAGTGAGTTCGACGTCATCAACGATGATCTTGCCCTGCTGATGCTCTTCAAGGCGATTGATGCAGCGGATGGTCGTCGACTTGCCCGAACCGGACGGGCCGCACAGCACGATACGTTCGCCCTGCCGTACGCTCAGGTTGATGTCCTTGAGCACGTGGAACTCGCCGTACCACTTGTGCATGCCTTCGATGCGGATCATTTCCTTGTCACCGAGCGCATGCTTGATCTTGGCTTCACTCATTACCTAAACTCCTAACGCTTGTGGCCCGTGTCGAGCTTGCGCTCGAGGTGCATCGAATAGCGGGACATACCGAAACAGAAAATCCAGAACATGAGGGCCGCAAATACGTAGCCTTCTGTCGCGAAGCCGAGCCACGCGGGGTCGACCGTGGCCTGGTGGATGCTGTTGAAGAGATCGAACAAGCCGATGATGATCACCAGGCTGGTGTCCTTGAACAGCGCGATGAAGGTGTTCACGATGCCAGGGATCACCAGCTTCAAAGCCTGCGGCAGAATGACCAAGCCCATTATGCGCCAGTAGCCAAGGCCCATCGCTCCGGCGGCCTCGTACTGTCCCTTCGGGATCGCCTGCATGCCACCACGCACCACCTCGGCCACATAAGCGGCCTCGAACAGCGTGACCGCGATCAGCGCCCGCAGCAGCTTGTCGATGTTCACCTCTTCAGGCAGGAACAGCGGCAGCATCACCGAGGACATGAACAGCACGGTGATCAGCGGCACGCCGCGCCAGAACTCGATGAAGGTGACGCAGATCACCCTGACCACCGGCATGTCCGAGCGCCGTCCGAGTGCCAGCAGGATGCCCAGTGGCATGGCGCCCGCGATACCGACGACCGCAATCACCAGGGTCAGCATCAGGCCGCCCCACTTGCTGGTTTCCACCAGCGTCATCCCCATGAAACCGCCATGGAGCAGCCAGTAGGCGAGCACCGGGTAGGCCAGCAGGAAAACCGCACCGTAACGCAGCTTCCGCGGCATGGCCTTGATGAACAGCGGCGCAGCGCCAAAGATGGCCAGCAGCACCGTCAGGTCCACCCGCCAGCGCAGTTCCTCCGGGTAGAAGCCATAGAAGAACTGCGCCATGCGCACCTTGATGAACACCCAGCACGCACCGCCGCTGGTGCAGCTTTCTCGGTTGTCACCAATCCAGTCGGCACTGAAAAACGCCCAGTTGAGGATGGGTGGGATGGTGATCCACACGATGTAGAGCGCGAACAGGGTGAGCAGGGAGTTGAACCAGTTCGGAAACAGGTTCGCCCGGATCCAGCCCATGGCGCCGACCGACATGTTCGGCGGCGGAAGACTCGGTTTGAAAGTATGTGTAGTCATGAGCTCGACTCTCTAGCGTTCGACCAGGGCGATGCGCTTGTTGTACCAGTTCATCAGCATCGAGATGCTGAGACTGATGGCGAGATACACCGACATCGTGATGGCAATCGTCTCGATCGCCTGTCCGGTCTGGTTCAGCACCGTGCCCGCGAACAGCGACACCAGATCGGGGTAACCGATAGCGGCAGCAAGCGAGGAGTTCTTCACCAGGTTCAGGTACTGGCTGGTCAGCGGCGGAATGATCACCCGCATGGCCTGCGGGATGACGACCAGGCGCAGGATGAGCCCTGAACGCAGACCGAGCGAACGCGCCGCTTCAGTCTGGCCATGGCTGACGGCGAGGATGCCGGAACGCACGTTCTCGGCAATGAAGGCGGCGGTATAGATACTGAGCGCAAAGGTGATCGCGACCAGTTCCGGAATCACCGCCCAACCGCCGACAAAGTTGAAGCCCGTCAGCTCGGGAAACGACCAGTGGAAGGGCTTGCCGAACAGCATTGCAGCCATGCCCGGGACGATCACCAGCAAGGCAAGGGAAACCCACAGCACGGGGAAACGTTGCCCGGTGTCTTCCTGACGACGGCGCGACCAGCGCGCAAGCCCGATCCAGGCTGCGATCACGATGACCAGACTGATCAGGAAGGGGACGAGTCCGCCTGCAGCCTCAGGCGCCGGCAGATAAACACCCCGGATATTCACGAACACCGCTTCGCCAAAACTGTAACTCTGCCGTGGCGAAGGCATGGCCCGCAGCACGGCGAAATACCAGAAGAAGATTTGCAGCAGGGGCGGAATGTTGCGGAAGATCTCGATGTAGACGGTGGCAAGCTTGTTGATCAGCCAGTTGGGCGACAGGCGCGCCACACCAAGCAGAAAGCCGAGCACCGTAGCGAAGAAAATGCCCAGCACCGACACCAGCAGGGTGTTGAGCAGGCCGATGACGAACACCCGGCCGTAGCTGTCGCGCTCGGTATAGTCGATCAGCGACTGCAGAATGCCGAAGCCGGCCGAATTGTCGAGGAAGGCAAAGCCGGAGGTGATGCCGCGATTGGCAAGGTTCTGCTGAGTATTGTGAAACAGGTACCAGCCTACGCCGACGACGACGAGGATGGAGAGGATCTGAAAGGTCCAGGCACGGGCCTTGGGATCGGTCAGTAGCGATCCCCGCGGAGCGGCAGCCTTGGGCGCATCACTTTGCATGGAAACGTCCTTGTAAACAAGAGTATGGCCACCGTCTTGCGACGGTGGCCATCCGGCTTAGCGTACCGGCGGTGCGTACTGCAGCCCGCCCTTGTTCCACAGTGCGTTGATGCCGCGTGCGATCTTCAGTTCGCTGCCTGCGCCAACGTTGCGGTCAAAGACTTCACCATAGTTGCCGACCTGCTTGACAACCTGAACGACCCAGTCCTTGGGCAGCTTGAGGTCCTTGCCCAGTTCACCCTCTGCACCCAGCAGACGGCGCACGTCCGGGTTCTTGGAGGCTTTTGCTTCCTGCTCCACGTTTTTCGCGGTCAGACCGGCTTCTTCGGCGTTGATCATCGCGAACAGGGTCCAGCGCACGATGTCGAACCATTCCTCGTCACCCTGACGCACGACCGGGCCGAGCGGCTCTTTCGAGATCACTTCCGGCAGCACGACGTAGCCTTCCGGGTTGGCGAGCTTGATGCGCTGCGCGTAAAGCTGGGACTGGTCGGAGGTCAGCACGTCGCAACGGCCGGCCTCAAGCGCCTTCACCGTCTCATCAGACTTGTCGTAGCTGATCGGGGTGTACTTCATGCCGGTCGTGCGGAAGTAGTCCGACAGGTTGAGTTCGGTGGTGGTACCAGCCTGAATACACACGGCCGCACCGTCGAGCTCCTTGGCACTCTTCACGCCAAGCTTCTTGCTGACCAGAAAGCCCTGGCCGTCGTAATAGGTCACGCCGGCAAAGTTCAGGCCCATCGCCGAGTCGCGCGAGCTGGTCCAGGTGGTATTGCGCGACAGCACATCGACTTCACCCGACTGCAGGGCGGTGAAGCGCTCCTTTGCGGTCAGCGGAGTGAACTTGACCTTCTTTGCATCGCCGAAAACGGCAGCGGCGACCGCACGGCAGACATCTACGTCGATCCCTTTGAACTGACCCTTTTCATCGGTGTAGGAGAAGCCGGGCAGGCCATCGCTGACACCACACTGTACGAAACCCTTCTTCATCACGGCGTCCAGCGTCGAGCCGGCACTTGCCTGAGTGCTCACACTTAGTGCAGCAGTTGCGGCGACAAGTGCGAGGGTAGTCTTGACTACTTTCATACGACATCTCCAGAGATTACACAGGGTTTGCCGACACGCAATATTTCTTGGCGAAGCATTGCGCACCAAGCAGATGGACGAGGCACCATAACGGGGCATCCAGATGCACCAAAAATGACTTATGCATTGCAGCAATATTTCCCGTCTGCACCCTTAGTATTAGAGTGAATCTCAATGATTGCAATGGCTCTAGGGAAACTACCTAGTGTCACAACTCACGGATTCGGACGAAAAAAAACCGCTCCGGCAAATGTTTGCCAGAGCGGTTTCTAGCGCTTTCCGGCCTGTTTGCCAGCCGTTCAAGCGCAGTTGTCTCCTGCCCGTAAACCCGTGTTCTTTTGCGGCGCACCATGCGGTGCCAAGCCGCTTTCAGCCGACAGTGAAGTTGCTCACATCCACTTTCATGACCGGTCGTGCGAGCACGACCGCAGTGACGGCAGCGAACTTCTTCGCCCAGTCCCCACCTTGTTCGAAACGATGCTCGCCGCCGTACTTTGCAACGTTGAGGATCATGTCCAGCACCAGGATCTTGCCCATGGGGTTGGACGGGGTGCATTCGAGATCCTCGAACTCCTTCGCCAACCAGCTACGGGCCTGCTCCCTTTCCATCCCGGCCACGTCCGCGTCGTGCACGAGAAACTCGTACTCGCGGTCTTCGCCGAATGACACGATCACGGTTTGCGACATGCCGGCCTCCTCCTTTGGTCTGGACTCATGTTGTGGCCGCATTGTTGTCGGACTTGGAGGGAAGTGCAAGGAACGTATCGAATTGTGTAAACGTGGAATTATTCGGGACTTTCCCCGCTGCACTGCAAGGTTGTTTGCATAGAGGGCGGCTGTCAGAATCTCGGCTCGTTCCGCCCCGGAACGACTGCATCATGGTGCACAACCAGAATCGGAACCTGCGTCATTTTCAATCGCCAGAGCTCATCCCCGCCGCCACGCCACGAGTTGCCGCGTCCGCTGTTCGTAGCCGTCAGCGCACTCATCGCAGTGTTCGCGATCGTGTTCTGGGCCTTCTACGCCCATCAGGCGGACGGGCTGGAGCGCGAAGCCAACGCCGAGCTGCAGATGACAGCGCGGCTGCTGAGCGACGACATCGTGCGCTGGCGCGCCGAACGCATCGGCGACGGCGACGTGCTGCGCAGGAACGGCCTCGCGCTGTCACGGCTGGATGACGAGATTCGAAGGACCGGGAACCTGTCGAATCCCGACATCCGCTACTGGCTCCGAGGCTATGTCGAGGTATTCGACTACGCTGGCGCCCTGGTGCTCGACGCCGGGGCACATCCGCTGTTTGCGACGGGCCAGCCATTTGCGGTTTCAGCGGAATCACGCAGGCTGATTGCGCAGACCCTCGGAAACAGCGTGCCGGCGCTCAGTCAGCTGCAGTACGACGGCAACGGCGAAAGCTACATCGACCTCGTCGTCCCGGTGGCAAAGCCCGACGAAGAGTGGACGGTGCACTCGATCGTGCTGCGCATCCGGCCCGAGCGCCATGTGTTTCCAATGCTCGAACGACGGCTCGGAGCCCGCCCGGGGAAACGCAACCTGTTGCTGATGGATGCAGGAACCCAGTTCATCCCGCTTGAGCCGAACCTGCGTACCCACACACTGCAGGCGCCAATTCCCGCAGACCAGCCCCTGCTGCGGGCCACCCTGGCATCGGCCACGGCACACAGCGGCACGCTCGAAGCCGGTGGCGCCCCGGTTCAGGCCGCAGCGAGCCGGATCACAGGCACCGACTGGGTCGTTCTGAGCCAGATCGATCGCTCGACAATGCTCAGTGGCCTGCGCGCGCGCGCGCTCGTCGCCGCGATCGTGATGGCTGCCCTGCTGCTGGCAGCTGCGCTTGCCGTCAGGCGCTTCTGGCAGCAGGCATACCGCAGATGCGACACGGCACTCGTGGCCGAATCCAGGCGCCGCGAGGCGGCGGAAGCGCTGCACGACGAACTCGAAGGCGCCATGTCGATGGCACAGCTGGGACGCTGGGAGCGCCACCTGAAGCAGGATCATCTGTGGTGGTCGCGGCAGACACGCGAGCTGATCGGCATCCCGGACGACGAGCCGGCAAGCTACGCGGGTTTCATGCGTCGCGTTCATCCTGCCGATCGCGAACGGCTGGCCTCAACGCTCAAGGCCGCCTACGCTTCGGGCGAGGGCGGTGCCTTCTCCTACCGGGTGATTCACCCCGATGGCACCGTGCACTACTTCCACAACGAGTTGCGCATCGAACTCGACGCGAACGGCAGACCGCTGCGCGCGATCGGCACGGTTCAGGACATCACCGCACAGCAGAACACTGCACTGGAGCTGCACCGCCAGACCGCCTATCTCACCGCCATCGTCAACCATCTTCCGCAAGGTATCAGCGTGTTCGACGAGCACCTGCGGCTGCAGTACTGGAACGCACTTTTCGTCGAGATACTCGAGCTTCCTCCCGAAGTCGTGGTCAGGAACGTCAGCTTCGACGAGCTGATCATGGTGGCCGCACAGCGCGGCGACTACGGTCCGGGCGACCCGTTCGAGAAGGTGCGCGAACGCCGCGCGCTGGCCGAGGAATTCAAGCCGCATTGCATCGAGCGCACCAAACCCAGCGGACGCTCGCATCTCGTGATCGGCGAGCCGCTGTGGCTTGATGGCAAGGTGGCGGGCTTCATCACCACCTATACCGACATCACCGACCGCAAGCGCATCGAAGAGGAGCTGGCGCGCAACAACGAGACTCTTCGCACCATCATCGACAACATTCCGAGCGCCGTCTCGCTGATCGACGAAGACCTGCAGGTCGTTGCCTGCAACGATCAGCTCCGGCGTCTGCTCGACTTCCCCGACAGTCTCTTTGCGGCGGGGCTCCCCAGCCTCGAATCGCTGCTGCGGTTCAACGCCGAGCGCGGCGAGTACGGACCGGGCGACCCGGAGCTGATTACCCGCGAACTGCTCGAGCGTGCGCGACGTGGCGAGCCCCATCACTTCGAGCGCCTCCGTCCGGGCGGGATGGTGCTCGACATTCAGGGCCGGCCTGTCGGCAACGGCGGCTTCGTCACCATCTACACCGACATTACCGAGCGCCGCCGAACCGAGGAGCGCCTGCAGCTCGCAGACAAGGTGTTCGAGCACAGCCCGGAAGCCATCGTGATCACCGACGGCGAGCACCGCGTGCTGTCGGTCAATCCGGCGCACGAGGTGATCTCCGGCTTTTCCGGCAGCCGCGTCGTCGGCGAGGTCTTCGTGCCCGATCAGGCGGAAACGGAATCCGCGCACGACACGCCGTGGGAAGCGACGGCAGGCAGCGGCTTCTGGGCGGGCGAAACCACCGGTATCCGTGCCAATGGCGAGGCCTATTCACGCTGGCTGAGCATCAGCGTGGTGCGCGAGACGGCCGGCGCGCCACCCACTCATTACATCGCGATCTTCTCCGACATCACCGAGCGCAAGCGCGCCGAAGCGGCAATCAAGCACCTCGCCCATCACGACACCCTGACCGGGCTGGACAACCGCTTCTCGCTCGGTGTGCGCCTGCAGCAGGCGATCGCGACCGCAGTCCGCAACGCGCAGCCGCTCGCAGTGCTGTTTCTCGATCTGGACCGCTTCAAGACCATCAACGATTCGCTCGGCCATCACGTCGGCGATGCGCTCCTGGTGCAGGTTGCCGAACGTCTGCGCGAGACCGTGCGTGAAAGCGACATCGTCGCCCGCCTCGGCGGCGACGAGTTCGTGGTGATCCTGCAGGGCATCCACGACCAGAACGACGCCGCACATGCCGCCGCCAAGATCCTCGACCGCCTTTCCCTGCCTTACACCGTCGGGGAGAGCCTGCTGCACACCACACCTTCGATCGGGATCAGCCTCTTCCCCGGCGACGGCGACACCACCTCGACGCTGATGCGCAACGCCGATACCGCGATGTATCACGCCAAGTCGCTCGGCCGTGCAAATTTCCAGTTCTACGCCGAGGAACTCAACCGCAGCGCAATGGAGCGCATCGAACTCGAGCGCAAGCTGCGCCAGGCCCTCCAGCATCAACAGTTCGAACTCTGGTACCAGCCCCAGTACTGCGCGGCCAAGGGCACACTGAAGGGCGTCGAAGCCCTGCTGCGCTGGCGCCACCCGGTCGACGGGCTGATCCCGCCGGTCCGTTTCATTCCGATCGCGGAAGAAACCGGCCTCATCGTGGAACTGGGCGACTGGGTGCTGGATACCGCCTGCGCTCAGGCCCGGCAGTGGCAGGCGGCCGGCTTGCCGCCCTTGCGCATGTCGGTCAACCTGTCCGCAAGACAGCTGCGTGCAGGCGAACTCACCGCCCGCGTGGCCGATGCGCTTGCGCGCAGCGAACTGCGCCCGGACTTGCTCGAACTTGAGATCACCGAGAGTTCGATCATGGAGAAACCGGACGAGGCTGCCGCCTTGCTCACGCGACTCAAGCAGCTCGGCGTACTGATCGCGATCGACGACTTCGGCACCGGTTACTCATCGCTGTCCTACCTCAAGCTGTTCCCGCTCGATCACCTCAAGATCGACCGCTCCTTTGTTTCCGACATCGAGACCGACGCCAACGATGCCGCAATCGTCGCCGCCGCGGTCTCGCTGGCCCACAATCTGGGCCTGTCGGTCATCGCCGAAGGCGTGGAAACCGCAATCCAGGTCGCGCGCCTGCACGAGCTGGGCTGTGACGAGCTGCAGGGCTACTACTTCAGCAAACCGCTGCCGGCAGCCGAGATCGAGGTGCTGATCCGCAAGGGCGCGGTAACACGCTGATTCCATGCGCGGCCGCCCCTGAGGCCGCCGATCTGGGATAATCGCCGCTTCGACCAAGCCAAAGCCGCCCGTGCCCCTTTCCCGCCCCGCCTGGCTGAACACCCTGCTCAACCGCCGGATGCTGATCTGCATCTTCACCGGCTTTGCCTCGGGGTTGCCCCTCTACCTGCTGCTGAATCTGGTTCCGGCCTGGCTCAAGACCGAAGGTCTGTCACTCAAGACGATCGGTGCCTTTGCCCTGATTCAGTTTCCCTACACCTGGAAATTCCTGTGGGCGCCCCTGCTCGACCGCTTCGGCCTGCTGCCCTGGCTCGGGCGCCGGCGCAGCTGGATGTTCGTGTCGCAGCTGGGCCTCGTCGCCTCGATTGCCTGGCTCGGTCAGCTGTCACCGGTCGATCACCTGCCGCTGGTGATCACCCTCACCGCCACGCTGGCCTTTCTCTCCGCCACCCAGGACATTGCGCTCGACGCCTTCCGCCGCGAGATCCTGCCTGACGAAGAGCTCGGCCTGGGCAACGCGATTCACGTCAATGCCTACCGTATTGCGGGGCTGGTGCCGGGGTCGCTGTCGCTGATCCTCGCCGATCACCTGCCGTGGAGCATGGTGTTCATGATCACCGCTGCCTTCATGCTGCCCGGCCTGTTCATGACCCTGTCGGTGAAAGAGCCCTTCGCTGCGGCCGGCAGCCCGCGCACCCTGCGCGACGCCGTGATCGAGCCATTCCGCGAGTTTTTCGGCCGCCACGGCGTGCAGTCCGCGCTGCTCGTGCTCGCCTTCCTGTTCTTCTACAAGCTCGGCGACTCGCTGTGCACCGCCCTGGCCACGCCCTTCTATCTGGACATGGGCTACTCCAAGACCGAGATCGGCATCATCGCCAAGAACGCCGGCCTGTGGCCGATGGTGATCGGGGGCATCCTCGGCGGCATCTGGATGGTGAAGATCGGCATCAACCGCGCATTGTGGCTGTTCGGCGTGGTGCAGTTCGTCACCATCCTCGGCTTCGTGTGGATGGCATGGTTCGGACCCGGCGAATCCAACGCCGCCCGCCTGGCCGTGCTCGCCACCGTGATTGCGGGCGAGGCGGTCGGCGCCGGACTGGGCACGACGGCGTTCGTCGCCTTCATGGCCCGAACCACCAACCCGGCCTACACCGCGACCCAGTTCGCCCTGTTCACCAGCCTGATGGCGGTGCCACGCACCTTCATCAATGCCACCGCAGGCTGGCTGGTGGAAGCGATGGGCTGGTACAGCTTTTTCTGGCTGTGTTTCTTCCTCGCCATACCGGGCATGCTGCTGCTGATCAAGGTCGCACCGTGGAACGGGGATCAGCTGCCTGCCAACGTGGCGCTCGACGCGCCGGGAGCCGGCGGGCGATGAGCCGTCCGGCACTGCGCGAGTTCCTTGCGGGCTGTCGCGATGAAGCCCCTCTGCTGCTCGGTGCCGTGCCCTTCGGCATGCTCTACGGCATCTCTGCCTTGGCGGCAGGCATCCCCGCGTGGCTTGCGCAACTCGCATCTGCAGTGGTGTTTGCGGGTGCGGCTCAGCTGGTCATCGTGCAGATGCTGGCTGCCGGCGCTGGCATGCTGCCCACGGCGCTGACCTCGGGTCTGCTCAATCTGCGCCACCTGCTGTACAGCGCATCGATGGCCACCTACGTCGGTCACCTGCCCAGGCGCTGGCGCATGCTGCTGGCCTATCTGCTGACCGATGAGGCCTATGCTGTCGCGGTGCTGCGCTACCAGGCGCGCCCGCCTGCCGAAGGGCCAGACCTGCGCCACTGGTACTTCTTCGGTGCGGGCTTCACGCTCTGGTTCGCGTGGCAGGTGTCCACCGCCTTCGGCCTCGTGTTCGGCGCAGCGATTCCGCCCGCATGGGAGCTCGATTTTGCGGTGCCGCTGACCTTCATCGCCCTGCTCACCCTCTTGCTGCGCGAGCGCCCCGGTCAGGCCGCGGCGCTTGCAGCCGGTGGCGCCGTACTGCTGTTCGCCGCACTGCCGTTCAAGCTCGGGCTGGTACTTGCGATCCTTGCGGGGCTCGGCGCAGGGGTATGGACGGCACGCCGCCTGGAGCGGGCACGATGAGCACGCTTGCGCTGATCGCGCTGGTGGTCTGTGTTGGTGCCGTCACGTTTTTCTATCGTTACGCCATGATCGGGCTGTTCGCGGGCGATCGGCTGCCGGGCTGGCTCCATGCCCTGTGCCGGCACATCGCGCCGGCCAGCTTCGCCGCCCTCACCGTGAGTGCGCTGTTCATCGACGCCGGCGCTGTCAGCATCGCACTCGATGCGCCCAAACCCTGGGCAGCACTGATTGCCGCGCTGGTCGCCTGGCGCAGCGGCAGCGTACTGGCCACGATCGGCGCCGGCATGGCTGCGCTCTACATCCTCAAACTCATTCTCTGAACTGCAATGACCGCCTCCGCCCTGATTGCCGCCGCACACGAACTTTCCGCCACCGTCGACGGGATGCGCTTCGCAGCACCGGTCACACATGTCTACAACCCGCTCGATTACGCCGGCGAGATTCACGACAACTATCTGAGACGCTATGGCGAGGGGCGCAAACGCGTGGTGTTCATCGGCATGAACCCCGGCCCCTTCGGCATGGCGCAGATCGGCGTACCGTTTGGCGAAATCGGCACCGCACGCGACTGGCTCGGGCTCGAAGGCCCGGTGGGCCAGCCTGCGCAGAGCAACCCGAAACGACCGGTTGAAGGCTTTGCCTGCAAGCGCTCGGAGGTCAGCGGGCAACGGCTGTGGGGTCTGTTTCGCGACCGTTTTGGTACGCCGGATGCCTTCTTCGCCGATCATTTCGTCGCCAATTACTGCCCGCTCGCCTTCTTCGAGGACGGCCGCAACCTCACGCCGGACAAGCTGCCGGCCCATGAACAACGTCCGCTGCTGTCAGCCTGCGATGCACACCTGCGCCGCCTGGTCGACACCCTGGAGCCGGAGTGGGTGATCGGTATCGGCGTGTGGGCGGAACAGCGCGCGCTTGGCGCGCTGGGTGACGTTGCCGGCCTGCGCTTCGGTCGCATCCTGCATCCCAGTCCGGCAAGCCCCGCGGCCAACCGCGGCTGGTCGGAAGCGGCGAGCAAGCAACTCATCGACCTCGGCATATGGTGATGACCCGAACACGCGCCAGGTACGTCAGATGGCATTCGGGAACATCATCCGCGGAGGAATGGATAAAGGCGGAAAGCCTGTCCGGTGGCGGGGAGACAGCAAGTAATTCATAATTATGAGCATATTTCATTGCTCACTTTCCGTCAGGACCAACGAATGAGCCATCAACTCGACCCCCTCTTCAAGAACAACAAGGACTGGTCGGACCGCATGCACAGCGAGGACCCCGAGTTCTTCGCCCGGCTTGTAAACCAGCAGTCGCCCGAATACCTCTGGATCGGCTGTTCGGACAGCCGCGTTCCGGCCAACCAGATCATCGGCCTTGCTCCGGGTGAGGTCTTCGTTCACCGCAACATCGCCAACGTGGTGGTGCATACCGACCTCAATGCACTGTCCGTCATCCATTACGCAGTGGCAGTGCTGCGGGTGAAGCACATCCTCGTCGTGGGGCACTATGGCTGCGGCGGGGTCAAGGCCGCGCTCAACGACAACCGCATCGGTCTCACCGACAACTGGCTGCGTCATGTCCAGGATGTCCGCGACCGCCACGAGAATCTGCTCAACACGGTCGAAGACCACGCAGACCGGGTCGACCGCCTGTGCGAACTCAATGCGATGCAGCAGGTCGTCAGCATCAGCCAGACATCGGTGCTGCGCGAGGCCTGGGAGCGCGGTCAGGATGTCAGCATTCATGGCTGGTGCTACCGACTGGACGACGGGCTGGTGCACGACCTCGGCATCAGTGCCACCTGCCGCGACGAGGCACTGGAACTGTACCGCGACGGCATCGAACGCATGAGCCGCGACTAAGCCATGATCCGGCTCGGCATCGACCTTGGGGGCACGAAGATCGAGATCGTTGCCCTTGCCAGCGACGGGCGCGAACTGCTGCGCCGGCGCGTACCGACGCCTCAGGGTGACTACCGCGCCACGCTCGAAACTCTGGTCGAACTGGTCGGCTTTGCCGAGGCCAGACTGGGCGAGCGCACCAGTGTCGGGGTCGGCACGCCGGGCTCGCTGTCGCGGATGACGGGCTGCATCCGTAACGCCAACTCGACCTGTCTCAATGGACGCCCGCTGCGGCGCGATCTCGAGGCCATGCTCGAGCGCGAGGTCAGGCTCGCCAATGACGCCAACTGCTTTGCCGTTTCCGAGGCCACCGACGGCGCAGGCGCCGGCGCGGAAACGGTGTTCGGCGTCATTATCGGTACCGGCGTCGGTGGCGGGGTGGTCGTGGGCGGCCGTCTTCTTGCGGGAGCCAACGGCATTGCCGGCGAGTGGGGGCACTCCCCTCTGCCGCTGCCCACCACCAATGACCTGCCGCTCCCCCCGTGCTATTGCGGCCGGCGCGGCTGCATCGAAACCTATCTCTCCGGCCCCGGACTTGCCGCCGATCATGCACGCCGTCATGGCGGCGGACTGAGCGCCCGTGAAATCGCGGACGCGGCAGCGGCGGGGGATGCGGCCAGCGAGGCCACACTGCAGCGCTATGAAGCACGGCTGGCACGCGCGCTGGGCACGGTGATCAACCTCATCGACCCCGACGTGATCGTCCTCGGCGGCGGCCTGTCGAGGCTCGAGCGACTGTATGCCAATGTGCCGGCACGATGGGCCGAACACGTCTTCTCCGATCAGATTCTCACCCGGCTGCGGCCGGCCCGTCATGGCGACTCGTCCGGCGTGCGCGGCGCAGCCTGGTTGTGGCCGGCAGGCACTGAAGTGCGTTAGCCCTGCGCGACTGCGGGCCGCGGATCATCCGGTGCGAACGGACTGCGCCCCGGTGCCGCTCGCGGCGAATCTGACGTCTGTCGCCAACGGGTGCGCACGCTCAGACATCGAGCGGATCCACATCAAGCTGCCAACGCAGCTCGCGCGGCGTGCGCTGGGCGTAGAGCATGGTCATCCACTGGCCCAGAAAGCCCTGCAGACCTGCACGGCTGTCCGCCTCGACCAGCAACTGCGCACGCTCGCGGCGTGCCAGCCTGGACATGCGCATCGGCACCGGATCGAACAGGCGCAGGGTCTCGGGCGCACACGACTGCGCCAGACGACGGGCGTGCTGCAGAAACTCGACTGCATCCGACAGTGCCGGTGCGTCGGCCCGCAGCATGGCCTGGTGCGTGAATGGCGGAAAGCAGGCGACCCTGCGCTCATCCAGCGCCATCTTGGCGAAGGCATCGAAATCATGGCGCCCGAGGTGCTGATAGAGCAGGTGGCCGGGGTACTCGGTCTGAATCAGCACCTCGCCTGGCAGGCTTCCACGCCCCGCGCGCCCCCCGACCTGCATCAGCTGCTGGAAGAGCCGCTCTGGCGCACGGAAGTCAGCCGCATGGAGCGAGGAGTCTGCCCCAACGACGCCCACCAGGGTGAGCTTGGGAAAATCGTGCCCCTTCGCCATCATCTGCGTGCCGACAAGAATGTCTGCTTCGCCGGCAGCGATCTTGTCGAGGAGCGCCTCCCATTGCGCACGGGTGCGCGCGGCATCGCGATCCACACGCAGCACGCGGGCCTCGGGAAAGAGCTCGTTCAGTCTGGCCTCGATACGCTGGGTGCCGCGACCGAAGGGCTGGATATCCTGATTGCCGCAGCTCGGGCAGGCATGCGGAATCCCGCCATCGCAGCCACAGTGGTGGCAACGCAGGCGCCGGTCGGCCAGATGCACGACAAGGTTGGCCGAGCAGTGCGGGCAGCGGCTTACCCAGCCACAGGCCGGACATGACAGCACCGGCGCGTAGCCGCGGCGGTTGATGAACACCAGGCTCTGCTCGCGACGCTTCAGACGCTCGGAAATCGCCGCGTGCAGCGCCGGACTGAGACCCTCGTCGAGCTTCATGCGCCGGATGTCGACCGCACGCACCTTGGGCAGGGTCGTCGCCACCGCACGATGTGTCAGGCGCAGCAGGCCGTAACGCCCGTTGCCGGCATGCTGCCAGCTCTCCAGTGACGGCGTGGCCGAGCCGAGCAGCACTGGCACAGCACGCTGGCGCGCCCGCCACACGGCGACATCGCGTGCCGAATAGCGGACGCCCTCCTGCTGCTTGTACGAGGCATCGTGCTCCTCGTCGACCAGGATGATGCCAAGGCGGGGAAGGGGCGCAAACACCGACAGCCGGGTGCCGAGAACGATGTCCGCATGGCCGCTCAGGGCCTGGACGAAGCCACGCGAGCGCGCCCCTTCGGCAAGCCCCGAATGCAGGCTGACCACGTTGGCTGCCGGAAAGCGCTGCGCCACCCGATTCTCGAGCTGGGGCGTCAGGGCGATTTCGGGTACGAGCATCAGCACCTGCTCGCCAGCGGCCAGCGCCCGCTCGGCGAGACGCAGATAGACTTCGGTCTTGCCGCTGCCGGTCACGCCATGGAGCAACCAGGCGTGGAAGCCGGTGCCGGCAGCGACCACGGTATCGATCACCGCGGCCTGTTCCACGGTCAGTTCAGGGCGGCCGGCAGCGAGATGCCGACCGCCACCATCGTCACGTGGCACCAGCCAGCCGCGCCGGATCAAGTCGCCCACCGCGCTGCCTGCCTCAAGTGCCCGCACCGCGCTGCGCCGCGCGGGCCCGCCGAGCGCGTCGGTCGCCTTCAGCAGCGTCAGCGCACGGCTCTCGCGCCGCGCCTCTGCGAGTGCGGCACGGCCTGCGGCGGAGAGTTCGAGCAAGGGGTCGACATCCTCTCCACTCACCCCGTCCGCACGACGCAGGCCCGGCGGCAGGGCCAGGGCGACGACTTCGCCCAGCGGGGCGTGATAGTAGCGCGCAACGAAGCCGACGAGTTCGAGCCAGTCGGCCGGAAGAGCCGGCACCTCACGCTGAACATGACTCACCACCTTGAGGCGGCCACGGTCAACATCCGCCTCGGCGGGCAGGGAAACGATCAATCCGCTCTTTTCCCCACGTCCGAAGGGCACGCGCACACACCGTCCAATATCTGAATGAACTGCATCTTCTGCAATGTAATCAAACAGTTGTGGAATCGGCAGAGGCAGTGCAACGCGTATGATCGGCATGGGGAATCGCGATGTATCCAGAATAGCTCTTTTATTTCAGTAATTTAGCGTTGAAAGTTGAAGCCGATACGCGAAAAACAGCGCTAAACACTTGCCGTTAAACCCCCCTTCGTCTTGTCCACAAAAGCTGTGGATAACTTTGTGGGAAACCAGGGTAAATCGGGCTGAAACCGGCGTGAAACAAGCACTTCTGTCACTTTGCCTTAACATAGTGCAAAGTTTTTATTCTTAAAAATCAACAGCTTGAGAATTTAACTGCATATGCGCACTATTTCGGTGAATATTTTTACCCAAATGGCTTCCGTGTGCATAAGTCAAGCGAAAAACCCACTTTTTTTTGTTGACATGCACCGGAAGTAGTAAGCGAAGTTACCCCCTCCCGGTGCCGTCAGAAAACGCGGTTCAGCCTTGAGCGCGCACGATGCGGCTATGTTCATGCGCCGTATCGACCATCACCGCCACATTCTCCGGTGGGGTGAACTGCGAAATGCCATGACCAAGGTTGAAGACGTGGCCAGGATGCGCGCCAAAGGCGTCGATCACCTTGCGGGTTTCGGCTGCAACAACCTCTGGCGGTGCGAAGAGTACGTTGGGGTCGAGGTTGCCCTGCAAGGCCACCTTGTCTCCCACCAGCCGTCGGGCGCGGCCAATGTCTATGGTCCAGTCCAGCCCGACTGCGTCGCTGCCGATACCGGCAATCGACTCCAGCCACAGTCCGCCGCCCTTGGTGAAGACGATGCTCGGCACGCGCTCGCCATCGCGCTCGCGAATCAGGCCTGACACGACCCTTTCGAGATAGGGCAGGGAGAACTCCTTGTACGCGGCCTCCGACAGCACCCCGCCCCAGGAATCGAACACCATGACGGCCTGGGCGCCCGCTTCGATCTGGGCGTTGAGGTATTTGACCACCGCGTCGGCAGTCACGCTCAGGATGTGATGCATCAGGTCCGGCCGGCTGTAGGCCATGCTCTTGACCTTGCGATAGTCGTCCGACGAACCGCCTTCGACCATGTAGCACGCCAGCGTCCACGGGCTGCCGGAGAAACCGATGAGGGGGACGCTGCCATCGAGTGCGCGACGGATCTCGGCCACGGCATCCATGACGTACTGCAGCTCGACGTGTGGATCAGGTGCAAACAGGTTGCGGATCTCCCACTCTTCGCGCAGCGGGCGCTCGAAGCGCGGCCCCTCGCCTTCGGCAAAGTACAGCCCCAGCCCCATCGCGTCCGGCACCGTCAGGATGTCGGAGAACAGGATTGCGGCATCGAGGTCATAGCGTGCCAGCGGTTGCAGCGTGACTTCACAGGCCATGGCCGGGCTCTTGCACAGCTGCAGGAAGCTGCCCGCACGCTTGCGCGTCTCGCAGTATTCCGGCAGGTAGCGTCCGGCCTGGCGCATCAGCCACACGGGCGTGTATTCGGTGGGCTGGCGCAGCAGGGCGCGCAGGAAAGTGTCGTTCTTAGGGCGGCTCACGTCGAGTCCTCTTTTCCAGCCGATTGGCAACAAGGCGTGATTATCGCCTGTCACGGGCCCGGATGGGTTGAGCACCGTCAGTTTGGACATCCGGAAAGGTGCCCGACGCAGGCAGGCCAGCAGCAAACGCCGGTCCGCAAGCGCACCCTCAAGACGCGCCAGCCCCGTGCGCGGCGGGTCGTCACGGCGCCCCGATGCGCGTGCGCAGGAGCCCTTACCGACGCCAGAATGCCGGCGTCATGACCACCAGCAAGGTGAAGATCTCGAGCCGCCCCAGGATCATCGTGAACGACAGCACCGCTGTCTGAAAATCATTGAGCGACTGATAGTTGGAGGCCGGGCCCACGGCATCGAGCCCCGGGCCGGTGTTGTTGAGACAGGCCACCACCCCTGAAAACGCGGTGATCAGTTCGAGGCCACTGGCCGACAGCAGCAGGGTCAGCGACACGATGCTGACCATGTACATGAAGCTGAAGCCGAGCACCGCGTGGAGAATGCCCTCGGAGACGGGCTGCTTGCCCATCAGGACCGGGCGCACCGCATTGGGATGAAGCGAACGGATGATCTCGCGAAACACCTGCTTGTACAGGATGATTGCGCGCATCATCTTGATCCCGCCGCCGGCCGACCCGGAACACGCAATGAAGCTCCCCAGGAACAGCACCCAGATCTGCGCGAACATCGGCCACAGCGTGTAATCGTAGGTCGCCAGACCCAGCGAGGTGGAGATCGACACCACATGAAAGGACACATAGCGCAAGGTGGTGGCCAGGTCGGCGTGCACATTGAACTGCATCAGGTAGAACGTCAGCAGCAGGATGCTGACGATCAGGACTGCGAAGAAGAAGGGAATCTCGGGGTCGCGGAAGTAGGGCAGCAGCGAGCGCCGCGACAAGGCCAGATAGTGGGTGGCGAAGTTGAGCGCAGAAGCCAGCGCAAACACCATGGCCACCATCTCCACATCGAGATTGTGGAAGTGTCCGAGCGAGGCGTCCTTGCTCGAAAAGCCGCCCAGCCCCGCGACCGAGAAGGCATGGATGACCGCATCCCAGCCTTCCAGGCCGGCGAACCAGAGGCTGAAGCCACAGCCGACAGTCAGCAGGATGTAGGTGAGCCACAAGCCCTTGGCCGTCTCCGCGATGCGGGGCGTGAGACTGCTCTCCTTCATCGGCGTGGGCACCTCGGCCTTGAACAGCTGCCGACCACCGATGCCGAGCAGGGGGAGGATGGCGACCACCAGTACGATCACCCCCATGCCTCCGATCCAGTGCATGAAGGTGCGCCACAGGTTGATCGAGGTCGGCAGGTCGTCCAGCCCGGTGAGGATCGTCCCGCCGCTCGCCGTCAGGCCTGATACCGCTTCAAAGTACGCGTCGACCAGAGACAGGTGCGGAAGGTAGCCCAGCAAGGGCAGCGCGCCGAAGACCGGCAGTACCACCCAGGTGGACGCAACCAGAAGAAAACCGTCGTGCACCCGCAGGTCGCGACGACGCCCGCGCGTCCCCAGCCACAGCAGCGCGCCGCACAGCAGGGTCACCACGATCGCCTGATCGTAGGCCATGGTTGCGCCGTCATCGAGCCAGAACGAAACCGACAACGGGAACAGCATCAGCAAGGCGAAGATCACGATGATCAGGCCAAGCGCGTTGAGGGCAGGGTAGTAGGCGCGCACCGGGGACGAGTACATGAACTTAAAGGAAGGTGAAACTGACCTGGAACAGCTTCTCGACCTTGCTCACCAGATTCTTGTGGGTACAGAACACGATCACGTGATCCTCGTTTTCAATCAGCGTGTCGTGGTGGGGAATGATCACCATCCGCCGGATCACCTTGCCGTCGCCACCGCGCCGTTCGTCACGCACAATCGCGCCAATCGTCGCCCCCTTGGGAAGGGTGATCTCGTCGATGCGACGCCCCACCACCTTGGAGTCCTTGGGCTTGCCGTGCGCAATGATCTCGAGCGCCTCGGCGGCCCCGCGGCGAAGGCTGTGGACCGCCACCACATCGCCACGACGCACATGCGCAAGCAGCGATCCGATGGAGGTGTGCGCGGGCGAGATCGCGATGTCGATCGGCCCGCCCTGCACCAGGTCGACGTAGCTCTTGCGGTTGATCAGTGCCAGCGTGCGGCGCGCGCCCATGCGCTTGGCCAGTGAAGCGGACATGATGTTGTCTTCTTCATCGTTGGTCAGCGCCACGAACAGATCGGTCTCGTCGATCCCCTCGTTCTCGAGCAGCTTCTCGTCGGTGGTGTCACCCCGCAGCACCAGGGTATGGCTGAGCTGGGTTGCCAGCATCTCGGCCCGGCGCTTGTCGACCTCGAGAATCTTGACGTGATAGTCGTTCTCGATCGAGCGTGCGAGGCGGAAGCCGATGTTACCGCCGCCGGCAATCATGATCCTGCGCATCGGCTTGTCGGTGCGGCGCAGCTCCCGCATGACCTGCCGGATATGCACGGTCGCCGCCAGACAGAACACTTCGTCGCCGGGGACGATCACCGTGTCGCCCTCGGGAATGATCGGTTCGCCATTGCGGTAGATGGCGGCAATGCGCACCTCGACGTTGGGCAGGTGAAAGCGCAGCGCCTTGAGTGGATGCCCCACCAGGGGTCCGCCCTCGAACGCACGGACACCGATCAGGCTGACCACGCCATCGGCAAAATCCAGCACCTGCAGCGCCTCGGGAAAGGCAATCAGACGCTTGATGTGATCGGTGACGATCTGCTCCGGACAGATCGAGAAATCGACCGCGAAGTTGTTTTCGTCGAGGAGCTCGGGGTGGTCGACATAGTCGGTCGAGCGCAGGCGCGCGATCCGCGTGGGCAGATTGAACAAGGCCTTGGCCACGCGGCAGGCGCACAGGTTGGTCTGGTCCGACTGTGTCACCGCGATCAGCAGATCGGCGTCTTCCGCACCCGCTTCACGCAGGACCGATGGCGACGCAGCGTTACCACACACCGTGCGTACTTCCAGCCGTTCGCGCAATTCCGCGAGGTAGTCTGCACTGGTGTCGACAAGGGTGATGTCGTTGGCTTCAGATACCAGATTTTCAGCAACCGACGCACCGACCTGGCCGGCACCAAGAATGATGACTTTCAACGGGATAGCCCCAGATGAACGCAAGAGCGGCCGATTCTACGCGGTGTTTCATCGACATGAAACAGAATGTTGCAATGCAGCAACCTGCGTATCGATGCGGCCCCCGTCGCGCCCACGCGGCCTATCCCTTGAGCATCAGTTTTCCTCGTGCCGCCTGCCTGCCTGCAGGCCCAGTTGTTTGAGCTTGCGATAGAGATGCGTGCGCTCCAGCCCGGTCTTCTCGGCAAGGCGCGTCATGTTGCCGCTCTCGAGTCTGAGATGGTGTTCGAAGTACATGCGCTCGAACGCTTCACGGGCTTCACGCAGCGGCTGGTCGAGCGGAATCGCACTCGCCGCCGCATCGGGGTTGGGCGCCAGCAGACGTCGCACTTCGGGCAGGCCAATCTCCTCTTCGAGCGTTGCCAGCGCCAGCGATCTCACCGCGGCGCGCAACTCGCCATAGCCTCCGGTCCAGTTGTGCGTGCGCAGATGATTGAGCGCAGCCGTGGAAAACCGGCGCAGCGGCACATCGTTCGCTTCGACCAGATGCAGCAGCACCTGTGCTGCAAGCTCGGGCAGATCGTCACGAATGTCACTCATTGCCGGTGGCGCCAGGCTGATCTCGAACAGGCGGTCGAGCACGGCCTCGTCCCAGCCCTCGCTGAGCAGTGCATCGTGACTGCGCTCGGTGGCCACCACCAGACGCAGGTCGTAGCGGTCCAGGCGCTCGAGCGCGAAGGCGAGGTTCTTCTGCTGCGCACGCGACAATCGTGCGAGCTCGGCGACATACAGCAGCCCGCCCTGGCTCGCCTGCAGCTGGTTGATGTCCAGCGGCACATTGACCGCCGTGAGGTCGAGCCAGGGTGCGCCGCCGGCCTGCAGGCTGCGCGCGACCAGTTCGGCCAGGCTGCCTCCACCGACGCGCAGCAGGAGCACTCTCGAACTGTCCGCGATCTGCTCGATCCGTCGCTTGAGCTCGCGCAGCGGCGCAGAGCGCGTAAAGGCCGCGAGCGTCAGCGGTGCCGGCGCGCCACTTGCCACCGGGCGCTGCAGGCCCCGCTTTACCGAGGCCAGCAGCTTCTGCAATGCGATCGGCTTTTCCAGATAGTCGATGGCGCCGATGCGGGTCGCCTCGACCGCCGTGTCGATGGTGCCGTGGCCGGACATCATCACCACCGGCATGTTCAGCTGGCCGTTGGCCGACCACTCCTTGAGCAGTGTGATGCCGTCGGTGTCGGGCATCCAGATGTCGAGCAGGACCATGTCGGGGCGCTCTGCATTGCGCGCAGCGCGCGCCGCAGCCGCGTTCTCCGCGAGCTGGATGTCGTGCCCTTCATCACGCAGGATCTCCGAGAGCAATTCCCGGATTCCCATTTCATCATCAACGATGAGTAGCTTGGCCATGGTTCAGTGTTCACCGTTTGTCAGGATCGTCCGCAGACGAATGCGTACTTCGGCTCCGCCGATGTCGCGATTGGCAATTCGTATTTCGCCCCCGTGTTCAGCCACGATCTTTTTCACCATTGCCAGACCGAGTCCGGTTCCCTTTGACTTGGTGGTGAAATAGGGCTCGAAGGCACGGGCGAGAATCTCGGCCGGGAAGCCCGGACCGTTGTCACGGCAGACCAGCAAGACCCGGTCGCCGTCAGCGCGTGCAAGCAGCGTGATCTCGGCGTCGTCCTTGCCGAGCACCGCATCCTGCGCATTTTGCAGCATATTGTGAATGATCTGGCGAATCTGCGAAGCGTCGCCCAATACCTTGGGCAGGTCGTCTCCGACCTGCAGGCGGATGCGCACCGCAGCGCTTTCGTACAGGTGCAGGACTTCCCGCATCAGCGCTGCAAGATCGAGCGCAACCAGCTCCGGCGCAGGCAGTCTCGCATAGTCCCTGAAGGCATTGACCAGATTCTTCATCGCCTCGACCTGATTCACGATCGTCCGCGTTGCGCGCTCGAGCATCGCCTTGCCGTCTTCGTCGAGCTGGTCTGCAAGCTTCAGCGCCAGGCGTTCGGCCGAGAGCTGGATCGGTGTCAGCGGGTTCTTGATCTCGTGCGCGAGGCGGCGGGCGACCTCGGCCCAGGCTGCGGTGCGTTGTGCATCGACCAGCCGGGTGATGTCGTCGAACACGACCACCAGGCCACCGCCCGTACTCTCCGGCAGGCGCGAGCCGTGCACCAGCAGCGTCAGCGGGGTGCTGTCCGGCGAAGGGATCTCGATCTGCTCGTGCCAGTCGCTCTCATGCGTCGCAAAGCCTTCGAGCAGCGCATCGCGGAACACCCCGTGACGCACCCAGTCGGCAAGCGCGATGTCTTCGAAACCGGCGAGATCATCGGCAAGGATGTCCATCGCGCCACGGTTTGCCGCGCGCAGGGTGCCGTTGCCCGCGAAGGCAAGCACACCGGTCGAAAGGTTGGCGAGCACGCTTTCCAGGTAGGCACGTGCGGCTTCGACTGCCGCACGGTTGCGGTCCGCGGCGGCGCGGGCGTCTTCGAGCTGGCGCACCATCTGGTTGAAGGATTGGGTCAGGACGCCGAGTTCGTCCCGTGCCGGCAATGCCTGGCGCGGGCGATAGTCGCCCTGCGCCACGGCCTGGGTGCCTTCAGCCAGGATCAGCAGCGGCGCAGCCAGCCTGCGCGCCAGCACGAAGGCAACCGCCATTGCGGTGAGCAGGGCGAGCAGCAGGGTCAGGGTCAATGTAAGGCTGTAGATGCGCTTCAGACCGTCGCGCCCAAGGGTGAGCTGCTGGTAGTCCCGATAAGCCTCCTGTACGGCCTCTGCGTGGCGGGAAAAGGTATCCGGCACGGGCTGGGTCAGCTGCAGCAGCTGTGGTTCGCTCAGAATCGAGCGCGTCGGGATCGGCACCACGACCCGAATCACCAGGCGTCCATCCGGATGGCTGTCCACCGTGCTGACGCTGCGACTCTGTCGTGCCTGGCGCAACTGCGCCGAGGAGGGCAGATCGGGCAGCAAGGCGACGCCGCCGTCACTGGCGGTGGCGACAACCTGACCGTTGGGCGCCAGCACCGTGGCGTTGCTCACGCCCGCAGTCTCGCGCAGGCGGCTGAGTGTCGCGGGCGACACGGTCTCGAAACCCTCGAGATCGAGCGCCATGTCGCCGGCCTTGGCGTTGACCTGGCTCACCAGATAATCGAGGGCGTTCTGCCCCAGCGCGATGCCCCCTTCAAGCGCAGAATCGACGCGGACGTCGAACCAGGACTCAATGCTGCGCACGACAAACTGCAGCGACACGGCGTATACGACGAGACCGGGCAGCAGCGCCATCAGCGCGAACATCATCATCATGCGGTACTTGAGACGGGAACCGAACTTGCGCGCGCGGTACTCCCGCCACAGCGAGCGCAGCTGCACCCCGACCAGCCCGGCAAGCCCCACGGCGACCACGCCGTTGAGCGCCAGCAGATACGGATAGCGATCGGCGAACAGGTCGGAATTCGCACTGGCCGAGGTCAGCAGATAGAGCGATATGCCGGCAATGGCGGCAATGATCGCAAGCGCAACGCGTTTCATCGCGAGGTCGCCGCCCCGGGCAGGAAGGTCCAGCGCAACCACTCGGTGCCGACATTCCAGTCGCGGCTGCCGATCGCCGTGACCTGGAAGGGCTTGGGCAACTGCGCGGTGTCGTGACGGAAGCGGAGCGATACCTCGTGCGAGACGCCCGGCGCGAGTTCATCGGCGCCGGCAATCTGCCAGTTGCGGATGCGTTGCATGGTCAGCAAGGCGGAATCCAGATTGTCGAAGCTCTGGTGGAAGGCACCGATCGACAGACGGTAGCTGCGGGTGATGGCGTGGTACGAGATGCGGTAGTTGAGTTCGCGCTCAACCACGACCTCGTTCAGCCAGTACCAGCGCGGTCGCTCGACCAACAGTTCAGCCACGAAATGGAGAGCGACGCCGCGGGTAATGGCGTCGGTCAATCGTGGGTTGATATCGAGTTCGATGTCCGCGTTCAGTACGTAGCCACCCTCCCCCGGCACGATCTCGGCAAAGGTGATCTGGCTGTCGTCCGCCCCGAAGGCCGACAGCGACAGCAGCGCCAGCGTCAGAAAAAGCTGGCGAAAGTGACTAGCGAAGTTTGCGCAGGCGCGCATAGTAGAAGCCGTCATGGTCGGCAGTCGGTGGAAGGGAACGCGAGTCGCTGGCATCAATGGCATGCGTTTCGGCATCCGGATGGCGGGCAAGAAATGCATCGATCTGGCGACGGTTCTCTTCGTCGAACACCGAGCACGTCACGTAGAGCATTGTGCCACCGGGCGCCAGCGTCTGCCAAAGCGCATCCAGAATTTCTGCCTGCTGTGCGGCAAAACGCGGGATATCCTCGTTTCGACGCAACCACTTGATGTCGGGGTGACGGCGAACCACACCCGACGCCGAACACGGAACGTCGGCAAGAATGCGGTCGAAGGGCTCTCCGTCCCACCAAGTGTTCAAGCGCCGGCAGTCTGCAACCTTGATGCGGGCAGCGAGTCCGAGGCGGTCGAGATTGGTCCGTACGCGTGCAGCCCGCGTCGGGTCGAGTTCGAGGGCGGTGAGATCGATGTCGGCACGTTCGAGCAGGTGCGCGCTCTTTCCGCCCGGTGCTGCGCAGGCATCGAGCACGCGCTCGCCATCGACTGCACCGAGCCATTGTGCCGCCCATTGCGCCCCGGCATCCTGCACCGACACCAGACCTTCGGCGAAGCCCGGCAGACGCTGCACCGGGACGGGATGCGCCAGCAGGATTGCGCCATTTTCGAGTTTTCGGGCCGGGATCCCGGCCTTCTCAAGCGCTGCAGAGACGTCTTCGCCCGATGCACGGCGTGCGTTCACGCGCAATGACATCGGCGGATGCAGATTGCCGGCCTGGAGGATCGCTTCCCAGTCTGCAGGATGATCGTATCGCACGCGCTCGATCCACCATCGCGGGCAGGCATAGCGTGCTTCGATATCCGCGTCGCGCCAGCCTTCGAGCTTCATGGTCTCGCGCAGCACGTTCCGCAGCACGCCGTTGATGACGCCCTTGAGCGCAGGCACCTCCGCGGCTGCGGCCTCGACTGCCTGATCAACCAGCGTGTGCGACTGGGCCGGGCGCTGCTCCAGGCGGTAGAGTGCGACCAGGAGTAGCGCATGGAGATAGGTCGGCAGCGGCTTGTGCAGATAATGCCGCAGCACCGCGTCTCCACGACCGAACTCACGCAAGGTAGACCAGGTGAGGTCACGGACCGCACCGCGAGTCGCGTCCGGCCAGCTCGGGTTGGCGCTGAGCATGGCCTCGTAGCCGTCGGTCAGGTTGCCACCCTCCAGCACGCCAGCCACCAGCGTGGATGCCTGCTTCAGCGCATAGGCAAGGCTGTCCTGCGGCAGGCTGGGCCGTGACGTCGCGCGCGGGGGCAAGCCGCGTCGATCATGCGGGGCGCTGGAGGGGCTGCGGGTTTGGGTACGACGATTCACAATGGTCTTCTTGTTTCGATGGATGATCTGAGCCTAGCCCGGGAAGACTTCGGCTCTCTCAAGGAATGGTAGCGGCAATGCCGGGCTGTTGCATGCGGTGGTGTCTGCACACCTTCATTCGAAGGGGTCGCTGAAAGTCGCTCGTACGATCCGAGTCATTCTCTCGCGTTTGGTGCCGTGTTTCACGTGAAACACGTCGCACTACAGGGCGGCCAGTGTGTCGTATGCAAGTTTTGCGATCAGGACTGACACGACCGCCAGGAACATCTTACGCACAAATCCCGTTCCATGACGAAGCGCGGTGCGTGAGCCCACCACGGCGCCGCACAGATTGCATGCAGCCATGAGCAGCCCGAGCTTCCACAGAATCTCGACGTTGTTTGCAAAGTACGCGATGGCCGCGAAGTTCGTTGCGACGTTGACGATTTTCGCCGTGACCGACGCGCGAAGGAAGTCCATGCCGAGAAAACGGATGAACAGAAAGATCAGGAAGCTGCCGGTTCCGGGACCGAAGAATCCATCGTAGAACCCGAGCACGAGTCCGATCACCGCAGCGGTCAAGGTCGCTCGGAAGTCATGCGGCCCCTCGCGCGAGATGGATCCAAGATCCTTGCGCATGAAGGTATAGCCGGCCACAAGAATCAGCAACACCAGGATGAGCGGGCGCAACACCGTCGGCGGCATGTAGGCCACGGCCTTTGCGCCATACCATGAGCCGACCAGCGCACCGACCGCACCAGGTATGGCAATGCGCCACGGTATGGTTACACGACGCCCGTACTGGATGGCTGCACTCGTGGTCCCAATGATGCTAGCGACCTTGTTGGTGCCGAAGAGCACCGCGGGCTGGACCGAAGGAAAGGCCGCAAACAAAGCCGGGATCTGTACCAGCCCTCCACCGCCGACGACAGCATCGATGAAGCCGGCGCAGAACGCACCGATGGCGAGAACCAGATACAGACCGTTCGAATCAATTAACATGTTTCACGTGGAACACGATGTACAGGCCCACGCGCAAGCATGAACAGCCTCTTGAAAGGAAAAAGCACCGAACCATCAGGTCGAGCCGGATAGGCCGAGGCCAGCATCGGCTTCAGCTGCGAAACAAACGCCCTCGTTTGCGCCTCACTCAGGCAGGCAAAATACGGAACCAGGGTACTGCCCGCCAGCCATTCGAAAACAGCATGCTCTCCGGAAAGCCGCTGATAGTAGGTTGCCTCCCACAGATCAAGCTCTTCGAAGTGTGCCGAAAGCAGCGACTGATATGCGTCGGGCTCAAGCACCTCACCCATTCGCACTTGCGTTAACGCGCCCTTCCATTCGGCGCTGGCCGCCAGCTCCCGGATCAGTCGATGGGACGGCGCGGAAAAATTCGCCGGCATCTGCACAGCCAGAACACCATCCGGCCCAAGCATTGCCGCCAGTCGCGCGAACAGCGCCGGATGATCTCCGACCCAATGCAAGGCGGCGTTTGAAAACACCAGATCGACCGGCGCATCCGGATGCCAAGATGAAATATCTGCCTCGACCCATTGCGCACGCGGGAGCACGGCGCGCGCGCGTGCCAGCATTGCGGCCGACTGATCGACGCCCGTCAGGTTCGCATCGGGCCAGCGCTGCAAGAGAAGCGGGGACACATTCCCGGGACCGCAGCCAAGATCGACGATGGTGCGAGGCGGCGTCATGGAGATTCGCCCCATGAGGTCGAGTGCCGGACGCAAACGCAAATCGTGAAAACCGAGATATCGGTCCGGACTCCAGCTCATCATTCAGTCTCCGGTCGTACATGCGCGACAGCAGGCCGAACAGCGGCGCTCGCCAGCAGTTCCGCCGCCTGCTCTCGCCAGTAGCGCAAAGCGAAAAAGAAGCCTTCCCACACGCAACCGTTACAACCCCGTCCGCAACACGTTGTCGGCACCGGTGGTGCCTGCCGAAAACTCAGGCCCGCTTGTGCAAGCAGCGCCTCAACCTCAGCGACGACCAGATTCGCATCGTCGACATGACGCAGTGGCCGCAGGAACGGATCGGGTCGGGTCATGGATCACCAGTCAGAAAAATGGGAACGAAGGGCGCGAACACCGCGCATGCCGCGGCCGAAGCGCGAAAACCGGAGATACGCGGCATGCCGCGGCACATGATGCCATGCGCATCATGAATGCACGGTGGTCACTTTCCGATGCAGAACCTCGAAAAGATCACCCCGAGGAGATCGTCAGCCGAGAACTCTCCCGTAATCTCGCCAAGTCGTTCCCCGGCAAGTCGCAGCTCCTCGGCAAAGAGTTCGAGCGCTGAAAGCTGATCTCCTGCCAGGCGCACATGCGCGAGCGCCGCCCGCAATGCCAGCAGATGACGTTCGCGCGCAAGAATCACGTCTTCGCCATGCGCATGCCACCCCGCCACTCGCAGCAGCTCCTTGCGCAACAGATCGATCCCCAGGCCTTCCCGCGCTGAAACGCGCAGTTCGACTCGACCATCGTGCTCAACCCGTGCCGGGTCAAGATCGCACAAGTCGATCTTGTTGATGACGGTGATGCATTCAACGCCGGGAAGAAGATCGAGATCGATATCCGTACCGCCCTCGGTTTCGCCCGGGCGACCGGCGTCGACGAGGCGCAGCACCACATCGGCACGCTCGAGTTCGCGCCGGGTGCGTTCGATACCGATGCGCTCCACCACATCGCTGGTATCGCGCAAGCCCGCCGTATCAATGACGTGCAGCGGAATGCCTTCGATCTGTATGGTTTCGCGCAAGGCATCGCGCGTCGTGCCGGCCACCTCGGTGACGATTGCACGATCCTCGCCCGCAAGCTGATTGAGCAGACTCGACTTGCCGACGTTCGGCGCGCCCGCCAAAACCACGTTGAGGCCACTGCGCAGCAGCGCCCCCTGACGCGCACGGTCAAGCACTCCTTCGAGCTGTTCGCGAATCGAGGCCAGACGCGGCAGGGCCCTGGCCTTTTCGAGGAAGTCGATTTCCTCTTCGGGAAAGTCCAGCGTCGCCTCGACGAGCATGCGCAAGTCGATCAACGCGTCCTTGATAAGATGGATTTCCTGCGAGAAGCGGCCGGACAGCGACCGGACAGCCGACTGCGCGGCGGCGGCGGTAGAAGCCTCGATCAGGTCTGCCACGCTTTCGGCCTGGGCCAGATCGAGCTTGCCGTTGAGAAAGGCACGCCGGGTGAACTCACCGGGCTCGGCCAGTCGCGCGCCCAGTGCGAGGCAGCGATCGAGCAACATCTGCATCACGACCGGTCCACCATGGCCCTGCAGTTCGATCACGTCCTCGCCGGTAAACGACGCGGGCGCACGGAAATAAATCAGGAGCCCTTCGTCGATGGGCTCGCCCTTCGCCCCAAGAAAGCGGGTGAAACCCGCAAGCCGGGGCTGGGGATCGCGACCGGTCAGTTCGCGGGCAAACGCCGCCAGACCCGCCCCGGAAACGCGAACGACGCCGACACCTCCTCGGCCCGGCGCCGTTGCAATCGCGGCGATGGTGTCAGGCGGGCTTGCTGCCGGCCTTGGCACTCTCGATCATCCGCGTAATCTGCCATTGCTGTGCAATCGACAGAATGTTGTTCACCACCCAGTACAGCACCAGACCGGACGGGAACCACAGGAACATGAAGGTGAACACGATCGGCATTGCCATCATGACCTTGGCCTGCAGCGGATCCGGTGGCGTCGGGTTGAGCTTCATCTGGATCAGCATGGAGGCACCCATGATGACCGGCAGGATGAAGTACGGGTCCTTGGCGGACAGATCCTGAATCCAGCCCAGCCAGGGCGCCTGACGCATTTCCACGCTACCGAGCAGTACCCAGTACAGCGCGATGAACACCGGAATCTGCACCAGGATCGGCAGGCAACCGCCGAGCGGGTTGATCTTCTCGGTGCGGTAGAGATTCATCATCTCCTGCTGCATCTTGGCCTTGTCGTCGCCGTACAGCTCCTTCATGCGCTGCATGCGGGGGCCGAGTACGCGCATCTTCGCCATCGACTTGTAGCTGGCTGCGGACAGCGGGAAGAACAGCAGCTTCAGCAGGACCGTCACCAGAATGATGGCCCAGCCCCAGTTGCCGAGCATGTCATGCAGCCACGACAGCACCCAGAACAGCGGCGCAGCAATCACGGTCAGCCAGCCGTAGTCGACCACCAGATCGAGTCCGGGAGCGATGTCCTGCAGCTTGTCCTGCTCCTGCGGGCCGACATACAGGCGGGACTCCGCCGTACCGCTCGCACCCGGTGCAATCGCATCGACCGGCAGGATCACGCCGGCCGAGTACAGGCCATTGGCAACCTTGCGGGCGAAGAACTCGCGCTCGACACCGACCTCAGGCAACCAGGCGCTGACGAAGTAGTGCTGGACCATCGCCACCCAGCCATCGGGTGCGGTCTTGGCAAACTTGGCCTTGCCCTCGGCGATCTCCTCGAAATGAACCTTCTGGAACTTGGCCGCATCGGTGTAGAACGCCGGACCGGTGAAGGTTGTCACGCCGAAAGCCTGCACCTGCTCTGCCGGCTCGCCGTCACGCGTGAGCTGGAAGTAGGCATGACCGGAGACGGGTTCGCCGCTGCCGTTGGCGATCTCGTAATCGACATTCACCAGGTAGCTGCCACGATGGAAGGTCATCACCTTGGTGACCTTGACCCCGTTCTGCTCAGGCGCCTCGAGGCGCAGCACCAGGGTGTCCTCGCCGTCCTTCATCACCTGTTCGCCTTCAGGCAGCGCGAACACCGTACGGTGAGTGGGGAGATCGGTACCGATCAGGCCGGACTCGGCCGAATAGCGGTGAACCTCGCCGTTGTCGAACAACAGGAAGCCACGCTCATGATCGGCGGTGGATTTGTGTTTCACCAACTCGAGCCGGACGATGCTGCCGCCTTCGGCGGACACGTCGGCACGCATCAGGTCAGTGACCACACGCACCGTCGGCGCAGCCGAAGCGGCCGCAGTTGCGGGCAGTGCCGATGCACCAGGCGCGGCGAGCGCACTTGGCGTGGGAACCGAAGCCCCCCCGGAGTTGGCGGCGGCGGCAACAGGTGCCGGCGCGGCGGGTTGGTTATGTTTGATCCACCCGTCCCACAGCATGACCAGGGAAAGGGAGAAAACCAGGAGTAGGATGAGGCGACGTTGATCCATCGGGTTCGTGGTCGTACGGTCGTTAGTCAGGGAACGGAATGATACCCGCCCTGAGAGAAAAACAAGCGCGGCCCGGCATCAATCTGACCCCGGGGCGAAAAGAACCATGCATGATCGACGGCCCGATGCTCACAAACGCGGCAAGCGCGACAGCAACTGCAGCAGATCCTGATTGAGCTCGGCTCGCGTTGCAGTTGCCACAGGCGCATGCAGACGCACGATCAGATCGCACGCAGGCGTGTCGGTACGCTGGCGCCGAAAAATCTCGCGCGCAATGCGTTTCACCAGATTGCGTACATTGGCCCGCTTCGCCAGCTTCTTGGCCACGACGACACCCAGACGGGCCGTGTCGAGCCCGTTGGGCCGGTAATGCAGCATGTAGAATCGGCCGCGAAGGGCACGCCGAAAAGCAAAAACGGATGAAAATTCATCCGTTTTGTGCAGTCTGTGAGCGCTGCGAAAACCTTGATCAGCGCTCGAGGGGTCAATCACCTCAGACGGCGAGGCGATGACGGCCCTTGGCGCGACGGGCACGGATGACCGCACGACCGCCACGGGTCTTCATGCGGACCAGAAAGCCGTGGGTGCGCTTGCGACGAACGACGGAGGGTTGGTAAGTGCGTTTCATGATCGGCTGCCAGTGGTAAGGTCAAACGATATATTTAATGTGATAGCCCCCTGTTTGTCAAGAGGAATTCACATCCATCAGGTCACCAGCCTCCAGCGACGATTCCACGACTTCAATGCGCGTGCCTGTGGATAAGTCTCGCGTCGACGGGTAGAATTGCGCTCTTGACCAACCCGCCGGCACACGACTCAGCGCTTTTCCGTGCTGACGCCGACGGGCTTATTCCCAGAACAGGCCTTAAGGCCGTCGCTCCCGCTACGCCTCGTGTTGCAGGCGCGGCATGCATGTATTCGAGACCCGTGCCGCAAACACAAACCGTCCCTTCCGTGAATCAGGATTTCTGGCCCTTCTGCCTTGCCCATCTTGAACAGGAACTGCCTCAACAGCAGTTCAATACCTGGATCAAGACGCTTCAGGTCGTCTGCGGCGAAGCTGCGGACGGCGGCCCCACGCTCACCCTGACCGCCCCGAACCGCTTCGTGATGCAGTGGGTGCGCGAGCGTTACCTGCGTCGAATCGGGGAGCTCGGCGAAGAATTTCATGGCGTGCCCCTGCAACTCGACCTGCAGCTGCCTGCGCCCGGCGCGGCACGCACGCCGGTCAAGCCGGTGGCAAATGCGGCGCCGGCTGCCGGCGCAGCGCTCGCCGAGACGCCGGGGAGCGCAAGCAGCCCGGCGGTGGCAGACAGCGCACCGGCACAGCCGCGACAGGCGGCCCCCTCGGCGATCATTCGCAGTTCGTCGCCCGAACCCTTGTCAGGCGCTGAACTTGCCTACGAGAAGACCCGCCTCAACGCCGACTTCACCTTCGATACCCTGGTGACCGGGCGCGCCAACGATCTGGCCCGCGCCGCTGCCATGCAGGTGGCGCAGAACCCCGGCACCTCGTACAACCCGCTGTTTGTATACGGTGGAGTCGGCCTCGGCAAAACCCACCTGGTGCACGCCATCGGCAATGCGGTGTTCCGTCAGAACCCCCGTGCGGTGGTACGTTACGTTCACGTCGAGGACTACTACGCCGACGTCGTGCGCGCCTATCAGCAGAAGAGCTTCGACGCGTTCAAGCGCTACTACCGCTCGCTCGACATGCTGATCATCGATGACATCCAGTTCTTCAACAACAAGAACCGGACCCAGGAAGAATTCTTCCACGCCTTCAACGCGCTCACCGAAGCCAAGAAGCAGATCGTCATCACCTGCGACACCTACCCCAAGGACATCCAGGGTCTGGAAGATCGCCTGATCTCGCGCTTCGACTGGGGCCTGACGGTGCAGATCGAGCCGCCCGAGCTCGAGATGCGGGTTGCGATCCTGCAGAAGAAGGCCGAAGCCCTGCGCGTGGCAGTGGATGACGACGTCGCCTTCCTCATCGCCAAGAACCTGCGCTCGAACGTGCGCGAGCTCGAAGGCGCGCTCAACAAGGTCGTGGCCTACGCCCGCTTCCACGGTCGCGGCATCTCGCTCGAGGTGGCCAAGGACGCGCTCAAGGATCTGCTCAACGCGCACAACCGCCAGCTGTCGATCGAACACATCCAGAAGACCGTCGCCGACTATTACAAGATCAAGATCGCCGACATGCACTCCAAGAAGCGCACCCGGGTCATCGCCCGTCCGCGTCAGGTCGCGATGTGGCTGGCCAAGGAGCTCACCCCGATGTCGCTGCCCGCGATCGGCGAAGCCTTCGGCGGCCGCGACCATACCACCGTGCTACATGCTTGTCGTACCATCACCGAGCTGCGCCTCGGCGACCACCAGCTCAACCACGATGTTCATGTGCTCACCCAGGTCCTGCGGGGCTGAGCCAGCAATGACTTTCCGATCAATTTTCTGACCAGACTGACGCCATGCTCCTGCTCAACACCACCCGTGATGCGCTTCTCGCCCCGCTGCAGTCCGTGGCCGGCATCGTCGAAAAGCGCCACACCCTGCCCATCCTGTCGAACGTGCTGATCGAGAAACAGGGCGACCGCCTGACGCTGCTCGCCACCGACATCGAAATCCAGATCCGCACCACCACCGCCGGCAATGCCGGGGGTGAAGACGTCTCCATCACCGTGGCCGCGCGCAAGCTGCAGGACATCCTGCGCGCACTGCCCGACACCGACGTCAATCTCACCCTCGACGACAAGCGCCTCACGGTGAAGGCCGGCAAGAGCCGCTTCCAGCTGCAGACCCTTCCCGCGGCCGACTACCCGCGCATGAACCTGCCCGATGGCGACGCTACCCGCTTCAGCGTGCCGCAGCGCACCTTCAAGCGTCAGCTCGCCCAGGTCGCCTACGCCATGGCGCAGCAGGACATCCGCTACTACCTCAACGGCCTGCTGCTGATCGCCGACGGCAACGAGCTGCGCATGGTCGCCACCGACGGTCACCGCCTCGCCTACGCGGCCAGCGAACTCGAAGCCCCGGTCAACCAGCGCTGCGAAACCATCCTGCCGCGCAAGACCGTGCTCGAACTGTCGCGCCAGCTCGCCGACAACGACGATCCGCTCGAAGTCATCCTCGCCGGCAATCAGGCGGTGTTCCGCTTTGGCGCCATCGAACTCGTCACCAAGCTCATCGACGGCAAGTTCCCCGACTACCAGCGCGTCATTCCGCAGAACCACCCCGGCCTCGTCACCCTGCCGCGCCAGACTCTGCTGTCTTCGCTGCAGCGCGCCGCCATTCTCACCAACGAGAAGTTCCGCGGCGTGCGCCTGGTGCTCGAAGCCGGCACCCTGCGCATCGTCAGCTCCAACGCCGAGCAGGAAGAAGCGCAGGAAGAACTCGAAATCGACTATCAGGGCGACAAGCTCGACATCGGTTTCAACGTCACCTACCTGCTCGACGTGCTCAACAACCTGTCGTCCGAAACCATCGAATGGCGTTTCAACGACGGCAACTCGAGCGCGCTGATCACCCTGCCTGGCAACGAGCAGTTCAAGTATGTCGTGATGCCGATGCGCATTTGAAGCACGCGCATCGCTTCCCCATGAACCCGGCCTGGCCGGGTTCGCTGCCCCCTTCACCGGGGGCACGTTCTTTATGAATCACCCGAGATGACCATGTCCGAACCGCAAAACCTGCCCACCGCGTCCGCAATCGCGCACGAAGACTACGACGAAACCAGCATCCAGCAGCTCGAAGGCCTAGAGGCGGTTCGCAAGCGCCCCGGCATGTACATCGGCGATACCTCCGATGGCACCGGCCTGCACCACATGGTGTTCGAAGTTGTGGACAACGCCATCGACGAGGCCCTGGCAGGCCATTGCGACGACATCGTCATCACCATCCACGCCGACAACTCCATCTCCGTCACCGACAACGGCCGCGGCATCCCGGTCGGGGTCAAGATGGACGACAAGCACGAACCCAAGCGCTCGGCCGCCGAAATCGTCATGTGCGTGCTGCACGCCGGTGGCAAGTTCAACCAGAACAGCTACAAGGTGTCGGGCGGCCTGCACGGCGTGGGCGTGTCGTGTGTGAACGCGCTGTCCAAGTGGCTGCGCCTCACCGTGCGCCGCGACGGCAAGAAGCACTTCATGGAGTTCAACCGCGGCGTGCCGCAGGACCGGCTCATCGATGTCGTCAACGGCATCGAGACCAGCCCGCTCAAGGTCATCGGCGACACCAGCAAGCGCGGCACCGAAGTGCACTACCTGGCTGACGAAGAGATCTTCGGCACCATCGAGTACCACTACGACATCCTCGCCAAGCGCCTGCGCGAACTGTCCTTCCTCAACAACGGCGTGAAGATCCGCCTCCTCGACCAGCGCACCGGCAAGGAAGAAGACTTCGCCTTCGCCGGTGGCGTGAAGGGCTTCGTCGAGTACATCAACCGCACCAAGACCGTGCTGCAGCCCACGGTGTTCTACGCCGCCGGCACCACCCGCATCCCCACCGGCGCCGGCCACGATGCCGAACTGTCGGTCGAAGTCGCGATGCAGTGGAACGACAGCTACGCCGAACAGGTGCTGTGCTACACCAACAACATCCCGCAGGCCGATGGCGGCACCCACCTCACCGGCCTGCGTGCAGCGATGACCCGCGTCATCAACAAGTACATCGAAGAAAACGAGATCGCCAAGAAGGCCAAGGTCGACATCACCGGTGACGACATGCGCGAAGGCCTGGCCTGCGTGCTGTCGGTCAAGATGCCCGACCCCAAGTTCGCCAGCCAGACCAAGATGAAGCTGGTCTCGAGCGAGGCCCGTCCGGCGGTGGAAGAAGTGGTCGCCAACAAGCTCACCGACTTCCTGCTCGAGAATCCGCTCGACGCCCGCACCATCTGCAACAAGATCGTCGAAGCCGCCCGCGCCCGCGACGCCGCCCGCAAGGCGCGCGACATGACCCGCCGCAAGGGCATCCTCGACGGCGTCGGTCTGCCCGGCAAACTCGCCGACTGCCAGGAAAAAGACCCCGCGCTGTGCGAACTCTACCTGGTCGAGGGTGACTCCGCAGGCGGCTCGGCCAAACAGGGCCGCGACCGTAAGTTCCAGGCCATCCTGCCGCTCAAGGGCAAGATCCTCAACGTCGAGAAGGCCCGCTTCGACAAGCTGCTGCAGAGCCAGGAAATCGCCACCCTGATCACCGCGCTCGGCACCAGCATCGGCAAGGACGACTACAAGCCCGAAAAGCTGCGCTACCACCGCATCATCCTGATGACCGATGCCGACGTCGACGGCGCCCACATCCGCACCCTGCTGCTCACCTTCTTCTATCGCCAGATGCCCGAGCTGGTCGAACGCGGCCACATCTACATCGCCCAGCCGCCGCTGTACAAGATCAAGCACGGCAAGAGCGAGATGTACATCAAGGACGACCACGAGCTCAACAACCACCTGCTCAAGCTCGCGCTTGAAGGCGCCGTGCTGCTGCCGCGCGCCGATGCCGACCTGATCACCGACGAGACCCTCGGCGGCCTCGCCCGCAGCTACCTGCTGGCCGAAGCCGTCATCCGCCGCCTCGCCAGCTACATCGATCCCGAAGTGCTGCAGGCCATGCTCGCGCACGACCTCCCGGTCAGCCTCGACGACGAAGCCGCCGCGCGCGACTCCGCCGCCCGCATCCAGCCCCATCTGCCGGAAGACCTGCAGATCTACGCCGAATACCACGAAGAGTCTGAAGGCTGGCGCCTCACCATCGAACGCCTGCACCACGGCAACCGCAAGTTCGGCTGGGTCGAGCACGACTTCCTCGTCTCCGGCGACTACCGCACCATCCGCACCGCCAGCGAATCCATCGCCGGCCTCATCGGTGCCGGCGCCGAGATCCGCCGTGGCGAAAAACGTCAGCCCATCGTCCGCTTCGCTGACGCCATCACCTGGCTGCTGTCCGAAGTCGAACGCGGCCTGAGCAAGCAGCGCTACAAGGGTCTGGGCGAAATGAACCCCGATCAGCTGTGGGAAACCACCATGGACCCCGCCGTCCGCCGCCTGCTGCGCGTGCAGATCGACGACGCCATCGCCGCCGACGAGATCTTCACCACGCTGATGGGCGACAACGTCGAGCCGAGAAGGGCGTTCATCGAGAGCAATGCGCTGTATGCGCAGAACATTGATATCTGACGTTTTGTAGCGGCGACCATAAACTGGCAATTTGCCGGGCATAAACTGGCAGACGGTCGCGAGAGGCGGGTGAATCCACTAGGATTCCCCGCCTTTTTCCATGCTAAAAATTGCGTAGAAACAGCAGACAATAAGGCTTCTGAGTTCCGGAGACGTCATCGTATTAAGACATCCGACTTAGCGCCGCCCGCGCCTCTGAGGGCCAACGGACGACCCACGAAGTACTGATCTAGGTTAAGCGAGCTATCTACGCCCCTAAATGACCCGTGCCAAAGTTGCCGAAAGACATAAGGAGGCGAGGGGTGCCTTGAAGAAGGTGGCGCAGGTTTGCGCAATTCGGCATGAGTGACATGCTGGCCTCCTAAGTCATTCACATCGTCCTCAATTACCCGCAACTTACGGATAACAATCATACGGAGCAGCTTCACACAACAGAGACTATTTTCGTATCGACGAGTGAGCGCAGGTGTTCATCAAGCAGCTTTGCAATGCGCCCGCCAGAGATCAGCACACCAGCCTCCATGTTCTTTTCCATTGCGTGCCCGGTGAGGTTCGCGCTGGTGATGAAACACATCCTGCCGTCTGCGACAGCAACTTTGGCGTGGACGCGGCCGTCGGAAAACGGGTCGGCCTTGTCGCGCCAGGCATAGAGATTGGCGGCCGGAACCAAAGTCCTCATTTTGCCTATCGCGTCGAAAGTGATGCTGCCACCATGATCTTGAGACAACTCGAGCAGCATTGAGATGGTCACACCGCGATCATTCGCCGCGTTCAGGGCCTTGACGATGGTGGACACGTCGTAGGCCACGAAGCTGGTAATGAACAACGACTGTTCTGCTGAGTTGATGACCTGCAGCAGCGCCTGCTCTGTTCTACGCGCCGATACGAACGGCGTCGTTGGGCCGGTCCACACGAGTTCGGTGGATTGCTCAGACGCGGCTTTGGCGTAAACGTGACCGGCAGCGATAAGCATTGATGCCAGTTCGTCTGAACCAACCTTGGTGTTTTGCCAGGCTGCCGCAAGCTGCTCGACCACTGTGCTGGCCAGCGGAGTTCCGACCACACTCGGCAAAGCCGTCGCAGCCTTGCTGGCACTAGTTCGACGAACGCGGGCGGCAATGGCCTGCACCTTCTCAGGTGAGACCAGAGAGACCAAGGCTGCAATGGCATCCAAGAGTTCATCCATGTCAGAACCCCTTGAAGAAAGCAGCGTCGGCGCGTTCGAGTGTTGGTATGAGCAGCGATCGATCCAGATAGCGATTGCCCCGCTCGCAAGAGGTCTCCGCCACTAGAGAGCACGCATGGCAAGCAGCCCCATGCAATGAGCGGTCTTTTTCGGGGTCATGTTCCGAGCAAAGCGGATCTGATGAGCAGATTTTCGAACGATTCAGTGCTTGCGCCAGCAGGCGACCAAGGTTTTCTGGCTTCCCGAGGTCGACAAGGCCACCCAGCGTGCCGTCAGAATCTGCTGCTGCGGTATAGATGAGGATACCCGCCTGCGGGCTGTCGCCCGATGTATCGGCATAGATGCGCTCACGAATGCTCGCAGCGTTGTATCCGCACTCCAGCGCCAGTTCACGAATCAGCAAATGAGACAGGGTGTGCAGCATTGCATAGCGAATGCCGGGGTAGCCTTCCTTCGGGTCGAGATGACGCGAATTGCGCCATCCCTTATGACCACCACGGAGTATCTGGTCGACCTTTTTCACGCCATCCAATGCCTCCCATTTGACGAGCGCGGCTTCGTCAAACTGCACGAAGATCCCTTCGCCGTGAACCTGATTGGCTGGCACCCAGTCTGGCTTGCTGCGCGACAGGCTGGCCATTTGGGGGCGTTCATTCGGATCGCCAGACTCTTCGGGTGCTTCGACCCGAGTGAAGCCCAACAAGGCATTCACTTCGCGCAAGCGCTCAAGGAGCAAGACTCGACTGATATGGCCGCTGAATCCCGGTGGTGTGCCGACCTTCTTGCTCATGAAGTGCGGGTAGTCCGTGGGCGGATTGGCCTCTGTCAGCACATCCCACTCGGGCCCTTTGATGTCGGCCTCACCCACGACCTCCTGTCCGCCGCCATTGCGGTGTGCTTCGACGGCCAACCAGATCGACGCAGCCGGATACTTGTCGATTCCTGGCAGCGCCCCGGTCTTCTTCAAGGTCTTCACCGTCACCGACACCTCGGCTTCGGATTCAAGTTCGTCGAAAAACTCCCAGCCATCCTGGATCAGTTGACTGAGCGGGTCCTTGGTCTGGGGTATTGCAAGTGCGGAGAGCGTGATCGGAAACCAGCTGTTCGTGGCTCCCAATAGCACCGCGCGTGCTTCCTCATCGCATTCGTGGTCGAAGTGGTCTAGGTGCGGATGCCGTCCTCGGCACCCCGGCAGATTCTCTTTTCCTGCCTTGCCGAAAGCGTGCGCCATGCTTCTGGATGCCCCACAGGCATCACATTTCACCCACAGGTTTTCCGTTTGCAGCGACGCGCCACTCTCGAAGAAGCGCAGCGTGCCCTTGCACGAGCTATTACCTCCATGCACGAAGTAGTGCCACGGAAAATCGTCAAGGTGGCCGTCGCGACAGGCCAGAAGGAAACGTGCGGGAACCGCATCCGCGTCTTTAGCTTTTTGGTCACCCTTTGAGCCTGTGCAGCCTTTGTGAACGAAGCGAGTTCGCTCCGGCCTGAAGCGGTTCTCCTTGATCTCGAACAGACCGGCATCAAAGGGCGACAGCAGGCCGCACTTCACGCAGCGCATCCAGCGCGGGAATGGCCGGACGGGAACGCCGATATTGGCCTCGGCCGACCAGACGTCGACGAGTTCACTCTTCTGAAACGGCGGCATCCGCAGGCTCTCGACCTGCGCCCCCAATACCTTTCGAACGGCAGCGAGCAGTCGTGCCTCTTGAATCGGCTGGCAGCGGTCTTTTTCCCATCGGTCGATGCCGAGCGTCACGACGGACAGGCTGGGCAGGTCGATCAGCGCACCGGGCCCATAGGTCCACAGCAACTGGCTGGGGCGAACTTCTCCGACTGGAGTCTTGTTGTTGATGATCATGTTCAATCGTCATCCTTCGTTGCGGGACGAGGCTTCCAATCGTGATCGTCCGTGATATGGCTCGTGTTCATGATCAGACGCACGCCGGGCTCGACCTCTCGCATCGACATCGGTACGGTCCAGTTGTCCCAGGCCTGAAGGCCGGGCGACTTGATCAATGCAACGGTCTTGTCTTTTTCGGGGCCGCGCTTCTCATAGGCCAAGATGCGCCCTCCCTTGCTGACTTCTTTCGCCCATTCGTCTGCACGTTCTTTCAGCTCAGTCTCAGCCAACTGCTTGCGCGAGTTGTCTTCAGCGACATTGCCTGCGCGAGTAGCCAAAATCTTGATGGCATCCGTCATCTCGGCCTGGTTGGACATGCTCAGTTGGCCCGCGCCTTCGTTCGGGCTGAACACATCGTTCTCAAGGCGCATCAAACTCAGCATCGCGCCAGTCAAACCACGGTCCATCGCGCGCGGCGAGAACGGCGTTACCGATTGCGCCTCGACATGCTTGTAGAACGTGGCGTGGTAGTGCTCGAAGGTTTCGTAGTGCGACAGATCGCGCGGTCTAGCCCACGTCAGCACCGTACAGACCAAGCCTGGGAAGGAACGCCCGACACGACTGGTGGCCTGAATGTATTCAGCTGTTCCTTTAGGTTGCCCGTTAACCGCCATCAGCCCGAGCCGGTTCACGTCAACACCCACGGACAGCATGTTGGTCGCCAGCACCACATCGATGGCGCGCGTGTCGCCCTCCTGCCAGCGGGTCACGTACTTGCCGGTTGCAGTGTCAAACTCGGATTTGAACTTGACCTCCAGGTTGTCGAGGTACTTGGGGATGTCCTGACTTGATACCCGAGATGTCAGCTCGCGAATGTTGCTGATGCTCCGTTGTGCCAATGCGGGTCGCTCCACCATGCTCATCTGCACCCGGTAGGAACGCGTTTGCACGTCGTCCTCGGCCAAGCGCTTCATGCCGCCCAACTCGCGCAGGGAATTGAAGTACCCGACCATGGTCATGTACGGGTCGGCGGGTTCGCCAAAGTGATCGAACAGTTCCTGTGCTGCCGTCAAGAACGCGGTGTAGACGCGGATCAACATCGCGGGGCGCGAACTGCCGGGCGAGCACACCCCGAGGTAACGCCGTCCCGGCTTTTCCTCAATCGGTCGATGGACTGAGAAGAAGTTGTCTTCCACGTCCAGTCCATGCGGTGGGAACACCGAAACACGGCGCATGAAGACGTTATTCACCTGCTCTCTGGCTTTGCGTACCGTCGCCGTGGAGGCGATGATTTTCGGCTTGACCGTTTTGTCGCCAAGTGTCCAGCCGCACAGCTCATCGACGGCAGTCTCGTACAAGCCCACCATGGTGCCCAATGGCCCACTGATAAGGTGGAATTCGTCCTGAATGATCAGGTCTGGCGGGCGAATGGGGCTGATGGTCTTCGCCTTCGTCGAAGGGAGTCTTTTGCCCGCCTGGTGATTGCCATTGCAGTCGGCACCTTGCCACAGCAGGCCATGGCGTTCGCATTCTTGGCCCACGCGACCAAATAGCGTGCGCACCTGACCACGCCACGCCATCATGGCGAACTTGTCCACGGTGGCAATCATCATCGCCGGCGGGCGATGGTAGATCTCTTCATCTACCACCAGTACCGGAATCCCCGGATGTGGCTGTTTGCTAGATTTCCCCTTTGAAAAGTCGCAGCGGCCCTTTTTATCGCCACAGTAAACAAAGGTGCGACCGCCCGAAGTATCCTTCTGAACTTCAACATCTTGGCCTGGAACGATTTCAGTTCCGCACCAGGGGCAACTGGTGAGTTGCGCGGGAGACGCCGCGCCAGCGTTGTATTTGCCGGGGTTACGGACATCCTCAATGGCGCGATGGCTGTCTTCCGTCGTGCCAGGCGTCACCTTGTTGCCAACCCAGAGTCCGATGGTGAAAGGTTCGATACCAAGGGATTTGTCACCCTTATCCAGCGCCTCGCGGCGCAATACTTCCATGGCGCAAATCAACGCTGTGGCACGCTGGAACTGCTGGAGCGTCAGCAAGCGCAGCGTGTAACGCATGATCACGGCCAAGCCGCGTGAGCTGTCGTAGCCGCCGAGATTGCCCTGCATGCGCCGGATGGCCATGGTGAAGGCGGCCACGCCCAAATAGGCTTCGGTCTTACCGCCACCGGTGGGGAACCACAGCAGATCGGCGTAAGCCTCGACGGGTTCAACGCGATCCGGGTGGCTCGGGTCTGCCAGTGACGGAATGGAGAGCAGCAGAAACGCCAACTGGAACGGACGCCAGCTGCGGTTCTTCAGCACATCGAACTTGTCGATGGTGACATCCTCGCCCCGGCGCATGGCCAGCGCGTATTGGCTGCGCACGCGTTGCGTGGCCATCGCCCGGTTGGCAAACCGGAACGCGGCCAGCGCCTTCTCATTGCCTTTCAGCGTGTCGATACCCTGCTGCAGGCGCGTATAGATCTCTTGGCATCGGTCCATCGCCTGTTGCGACTGAGTGTCGTAGCCGGTCACTTCTGCCCCGACGCGAGCGCGCTGCTCATCGATCCACGCGGCATAGTCCTTGGTCAGCATGCCCAAGGCATCGACCAGCGGGTCGATGTCCAAGGTCGCCAGTCGCTGCATATCCAGCAGTCCGCTGCTGACCATTTGGCGCATCGCCGGGCGATCGGATGGATCGAGGCCGGGCGTCTCCGTCACCTGCACCTCGTACTGCGGCATCACCGTGGTGCGCACCTCGGTGGCCAGCGTCACGTCGTCTGCGGTTTCGGCATGGACGGCAACGCCATGGCCCACGGCGAATTCGACGCGGTTGCGGTAGATCATCTCCAGAGCTTCACGCTCCGGGTCCATACCGTCTGCGTCCAGCACCGGCCTGCGCCGGAAGATGGCGCGTTTGGCGGCATCGTTCTCCGAACGAACGATCAGCTCGGGCTGGAACACCCACGCCGTGTCGCGGTTGGTGTCCGGTTCCTCCTGTGCATTCACCAGAAACAAGGTGACCAGCCGATCGCCATTGGCATTCTTGGCCCGGATTGAGCCCTGCACGCGCACTTCGGGAAACTCGCTGTCGGGTGCCTGATGTGGAATCACGCCTTCGGTAAGCGGCAGCACGATCTTCCCGCCACAAGGAATGCGCTGCCACACCTTGGCCTTCTGCCCGTTGGACTTGAGCAGTTCATGCTCATCATTCGGTACACGCTCGTACCGGCCCCAGCGCGCTTCGATCTCTATCCGGTCGGCATCACCATCGACGCAGAAGGTCATGCCGAGGCTGCTGGGCACCAGCGACTGGTTGCTGGCGGCGTCGATCTCGTCAGCCGAATCCGATTCCGGCTCTACACGCCCGGTGGCCGTTCCAAACTCCGCCCCCGGTTCGTGACGTCCGGGAGCCTTGGCCTCCGTAGGCGCCTCAAAGTCGTCATTGGCCAGTGGCCCGTCCAGCCCCTCAATGCCGCCCTGTGCGGCCTCACGCGGGGCCAGTTTGCCAACCAAGTAGCGATCCCGCACACCCATGTCGACGATGCGTTCGCGGGGGCCGCCAGCGGGGCCCAGCAGGTCGTCCATCACGGCCAGCTGCAGCAGTTCGCGGATATAGGCCTGATCCTCAATGATCGGCACTTCGGCAATCGTCTTGTGCAATGCCTTCGGAAGCGACTCAAGGAAGTCCGTCCATTGAATGCGGCCAACGCTGCCGGACGAAGGCGGGGTGAGCGAAGTAAGACCAATCGAAATCGCCGGATCGACCAACAGCATGCGGTCGAAGTAGATCGTGGTGGTCTCCAGATCGGAGCGAACCCGCAGCAGCCGCCCGACCCGCGTGATGTGACAAGCGGTGTTCAGAATCAACACCCAATCGTCATCGGCGATGGCTTGATACAGTGAACGCTCGCCTTTCAGCCGCAATGTGTAGGGTGCCAGCGTGAGATCGCCGGAAAGACCATGATCAATGGCGATCCAGGCGTTCGGTGATTTCTGTTGGTTGCCTTCAGCCATTCTTATCCCCTTTATCGTTTTCGCTCTTGGTCAGGCGTTCGAGCAACGTAGCAATCGCCATCGCAGCACTTGCACAGTTCGCAATCAGCGTTTGTCCCTGATGTAGTGGAGAGCTTGAGCCGTCAATGCCAGCCAGCTTCATCGCTTCCGCCAACTCGCTCCCCGGCAAATGTGCGTCGGCAAGGCGAAGCTGGTATGTCCCTACCAGTGGCGTAAGCGCATGGCGTGCTTCCTCTGGTGCGCACACCGTCGCCAGAACCTTCTCAAGCGATTTGAGTGAGCCCCACTTCTCACCCTTTGGCGGTGCAGCGATCTCTTGCAGCACGGCAATGTCAATGCTGTCAGCCGTCAGCCGTGCTATGTCCTTCGCTAACGCGAATAGCCCCTTTTCGTTGGTCGACCGAAAGCGATGGATGCGACTCAGCACTTCATTGCGGTATGGGTGCTCACGAAACAGTGATTTGCCTCGTATTGCCAAAAAGACCTCATCCATACGAGCCAGAGCTTGAACAAGAGCAGTTTCTGGCGAAGTGGTATCTGCTGGTTTTGCCCGCATCTGTGAAGCAAGCAGTTCCTCTGAAACGCCGCCCTCTGGCGTGACGTTGAAGCCCGCCCACACTCTCTGCTGCCAATCCCGCAAGAGGCCGATGTCCTTGGCGTACACATTGACGAGGCCAATCGAGTTGACGCCAAAGTGCACGCCGTAGTCGGGTGAGCAGGTGACTGATCCCGTGTCCCGGGTGTACCACCCCAAGTGCCCGCCCCGATGCTCAAGTAGCGCGTTTATTACTTCGGGCCGGAACCACAGCCAACGGCTTTCTTTCGTGAGGGTATCCTTCGACTCGCGAGTGCCAGCCGCATCAGTAATGAAAAACACCGAGCCTGGAACATCATCTCCACGAATTCGGGCGCTGTACTTGCCTGGACTGATCCACTCATCTCGCCAATATTCGCCTTCCACGACGAACAGCTTTCGTTCTTTACGCTTGAACGCCCAGGACCGTCCTTCGGTTACATCGTCAGTAGGGAAACCGAACACAGGCACATCTTCGCTGGGATCAACGTCGGTTCGAGACATGTGAAACACCGCTGTTTCCGCCCCAAATGGCATGCCGCCTTCGTGGATCTCATAGGTTCGCCCCTCCCAGCGCGCACCCTCAGTACCTTCATGCTTCGGGTTCTCTACCCAAGCGATATGAGCGATGTCTTCGACAATTTCCTCGCGGTTCCAGTAGGCAGTCACGAGTAATCCCATGCCTCGCGCACAAAGGTAGTCGAGTAGGAATTCCGCCTTTGCCTCCATCAGGAATGGTCGACCGTCTGGGTGCCGATGGAGGCGGGCCACTTCCGTGTATCCCTCATTCGGGCATATCCAACGATCACCATCTCTCATGAGTTCGAGGGCAATCACGAAGTCCTGATGCAGGTGCCAAACGTTTTGCTCAGCACCGTTCAAGCGTTGTTCAAGCACCAGTGAAAAGCCAATCTGCTCGCCTTGGCTGTACTCATATATTTCGGCTGGTATGTAGCGCCCATCGTCGACACAGGCCCGGTGTTCGTGACTGATGCCAACATCCGACCAACCAAGCTTGGTTGCCTTGTCTTTGAGCGCAACTGGAACGGCAAGTGAGCCAGCGCCAAAGAATTCCTCCTTGAACCCAAGATGGCCACGATTTCCCTGTTCGCAGATTGGCTGAACCGCTCTCAGCGGTATCCAAGCTGATGAAGTAAACTTTCGACGGCGGATTTCAGCCATCTCAAACCAGGCCTGGGGCATCATTGCGCAGTCCCCCCGGCATCTGTCGCTCGATACCGTGCCCCGCGCCTCTCGCCTTGGCGTTCAACTTTGCCGCCTGCGATCAGCTCAGCGATCGCGGTGTTCCACTGGCCATCCGTGATACCGGTGGCGGCGAGGACCTCTGTCTTGGCGTGCCAGCCGTCATTCGCATTTAGGAAGCCAAGGATTGCCGTGGCGGGCGTCACACCGGTGACGGGCGTTGCGGTCCCGTTCTCGAAGTCGAGCGAGGGTTGGATCCTCGCGGAGGAAGCAGTGCGGCCGGCTCGCGTGGCACGGGTCGAGGCGCGTGGCGTAGCGTTGCCATGAAGCCCTTGAGCGACCTCTTCCTCATAACGCTGGCGGTTCAGATCCGACAGTCGCCGAAGCACTTCAAGGCGCGCACGACCGCTGATGGTGAAACGGACGCGATCGTTCTCTGGGAGGTACGGCACTTCGTGGTATCCGTGCTCCAAGTCAATATCGTCCCACCCGTAGACGCGAGCGACCGCGAGATCTATTTCACGATGCAGGCCGCGCATCAGCTCGACTTGGGAATTGTCGTCCGACTGATCATGGAATCGGTTGTAAAACTTGGTGAGGCCGATCGATTTATCTGCCAACAACGACTCTCGATACGAGTGATAACGCTCGCCGAGTTCGTCGAGTTCGGCGTTGCCATTGAGCACTGGCATCGGCCAGGTCTCCAAAGCTGATGACGTTGAGTATCGAAGCGTCGATGCCCCTAGAGTTCCGCAAGCCCAAAAAGCCCATTCCTGATGAATACTGGACTGCAATACTGAAAAATCTGACCATTGATAAAGGAAGTAGACCTTGCTTGCATGGTTATAAACGTATCGTGACGGGACCCTCCTGAAGGTCACATATTTGGTAACGATAGGAGAAACCAAGAAGGAATCGTGAGTTGCAGCCTCACGAAGGAGGCTCGGCCTCAAGTCCCAGAACTTCCAGAAGCAATCCTGATGTATCTGTCCAGTCAAGGAATTGCGATAAGGCTTGACCAACTCCTCAACACGTCGAAAAGCTGGGCCGAATTTTTTCGCCCGCTCTTCTGGCCAGTCGCGAAAGTAGATCACCCAGCGATAAGCATTCAACGCGGGCATCGTGTTGATGTCCTGTGCGTTAAAGATAGGAAATATCACCTCAGAACAATTAGGATCCTCTTCAAGTATTGCTGCACGCTCTTCTTCAGTAAGCTCAAAGCCGCGACCAAGAACATCCTGACCTTGAGAAAATGTACCTTTTAACGCCTTGAGTTTCAGTGGTCGTTTGATTTGGACATCTTCTTCCAGAGCACCATTGATGGCTTGCACCGTGCGATCATCCAGGATTTTCGGACCCTGCCAATCATCGCGGGAAACCCAAGCGATTGAAACGACCACGGCTGCATTGCCCGGCCAAACCATGCGCGAGCATCCCCGGTAGGCGACTCCACCCATTCCGATGATCTGATCCAAGCAGACCACACGAGAGCCAGTTTCTGTGATTGACTTGGTTGCCAACAGGCCAAAGCAGCCGTTCGATCCGAGCAAGGCAAAGGCTCGCAAATAGAAATATACGCAGAGGTCGGGTGAGCCCACGACACCATTGCGTATTAGCTTCAAATACTCTTGGTATGTCAGGCCAAAACGACGCCCGATCCAACGTCCTCCACTGAACGGGGGATTTCCAACGATGCCATCGAACCCCCTAGGGTCGCGTGCGAAAACTTCTGGAAATTCGAGGGGCCAATGGAATGGCCGACGAGGTGGCTTGCTCTCGGGCAGATCAGTTGAAAGCGCTGCGACGGCTTGTCGACGCATTGCAGCCGCAGTATCTTGGTCGCCGTCAATGGCTCGTCCGGCTTGGATGGAGAGCGAGGCAAGTGCGTTCTCTAACGCCACGCCAGTGCCCCTCGTAACGAACACCTCTCCGACGAACGCATCGGCGATGAGCTCCGGCACTTCGAGTTTCTGGCGTGCATTGGCATCCAGTCGCGCCATGGCCTCTATGTCATGGATGTCGCGGATCGGCATCTGGCGCAGCCGCTGCCGCAACTCAATTGCCTCGTGAACCGCTCGCTTGATGTTCTGCCCAAACAGGCGTTGCTGACCTTTACCAGTCGGCGTCATGGAAAGTTCAGTGAGCTGATCCAGTCGATGGATGCCGAGCAGGCTGTCGCCGCAACGCAGGTTGTGGTCGAGAAAGCCAAACGGTCGCCCCTTGGCCAGTGTCACCAGCCAGATCGAAAGCTTGGCAAGTTCGACTGCCAGAGGATTCAAATCGACGCCGTACAGGCAACGCTCGGCGATGAGACGGCGTGCGATCACCGTGCGAGCTTCGCTGTCGCGGGGTAGAGGTTCCTTGGTAGTTCCCGCTTCCAGAACCTCACCATCCACACTCACAGTTTTGCCCGTTGCCTCGGCCTGTGACCACGCCCCGACGAGGCGATCGGACAACCAGCGGCAGGCTTGCACCAGGAAGGCCCCCGAGCCCATGGCGGGGTCGCAGATCTTGAGGTCGAGCAGTTCAGCGGGGGATTTCAGTGTCCATCGATCGCGCGGCGTGCCTTCGGCAGGGCCGACATAGGCCACCGGCGTAAGGGTTTGGGCGACGATGGCCTCTGTCAACGATTTCGGGGTGTAGTGGGTGCCGGTTTCGCGCCGGTCGGAGCCGGTGGTGACGATGAAAGCACCAGCGGGATAGACCAGTGGATAGCCCCATGGGTCGGTGCGCAGCAGATGGGCATAGGGTTTGACGCGATCGCGGAGCTTGGTGTCGCCTTGGCAAGCGGTCAGCAGGCGGTCGGCCAGGATGTCATCGACGGCTTTAGCCAGATCATTGCGCACCCGGCTGGCGGAACTGCCGGAGCGCTCTTGCAGCAATTCGGCCAATCGCGCGGTTCCATCCAAGCGTGCCGAATCCAGCTCGGCCAGCTTGACCCATGGGGTTTTGGCGCTCTTGGTGGCATCCAGTTCCAGCGTGACTTCATCGGTGCGTTTGACGGTGCGCTCAAGCAGACCCTCGTACACGTAGCCGACCTGTTCAACGTCCAATGCGCGGTAAGACAGTGTGCGGCCCTGGAATTGCTGGATGGCTTCCAGCAACAGCAGGACGGTGCGGTTATCGATGGGCAGGGGCTTGGCTACATCGCTGCGCCAGTTCGAGCCTTTGGCCCGACCTTCGAGGAAGGGGAAGCGGTCCGGATCAAACAGCGAGCCGCCCAAGGCTGGCAGGCGCAGGTTTTCGTGTTCAATGCCGCCGAACACCGCCCGGAAAATCGCCAGCAGGCGCGACCAAGCGTCCCAGCGGCGCTCGAGGATTTCCTCGGACTCTTTGCGCAACTGCATGCGCAAGGTGGAGAGCGCGTAGTTGGCTTCGTATCGCTCGTCGCCCATCAGGAGCAGGCCACGCTCCTCGGCCGAGAGCAGGAACACTAAGCGCATCATCACCGTCAGCGCGGCCTCATACAGCTCGGGGTCTTTGACGTCGTGCAGGAGCTCTCGATTGCGGTCCTGGTCGGCTTTGTCGAGGGTCTGAATTAACACCTCGACGGCGCGGCGTACTTGCTCGCCAAGGGCGTCGGTGACTTCGTCCTGGAACTTCAGGGAGCGATCGAACAGCGCGGGCAGTTGTTCGGTTTCGTCGACAAAAAAACGACGAATACCGAGCAGGTGCACGAAAGCCTGCAAGGTGATGGGCTCCTGGCTCCAGATGCGGGCATACCAACTGGCAAAGGTGGTAACGGCACCCACCGGGGCATCCACCAGCATCCAGCGCTCGCCGTTGGTCACCAGCCCGAGTCGACAACCCAGAAAGCGGCACAAAGCAACCATGCGATCGGCGGGTGTGGCAGCCCAACCGTCTTGCTTCAGGGTTGCATTGAGATCGACATCCTGCGAATAGGTCTGGATCAGCAGCAGTGGCTTGTTGGCGCGTTGCTCGTCGATTACCGCGAGATCAGGCGAAAGCGTCATGCCATGTTCGGGCAAGGTGGCTTGGAGGTTGGCTGCACACCAGTCGGCGCGCTTGAGGACGTCGCCTTTACCGTCTTCGTCGAGCTCGAGGCCACGCGACAGTACCTCGTCGATCCACGCCACGTGTAACTCAGCGAATTGCGCGTCTTCCAGTTCCAGCGCTTCGCGCCATTCCTCGTAGGCTTGGCGCAGACGTTTGCGCTTGGTGGCATCCAGTTCTTCCAGCCCTTGTGGAAAGGCTTCTTTCAGAACGGGAACGGCAAGGAAAGGGCCGGAGATCTCGATCAGTGACAGCCAATCATCATTCACGCTGGGAGCACTCATGCGGCACCTCCCTGAACGGCAGATGCAGGGACCAGAAAGATGACGGCGACCGGGAAGGTGCGGTCGTTGAGTTTGGCGTAGCGGGTTTCGATGGCTTCAGCCTCCTGCTGGCGCTCGGCCGGAATGCGGGCAAGACGCGCTTCCAGTGCGGCGGTGTCGCGCCCGAGCTGTGTTCGTTCGTCTTCGGTGAACAGGGAAAGCTGCGCCGGTTGCTGGTCTTTTTTCAGCTCAAGCTGGATGGCTTTTTCAAGCTCATCAAGCACGGAGCCAATGTCAGCCACTTCTTGCTGCTTGCGGGATTGCAGGGTGTTGGTCAGGAACTTGAGCCGGTCTTTTGAACGGGCGTCGACCGCCTGCAGGATAGAGCTTTGCGCACGGTCGAAGCGCACGCGGATGGCATCGAACAGAGAGTCTGCGGCGGTCAGTGGCTTGGCCTGATCCAGCCATTGCTGGACTTTGGTGACGCCTTCCTCACGACGGAATGATTTATCGCCCAGATAGCCCCCGGCGACCGTCAGCTCTTCGTGGAGGCGATGATGGCTGCCACCCGTGACGACCAGTCGCGAGATGACGACCACGGCAGGCCCGTCGATCAGGGAGTCTGGCACCGAACGCACGGTGACACGATGCAGCTTCTTCACATCGTCTTGGGCCCAGACCTCGGCACGCAGCAAGCGCAGGCACATCTGTACCAGCCGGTGGTTCAGGTGAACCAGAACCACGTCGTCACGCCCTTTAGCGACGGCGTGATCGAAGGTGATGGGCCGAATTTGCAGTGTGTGGGGGTGACGCAGCCCCTCAAGGCAGCGCGCCCACGAGCCCGACAGCGCGGGCATCTTGAATACGGTTCCTGTCGGGGCATCAGCCAAGGCAAAGGGCTCAAGCGGCGGACGGCCTGCCATCACAAGACCCGTCTTGACCGCCATCAGGATGTGCTCCGGCGTGAGGTGGAAATCCTGCTGCGTCGTCAGGAGCCGTTCGTGCAGCTTGGAAACGCGGTCTTTCAGTTCGCGCTCGGCGCGCACGAAGCGTCTGGCTTTCGCGATTTTGGCTTCAGCGAGACGGGTGTCGAGGTCTTTGAGCGAGCCTTCGATCAGCCCCGACATCTGCGGCGCGATGACCGGGTTGACGCTGCCCATGTCCGCCCGCATGGATTCGAGTTTGCGCAGTGCCCGGATGATGTCTTCGCCGTGACCGCCAATGGTTGCCTTGCCTTGTTCACCGCCATCGACGGGGTGCCAGATCAAGACCTCTTTCTGGCGCTGACCGTGCCGGTCGATACGGCCGTTGCGCTGCTCCATCACGTTGGGGTTGTAGGGGATTTCCAGATGGATGAGGCAGTTACAGTGATTCTGCAAGTCGATACCTTCGGACGCGGCATCGGTGGCCAGCAGGATGCGCACCGCTGAATCCTTGGGCGAAGTTTGGAACGCCGCTTTGACCTTTTCGCGTTCATCCTGCGGCATTCCGCCATGGAGGATGGCCAGTCGATCACCACCGAAACCGTGGCTGGCGAGAATCTCGTGCATCCACTGATGGGTGGTGCGGTACTCGGTGAACAAGATGACCCGACGATCATTCCACTGGCCGTCGGTCTTGAGATTGGTGGCGAGCCAGTCGAGGATTGCTTTGGCTTTGGCATCGACCTGGTTCTTGGCGGTCTGTGCCCATGACCGCAGTTCGTTCAGCATTTGTTGCTGGTCTGTCGTCAGCGGTTGCGCGCGACGTGAGGCCTCTTCGACGGCCTCGGACTGGGCGTTTTCGACCTCTTGGTCGTTGGCGTAGTCTTCATCGACCCGCAGGATGGCCTTGCGCAAGATGCGGTCGGCCATCGCATCCTTTTCCTTGCGTTGGCCGCCATTGGCCAGACTGGCAATGTGCTTCTCGAGCGTGGATGCGAACGCGGCGGGAGAGGAGAAGAGCCGCTTCTTGAGCAATTGGTTGACGAATGACGTGCCGAAGGCATTACCGACCTTTTCGGCGTCCTGCTCGCGACTCGCGCAGTAGTCGTTCAGCTTCTGGTGAATGGCGCGCTCTAGCGTGGAGTACGAGGCCAGCAGCGCTTGCAGCTTGCGCTGCGCATAGAGTGGCTTGCCTTCCGCATCGACTAGATCGCTCTTTAGGCGACGAATCATCACCTGACTCAGCTGCTTTTCATCTGGCAGGATGTTTCGAGCAAAACGCTGGTCGTCCAGCAACTCCAGCAGCGAGGTGAAGGACTCGGTGTAGCCATTGTGCGGAGTGGCTGTCAGAAACAGACGATGCTGGAAGTGTGGACTGATGGAGCGGATGAAGCGTGTGCGCTGGCTCTCCAGCGCGTAGTTAGTGCCTGCGGCAGGCGCGATGTTGTGTGCTTCGTCGACGACGAGCATGTCGAATTTGCGTGGAAAGCTGGCGTGCACGGGCAGGACGTCGCGCATGGCGCGCAGTCCTTCGCCGCTCTTGACCCAGTCCATGGACGCGATCAGGCGTGGGTGGGAAGTCCAGGGGTTGGCATGGATGCCGCGATCTCGGCGCAACTGCTTGATGTAGGCCGTGTCGACAATCCGAAAATCAAGGCCAAACTTTTCCAGCATCTCCACGCGCCACTTCTCTTGCAGCGATGCGGGGCAGATGATCAGAACAGTGCGGGCACGGTGCCGCAGCAACATCTCCTGGATGACGAGACCGGCTTCAATGGTCTTGCCCAAGCCGACGTCGTCGGCGATGAGCAGATTGACGCGGGCCATGTCGATGGCACGCACCAGTGGGTCGAGCTGGAAGTCCTCAATGCTGACGCCACTGCGGAAAGGAGCCTGCAGAAAACCTCGGTCGGCATTGGTGGCAGCACCCCAGCGAACCGCATCAAGAAAAGCGTCGAGGGTGTTGGAGTCATCCTGGCCAGTAATTGACGGCAGACCTGCACGCTCAATAATTTGCGCGCCGGGCTCGATCTCCCAGATGACCTCAAGCTCCTCACCTAGACCATCCTCGTCGATGGATGAGAGGGTCACGGCATTCTGTTGCGCAGAGGCTGATGTCAGCTTGGAAGAGATGACTTCTGCAACGACCCACTGACGTCGCCTGACTTCTACCAGTTGGCCGGGTTCAGGGCGGGCACGGTAGGCCTGGCTAATCTGTGCGTTCGAAATTTCCATGCGGTCTTCCACCTATCCAGTTGAACTGTTCGTACGCGCACAAACAGAAAGTGAGCAGCGAAGCGTTCGGCCTGCGGTCACCGTCAGTGCGATGACTTCCGCTGCAGCAATTGGTAGCCAGTGTTACCAGAATCGCAGAATCATCCAATTGACATCAAGCAGTCTCGAATTGGTGTCTGCGTACCGGATCGACTCGCCTTGCTCAAACTGTGCCAGAAGGCGGCATTCGGGTTCGATCAAGTAACGTAAGGAAACGCTCTTCACTTCACCGTAGCGCGGGTCCCGATGCGAGATGGGTCTTGATGCTTCGTGCGATAGCACGACCCAGATCGACAGGAACCGCGTTGCCGATAAGCCGACCTAGAATCGTAAAACTTACCTCTCCGTCATGAGGAACGAAAGTATAGCCTCGTGGGAAGCTCTGTATGAGCGCGGCCTCTCTCAGCGAGATCGCTCGATCCTGCTCAGGGTGCCCGAAACGACCATTACCGAAGCCGTAGCATTGTGTAGTCATAGTGGGGGCAGGTTTGTCCCACTCCATACGACCATAAACACCTGGGTATGTACGTCCGCTTTCGGCTCGATGACAGTCGGCGACCAGATCATCCGGCCAGTCACGCCATGTGCCGCCAGGCTTCGATGCCTTAATTCGTTTGAGATTCTTTTCAGACAACGCCGAGGTGACGTGCAGCCTATCCCTTGGAGCGGCTTCACCCGCACTCAGAGGGCGCAAACGACCAATCGCCTGGCGCACCGTCTTCGGTTTCTCGTGAGTTGGTTCGATCATCTTGATGTCACCACGTCTTGATGCAAGCAGCACCATACGTCGTCGCATCTGCGGTACACCGTAGCGAGAACTGTCAACGACATCGAACCAGACGCTGTAGCCAATGCGTTTTAGCGTTTCGACAAAGTCACGAAACACCTCGTGCTTAGCAACGGTGGGTACGTTCTCCATGGTAATGACATCAGGCTTTGCTCCTTCCGCTAGACGCGCGAACTCATACAACAGGCCCCACTTACCGTCCTTGCCATCTAACTCATATCGTTGCGCGTAGGTTGAGAAGGGTTGGCACGGGGCACAGCCCGCAAGTACCGTAAGGTCGACATCGCCAAACAGCCCTTTCAGCTCTTCTATGGAGACCTTACTAACGTCACGCTCAACGAATCTGGCCTTGTTGTTGGCTTCATAGGGAAAACGGCATGCAGGGTCCAGATCGATCCCAGCGGCCACCGGCACCCCTTCGAGGACGAAACCGTGCGTCAGTCCTCCCGCACCACAGAAAAGGTCTACGCAAGAAATCGTTTTCACTTCAAAGCTCCAAATTGCGTCTCGACCGGCAGATAAAGCGGTCAAAACTAGTCGTAGGCAAGACGTCAATGTTCTGCCTCGACCCTCATACTCTGCGGCCCACCAACGCGACAGCTCAAATTCGTCAACCTACACCTACACTGACAGCGTAATCGAGGGACGCGAAGAGTCCCTGTTCCGATCTGCGAACAAGGCAGGACCTCACTCACACCAAGCAACTCCGCGATGTACGTGCCCAAGGAAAACCAATCCGATTGAGCGTTGACTTCCGTTGAGACGCCGTGAGAAAACAAAGGGGCGAATCATCGCACGTATCCGGCTATCGATGAATCCTGCCCTTGTGCTTTGTACCCGTTTGGCATTATCAATGGAAGCGCGATGCAATTAGTTCTCCCCTTCCAACCGCACCCCAGAATTCTCGCATCAGATGTTTGGTTCTCGGCAGGCCTAATCTGCCCGCCACAAGCAAGCAGTTAGCTCGAATACTGACGCGTACCTCTATCTCGTAGCCTCCGCCACACTCAACCCGTCCGCCGGATAGCGCTGCAGCAACTTGCGCGCCTCCTGCTCTGATTTTGCCCCCAACCAGTTCCTCCACGAGTCTTCCGGCAGAATCACCACCGAGCGCATCTCATCCTCTGTTTTGTGAAACCGCTGCATTACCGGGTCTCCATCGGCATTGATCGTTAGCATCGACATCGACCGCTCAGATAGCTCTCCTGCCTCCTCGCGACGAGTCCAGATGCCTGCAACACCCATGGGCCTGCCATCCCTTCTGGCGATGCGCCACCGAACAGCTTTGCCTGACTCGTAGCACGGCTCGTAGATCTCCTTCGCCGGGATGATGCAGAGTTGTCCACGTCGCTAGGCATCCCTGAACGAAGGTTTCTCGCCAACCGTTTCGGCGCGGGCATTGTAAGTGGACCTGGCGATCTTCGCGTCCTTCGCCCACTTGGGCACCACGCCAAAGCAGGCCGCTACCCACATTCGCGGTGCGAAGTTGCTGACAATGGGAACGATGGAGCCGGGGTCGGCCTCGCCATACTCAAAATCTGGCGGTTGCAGTAGAAAACAGTTCAGTTCTTCGTTGCTGGAGGGTCGGTAGTTCGCGCACATGGGGTGAGGTTACGCTTACCGCCCTTTATCGGGCCAGCGCCACAGGAAGTTCGTTCCAGTTGGTTGTCCACGCGGGTGAAAATTGATCCCGCCGCATTCGCCATGCGGGGTCCAATCCTGTCACCAGAGGCTTCAAGGTGCCCTGCCCCGACCGACTGTTGATCTGATCCATCACACGCCTGAGTGACTCCGAGCGTTCATCTGCACCTGACGCAGCAAAGAGCCTTCTCTGAATGCTGTTCCTGCGTCGCAGTTCCGACAGCATCACCCCTGCCTTCTGATAGGCGAAGCCCGACTTGTAGATAATTTCAAGAATCACAGTCGCCCAACGGGTGAGCACGCGCGTGTCTGCGCTCGGCTCGGGCAGCGGGATGGTGACCGTACGCTGGTATTGAGGCGCGTTCTGTTTGAACGTATTTGTGCGGATAAACACCTGTATCGCCCCCGCCATCGAATGCTGGGCCGGCAGTCTTGCCAGTGTAGCTCGCCACCGCTTCTCTCAGCTCGGACAGTTCATAGATGTACTGACCGAAAGACCGACTGCTAATGATCTGATGTTTCGCGGGCGCCATCTTCTAGAGTTCAATGCCCGGAACTCCTTCAGGTATAGCCCTTGTCGGCACTCAGCATCTCGGGATGAATGTGCCGTCGGCGTGCACGAGTGAGCAGCTGCCGCGCAGCACTGCGCACGGCATGAGTCGAATCAGTGATGAGGATATCGACGCACAGGCCGTTGCGGATCTCCACTATCACATGCTCGCCGTAGATGAGCTTGGCCAGCTGGCCGTTGCCCTATCGCATGTGCCGGGACTCGGGATCTGTCGTGCTTTGATGCGTAGAGTTCGAGCGCTTCTCGCCTTTGAAGTCGACCATCCAAGTGCCGTCATCGCCGTCCTTGTGCGGGGTGCCGTCTTTGGGTTTGACGCACTCGACCGAGGCCCAGGCATTGATCAGCGTGCCGTCCACAGCGAAGTGGTCGGAAGGCAGCAAGTTCTGGTTGCGGGCCAGATTGACCATTTCATCAAAGAAGCGCCGGGCCACGTCGGTTACCACCAAGCTCTCGCGCAGCCGACTCAAATTCGACTGGTCCAGCATCGCACTCTCAGGATCCATATCGAACAACCAGCGGAACAGGATGTTGTAATCGAGCTACCTGCAGAACTACCTGTCGGAGCGAACCGAATACAGCGCGATCAGCAATTGCGCATTGAGGAGACGCTCCGGCGGAATCGATGGCCGACCGACCGACGAGTAAAGCGCATCCAACTCCGCACAAATTACGCCAAAAGCGCGGTCTGCCAAACGCTGCACCCGTCGCAGCGGATGATCGGCCGGCACACTCGATTACGGCGTGAAAAAGTGAAACATAGAGGATTGGGGATTGAGTTGGCCGCGCGTCGTTGCCATAAGAGGGATGTGGAGACGCTTCTATGCCAAAGCCATTTCCGATCGTTCACGGACTTTTGCATCACCCTACTAATGGGGCCAAAGCCGTGCCCTGCGCGAAATGAGCGTTACGCAATTCCCGAGCGTCCAGCGCCCCGCGCGCCGAACGAGATCACGAGCTTTCGAGAACGCCTCCCAATAATTTTACGAGTTTTTCGCCTGGAAAACGCAGTGCTATCCGAATTATTCTTCGCCCATCTTTGCGCCCAACACAATTCCTTCTAGGAATTTCTGACGCAACTATAAATGCGACACAAAAACCTTCTCAAGCCATTGTTTTAATGAGTGTTTAATAAATTTTTCGTACCGCAACATCATTTCGGGAAGATCAATTTTTATCCTTAGAAGTGACACATCTACGAGACAATTTCGATCTAAGAAGGCACGCAATTCCGATCTATCGCTCATTTCACGTCTTGCAATTCCTTTTCTCTTGAATTAGATTGCGATCTCAATTAGAGAACAGGACCATGCCAAACCAAAAAAGGAAATCATCTGCACCACGTAATGTCATTCAAGGAAATCGGACGCTCGGGCGAATCGGTGGTCGCCAGGCTGTTTTCTATAATTGCAGGAAAGCCGGCGGAATTATTGCTGCAGAGTCTCCGAACGAAAGAACGGTTGCGCAACTCGCAGACCTCGATCCAAGGGTCGTAGCACTTCAACCACAACCCTTCACGGTTGATGTGCATAGCGGCGCGCTTTATACCTCCCGCGAAGAGCTCGAAATCGCTCGATGCACGCGAGTACGCGTCGACGCCACACAGCGTGATTACACACCAGATTTTTTGCTGCAACTGGCCGATGGCCAACGCATCGTCGTTGAGGTAAAGGATGTGCGATATCCGGGCGACGTGTGTTACATCAGCAAAGTCGAGAAAGCGAAAGCAATCCTGAAAAGGCGTGGGCACGGATTTCTGACTATTGCATTTCGCTACGAGCAAACCTCACCACTTGTGTTTAACGCTTCAGTTCTATCTTCCGAGAAAAACCGCGATCCACAAACGCTGACTCCAGAAGATCTATCGGGGCAGCTCGACACCCTGCTTTGTGACACCTCCGCACCGCTGGGACACACAATGAAAGCGCTCGGTCTCAACATGCGCACCGCAGCGTACTTCGTTCTGAATGGTCTTTTGAGCGCCAACTTGCACGAAGAGTGTCTCAACGTCCATACCTTGGTCACGGTCGCCGGGGGAAGCCTCACTCACCTTGAACTGCTCCCCCTGGAGTTCAAATCATGAGTAGCTATCTTCGACGAGATGAGAAGCTGCTGACCCCCGACGGGATCTATTCAGTGTGTTCGATTCAGAGCGATTCTGAACGTGTAGAGCTTATGAACCAGAGCACCGGTGGTCGTCATTACGCGACCATCGCAGCGCTACGATGCGAGTTGTCGAACGGAAACTGGAAACGAATTTCAGTGAATCCGATTACCGGCGAAACGGTTGATCTTACAAACAATCCGAAGGCGCGTCGTCGGCAGCAATTCAATATAGCCGTTCTAGATCGCCTGAAAGCCTTGATGCGAAACGGGTCGAGTGCAGCCGAAGCAATCCGTGCACTGCAAGGAACCACCATCGAAACGGGGGACGGATCGACAAAGATGATGTGCTCTGAGCGCACGGCATACCGGATCCTGCGAGATGGTGCAGAGAATCCGCTCAAACTAATCCCAGCGTATGCAGCGCGGGGTAATCATGTGCCTCGCTACAGCGAGAGCGTAAAAGAGCTGATCCTCAGCGCTACAGAAGCGGTATATGCGGTTAAGAAATCGAAAATCCAGATCAATGGGCTCGCAAAGCACTTGACGTCAGTTGCCATTCAGCGGGGACTTATTCCGCAAGACAAGACTCTGAGCCGCGAACTCATAAAGAATGTTGTTGTTGCGCACTGGAACCCCGATCTTGACTACAAGCGACTCGATCCACGTATCGCTCGTTCAGCGAAAGCCGTTGCTAAGAATCGGATAGTTCCGGGTGCGCCAATGCACCGCGTCGAACAAGATACGGTTCATCTTCCTGTGCTTGTTAAAACGGCCGAAGGCATTCTGCAAAATCCATATCTCATGGTCTCTGTCGACTGCTACTCCTCCGTGCCGCTGGGTTGGCGCTTGGTGCCAACTCCGGTCACTGCGGAGGATACCCTTGAGTGCATCGAAGTAGGACTGTTCTCGAAGAAGAAGCGCTTCGATCAACTCGGCATTAACTGCGAACTCGACCCGTGCGGACAGTTTCTTGATCTTCACCTTGATAATGGCTCCGAAAACCGCACTGAACGAATCAACGAACTCAATACCCTTGGAATCAACATCACGCGCGCGCCCGCTCATTCCGGCCACATGAAGCCATTCGTTGAACGACTTCATAAAAGTCTAAAGATTGCGCTAGAAGGCCTTCCTGGCTTTACTCGATTTGAGGGCGAGGACGGAGCACGTACGGAGGAAGCGAAGAAAGACGAGTTAATGACGCTAGAGCAACTGGAGCGCTGGATCGTCCGCTTCTTCTTTGAGCGCTGGATTCATCAGAGCATCGAACGATTCATCACTGCTGACTATTTACTTGATCAAAATATGGGGGTCACGCCGGCCCAACGCTGGAAAATGGCCGAAGAACACTTTCCAACGCCACTCCCGCCGAACCGCGAATCGTGGGTGCAGATCCGCTTTCTGACGCGCACCGCGTCGCTGAGTAACAAGACGGGCGTATCGATCGATGGATTTCGTTTCCGGGGCGATAACCTCGCAATCCTGATCGGGCAATACGGTCCAAACGCGGACGTCACTGTGCGGTACAACCCTTCAGACTACCGATTTGTGTACGTACCGGACAAGAATACGGCAGAGCTAATAATGCTCGTCAATGCAGAAGTGACGGAACAGACGCCTGCATTTTCGTTCTCTGAAGCGAAAGCGCGGCGAAACCATGTTCGTGCGCTCGCAGGCCCACTACCTGCAGTTGCCAAGCAGTTTGAACTCGATCTCGCTCAAGCGAGCCTTGCCGCACCTGTACGACATTCCGGTGGGAGAAAGAAAGGACATCGCGAAGAGCAGAAAGCTATCCGGGACACACTAAAACTTGCGGCCGCAGTTGATCGTGCACACACCACACCCATCCCGAGAGCCGCTCGCGAATCGGGTGCTCAAACGGACTCGAACGACTCGTTCATTACGGATGACTCAATTCCGACTTTCTCAGTTGAAAAACGTCCTACGCAAAAAAGCGGGGGGACGAGTACGTGAACTTTCAGAACACACTTCGGGCAGCAGTCGAGAAAACGGTAATCCATCATCCGAGGTTTCAAGACGCGTACGAGCGGATCGGCGATCTGTTGCGCAGCCGCAAAGACGGACTTGACCCGCAAATCGACTTCATTGTCGGCCCCTCGCGCTGCGGAAAAACAGAAGTTCTTCGCGAGTTCGCGCGCGAGCGCGACTACTGCGCACGCCGTGAAGCAGGGCGTTTAATTGTACCTGTGCTCTATGTACCGATTCCGACAGGTATCGCCCCGAAGGATTTACCGCTAAGTGTCATGCAAGCATTGAACGTACCGCTCCCGACCGGGCGAACGCGTGCCACCGAACTCGTCAAAATGATGAATGTTCAGCTCAAACTTGTCGGTACGCACACCATCTTATTTGATGAAGCGTCGCACTTAGTCGACGTTGGGAGCAAGATCCCTCCACGGCAAGCTTCCGATTGGATCAAAGATATTAGTCAGCAAACTAACGTGTCGATCCTGCTGTCCGGGCTATACAGACTCATTAAGCTATTAGAAACGAATGAACAGTTGCGCAATCGCACGCCTGCGCCCTTCGATTTCTCGCCGTACCGGTGGGACATCCCAAGTGATCGCAAGAACTTCGCCGGATGCGTCCGCGCTTTTCTCTCCGTTTTTTCGGACCACCAGTGCACACTCGATGTGAAACTAACAACGGATTCGCTCGTGCGGCACCTCTACGCTGCCAGCGCCGGGCATGTGGGTCTGCTGGCGAACTTCTTTAAAGCGCTTACTCGCCAGCTTGATGAACATGGGAAAATCACGATTGATGCGCTGAAAGCAACAACAAACCGGCTTCACCTCCCGGGAAACGGATCGATAAAGCCGTTCCAGCAAGACGTTCTCTACGACGAACACTTGTTACAAGTATTGTGTGCCGAACTCAATCGATATGATTTTTGTCTCCCGTCATACAGCCCGGAGGTTCAACTCGCGCAGATTCGACATCACGCTGGGGCGGTTCATCGATGACCGCTTTGCTTGATCTCTTTACCCATGAACACGACGAAAGCGCGATCGGGTACATGCGTCGGCTCGCGCTCAAGAACGGCTACTCAAGTTGGAAAGCTTTGCTGCGAGCGTGCGGTGTAAAACCGTCCGTGCGCGCTGTGCTGGCCGAGCGAGAAATCCTGGCAACCGCGCTCGGACTAGACCCTGCCTGGTTAGAGGCGTTTGTCCCAGCCGACGATAAACCGGTTTGCGTCTCAGACCCGCAGTTCGCACGCACGACAAGCGATCCGGTTTGCCCCTCGTGCCTTCAGTCCGGAGCATATGTTCGCCGCGTGTGGGGACATGCACTCATCACAGCTTGTCCGGAACATGGGACAACGCTGTTAGATCACTGCCCAAATTGCGGCGTTGAGCTGCAACAATCGCGACACGATATCGCTTTTTGCGGATGCGGTTTCGATCTGCGAGAGGCCCACACTCAGCCAGCCTCTCTTGGGCATCTGTGGATCAGTGCGCGGTTGGCTGGCGACATGCGCGACATTATCGGTACCACCGAGCTGGGATCCGAGGCCGACTATCTACGCCTTGCAGATTTGCTCTACATGCTCGCAGTGCGTTTCGACTCGGCACAACAAACCCGACGCGGCAAAGTTGCGGTTCCGAAAACCATCAATGAGGCCATTGCGCTACTCACACCGGTCGCGACAATGCTTGAGAGCTGGCCGGGCAGGTTCGAACAACATGTGCGTGACCGACTTCAGGCAGGGAATCCAAACGTATTCAATTTGACTGGAAGACTTGGCGCTTGGTACATCAATCTGTCCCGTCAATGTCTTAATCCGAGCGCATTCGCACCCGTCTGGCAGGCTTTCTCAAACGCAGTGATTGATCAATTCGAGGGTAACCTACGCGGAAAGAACGGACTCACACCTTCGCTTGACCGCAAACAGCGCTACTTCGCACTGACAGAGGCCGCAAGGCTGATCGGCACAACACGCGAACACCTTCGAGTCGCGATTCAGCGAGGTAACGTTTCATCACACACAACACGTAAGGGCCCTTCATACACACTCGCGCTCATCGAACGCGCTGAAGTTGAACGCATCGTCCGTGAGCGTGCGGAATGGACGTCCGTCTCAGAAGCAGCGGAAACGTTCGCGGTTCCGCCCGCGACCATCAACTATCTCGTAAAAGCCAAGCTCGTTGAAGCAGACCAAGACTGGAAAGGCTGCTATCTAAAAGGGGGCCCCATTCGTACTCAAAGCATCGTTGAGTTCGCAGCACAGCTCAACACGCGCGTCCGGCCGAGCAACGACGACTCGGTACTGACGCTATCGCAGCTAAATGGACGGCGCACAACAGATGCGGGTGCAATTTTGCGGCTCTACCAGGCCATCGGTGACGGAACATTGTGCCCTGTCCGAGAAGACACTACCGGCCAACTCTCCGGTTTCGGATTCTCCGAGTCGGAGGTTATGCCAATTCTCGGTTCGGTCGCGCTATCCGATGGACTTACGCTCACGAAACTGGAAAGTATCACCGGCTGGAAGTATGAAGCCCTGTCTTTTTGGACAAATAACGGATACCTGAGCGCAACTGAGACGCTGATACACGGCCGAGCCACACGTGTAGTGTCGAACGCGGCACTAGCGGATTTTCGGCGGACGTGGATCCCGATCTCCGATCTAGCGCGATCGCTCGGAACGAAGGCCTCAGCAATGTCACAGAAAGCTGTTTCGATGGGCATCACGATTCACGGACAGTGTCTCTTGGCGTCAGGAACAAAACGGGGCGGCTTGATTGCGATGGCTGATCTCGCACGGCTAATCAGCTGAGAGGTCGCACAATGAGACCAATAGTTAGTAGGGCACTACCGAAAACCTGGCGTGGCCCCGGAGCTCAGGAGTAGTTCGCTACATCGTGTCGATCCACCCTTGAACTTGCGATGATCGAACCGATAAATCACGTAGCAGCAGCTTCCAAGGTAATTTGCCCCCCCTATTTAACAGCCTGAAGCATTCCAAGACTACTACGGTGGGAACTGGACAGTCGCCAACGCCTCGGACTCACTCACGGCAGGCAACCGATCACGGGGAACAGGTTCATGAGCTACCCAATCCTTCTCGCCGATAGCCATGAACCGATCAATCGCAGCTTCGATGGCTGCTTGATCAATCACGTCGACGTCGAGCACGATCTCAACGCCAACACCGTACGCATAGCTGCGATCTAGCAAAAACGATTCATGAACTACTGGCGGTTCGTTGCAGACGATCTCCGCTTCCAGTTTTTGCAGCTGTTCATCGAACGTCAATCCTCCAAGATGTTCGAAACGCATTTCGTCGCGCTCTGCGAGTTTGTACGACAGGATTTTCCCCGTCTTTGAGCGCTCCGCTGCCTCGAAATGCAGCTTAAAGTTCATTTCGAGCTCCTCGGTGGTCAGCATGCCTGCAACTCGGTTGTACGCAATGTCGTGAGTTTTTTGCCAAAAGGCTTTCCGAGCAGTAATGACAGTTACGTTCCAAATCGTGAACCGCTCGGAGCCGGGGAAGTAGAAGTTAAAGCTCTGCTTGTACAGATCCGGACGACCTGGCTCGTTAAGCACGAGACTACTATCGAAGCGCCCCCCGAATCTGCCGGCATTGCGGCGCATCCTGCCCTTGAGGCGAATGACCGCTTCCCTGCGCTTATGCCGTGGCAATGTTAGAAACGGCGGACCGCGCTTTACATGGCGGAAGGTCATTGCTCACCCCCTTCCTCATCGCTCGCTTCAGCGCATCCCGCGTGACGTTGAGAGGCAAGGGTTTCGGCGACTCGCGACTGATCATTGATCATGATGGGATTTCTTCGACATCTTTTAGGGATTCTCAGCGAACTTTTTTACGCCCCTAAATCCCGAAACGCAACCCGGTTTTGTGCAAAGCTCAACGCCCATCCATGACTGCGTCATTGGTCGTCTCAGGCTGTTCTTGTACACGTCCACACGGTGATCTCGAAGCAGCGCACGTAGGGGCAGCTCAACACGAGGCTAAGGCACTCTCGCAGATCACGAACTCGTCTGCTCAGGGGCCCGCAATCAAATTGGCAGTCTGCTGGTACGTTACACGTCCGAGTACCACCAATCATTGTTGAGACGGCACGTTATCTCGTTTGTCATTTTATGTGCCAACTAATATAGGCACATTTAGATTCGACTTTGCCTTAGGATGTGTCCAACACGTTAGCACTGAGGAGGCAATGACAAATGACCAACTTTCTCCCCTATCGGTATCCCCCCAAAGGCAGCGCCACAATTGGCGCACTCTCACGTGAAGACATCCTGCAGGTCGTAGCTGATGCGATCCATGGGCTTAGCGCAAAGCTCGATCTGTTCTACGGTCGGTCGAGTCTTGGCGCTGGACTCGCCGACTCTCCAGAGTACAGAGCCAAGATGAATCAAATGGCTGAAGACAGCGATATCTACGCGCAGCTTCTGATGGTTAGGGATTACGCAGTGGACGGGATTTTCCCGGAGTTTCTCTTCAACTTTGGGGAGGTCATATACGATGTGATGGCTTTCACATATGCACAGCTACGGCCATTCAACTACATGGATGAATTTTATGGCGTCCCAACGAGCGGCAATATCGAGATATTGAAGCCCCTGCTCATCAAATTTTTTGCTCGTTGGAAGCTGGATGTTCCTCATGAGCTTGAATTCAAGTACGACTTCGTAATGATGTTTGCTGAGCAGATGGATCTAGATGAATCACGACTTTCACTAACCGAACTAGCCCTGCTTGCGAACATGACCGAACGTAGCGTCCGAAACGCAACTCAGCGAGATGTTCCACCAAGTCGCCGTCTTCGAACAAAAAAGGAGCGCTATTTCGTCTATGTCGACCGCGAAGAAGCAATTCGGTGGCTCTCGGGACGCAGGGGGTTCATCAAATCGACGTTGCCGGACGGCTTTCCCACATCAGTGTTTCGTCCCGTCACTGAAAAGCTAGGGATATCGATTGACTCGCTTACACAACAACACGATCTAGGTTGAACGCTTCAGGAGGAAGACAACAATGTCCATCAAGACGATCTCACTAGCTGATGAGGCCCAACTGAGCTCAATTGCAACGACTGCAAAGCTTACGCCTTATGGCAAGCACACAAGCACTGAGATGAGAGTTCGAATCATTGAGTTGAAGTCAGATCGACTGCTATTGCCAATCGTGCTCCACAAAGATGTCGGACTCGCAAACGACGGAACGCTCGTCACATTGAGTGTCGCAGTTGATCCATCGATGTATCGCCACGAACTCGTATGCGAATCCTCTGGAATCAGAGCGGGTCGTAATGCTAGAACTCAAGAGAACCTCTTTCGGCACAGCGGTTACCGCGTGTTCGCGGAACCCAGTGATGGCCGAGAGCCTCCAGGGATGCGATATCAAATTGACTGGAAACGAGGAGGGCCGAACGCCTTACTTAAACTCCTGAAGAACCTACAGGTGCCGATGACTAACTGACCATCGAGCCGCAATCGATTTACTCCTGTAGTAGCTTTCGCCCGAGTCGTGAGGCTCGGGCGCCTTTTTTGGTCAATCGTGGATAGGCGACTTTGCATCAATGCCGATTAATGCGCTTTGTCAGGTGACCGACAGTGATCACCTTATCGTCAGGACCAACGACGGCAAAGACACCAAGATGCTCGTCGATAGCAGCAGCGAGTGGTCCAGCGTATGTTTCTACTTTACGCCTGGCTCGTTTGTCGAAAAATAGCTTGGATGCACCTTTACCTGCCGGCTCGGCCCTACCGAACTCCCTCAGCAAGTCGATCACGATTTGTGGTATCGCCCGTTGCTGGGCACGAACGGCTGCATGTTTCGTCATCATCGCGTCCCTCACAGTAGATCAAGCAACTCATTGAGCTTCTTGGATGCCGATGATCCCGGAATCGCCGAGTCTGGCAAATAACATGAAAGTCCCAAAAGACCGTACCCACCGATTTTCATTCCGAAAACCGTTGTATAGAGGCTTGCTGCGGGAGCTACTTCATCAAACACCGTCCGCTGAACCTGGATCGTTTTTCCACTAGTTGGCTCAACGTAGTCGAAGAGATCCTGCTCCTCGCGATAGCACTCAAACCCTGCCCGGATTGCCCAAAATGGGTTTGATTGCGGTTCAAGCGGGTAGAAGCCGGACTGGATAGCATCTCGATAGTGATCAGCCTCAGCCCAGAGATCAGCACGCCACTCCGACTCGACAGCAGGGAAAAGCAGTTGGTCGATCACACGCGGAGATGCTGCAAGCAAAAGGAACAGCCGATTAAAGAAAGCGTCCCGCACGATCATCTTGCGCTTAAAGATGTCATTCATCTTCTCTACAAGATCGTCGGACAAACTCAAGCTGACGAGCTTTGTATCCAACGCATCCAGTTCCTTCGACACATAGTCGAAGCTCTCCTTCGAGTTTGGGATGGAAACCTCCTCATCCAAGCGGCTTAGCTCGAAATCTAGGATCTTCTTCAGATACGCATCTCGCCGCAAACATGCGTTCTCCAGCTTCACGTTCAGCTTCTGAATTATCGGCTTCCAGATCTGAACGGAGATCTTGGTCGGGGGCGCTGTTTCGTTCATAACCCACTCCTTTTGAAGTGCATCGGATGTAACGAAGACTACGCGCGCCATTTGCCCCCGTCAACTTCTTTATTAATCTGCGCCATATGGCGCAGCCAAGACCTGATCTTCCCCCGACAGGTCGCTGCCCGTCCAAACTGCCTGAGCGATTTGCTTCCCTGACACGCCACGATGAAGACCCGCGTGTCAGAGTGCGCGTGGAATATCACTTCCTGAAAGCAACTGCGGATGAGCCGGACCAGGGCACGGACGTGATGCAGCGAACGAGTCGCGCGACATGTCAGTCCGGCAGCTCAGAAGAACAGGAAGTGAAGAGTCCGCCCGATGAAACATGAGCGGTACTCCGATCTCTTTTCTGCCCAAGGAACGTCCCTGGCATCGCAGTACCCTGTCAATTCAGAACCTTGCTCCCGCAACGAAGCGATCCTTGGACACTGAACTCCATCGGCACTCGCTAACCAAGAACGATAAGGGGATGCTAAACAAGGCAACTTGCTTGGACGAATCAGCCTGGCAAAGGCGCATGGAGGAAACTATGCGCACAAGGCCCGCACCAAATCACTTACGAACGCTCCTAGCGGCGCGGCGCTCGTAGCCAATAGCCCGACAGGAGCTGGTGGTCGAAACTGAACACATGCTCCCCAGGCTCATCAGTACACCGGCCAACAAGGCGATCAAAAAATTCGAGCTTGCCATCATTCACCCAAACCTTAGCGCCGCACAGGGGGCATTCTGCCGCGTATCTGACAAGCCTCAGGTTATATCCATACGTACGATTGTTCTCGGCCGCGTCGTCGTCCCATGTAAGTTCAACCTGACAGTCACGTTCCTTGAATGGGTAGAAGAGCGGCGACGCCATAATGATTTTTCGGTCATAGAGGCGGGCCAACGGATGAAGCAGAACCCAGTAGAACACAGCGGACATCAGCATCAGCGTCCAGTTCAGCCCTGAAGACGTAGTCGTCGCAAGCGCAAGTAGCAGCAAAAGCCCAGTCATGAGCGCAAGCATCCCGAGGGCCAGTACAGGAACGTACCGTCTGCGTCCGTCCACCCGCACAGCCCGTTCGCTTTGCCGCCTGAAAAAAAGCGGAAGAAAGAATAACCGCCCCAGCCACGAGAATCTAAGACTGGACTTGTCTTCGTGATAACGCAGCACGAAGGGAAGCTCGCTGTAAGTCGCTGGTAGCGTTGGCTGTTCGACAGTCGCACCGACCGGACGCCATTCCAGCCGATACGTCGCACTGCGACCACCTGGCGAGCGATCTTTGACAGGCCACAGGAGCCCGTCAAAACCTTCTTTTACTGCGCCCGCCGAAAACCGCCCGACGAGCTCGCGAAACATCGTTTCGAGTTCCGACCAGTGATCATTCAGTCTCTTGCGCGCCTTGCTTCCGTCCACGGCCGCTGCGCTTTCGCCCCTCCCCTCAACGACGCTCGACCAGAGCTCCTTCGTTGCTACTGGGTTAGCAGGGGTTCCGTCTTTCCAGTCAGCCGAATGCTGAATCAAGAGGCCCCTGAAGACATCCCACGGAACGCCCCTGTAGTCCGCGTTCCGGTCCGGATCGATGAAGCGTTGAAACCAGCCAGCGTAGCGAACAAGTTCGGCAGGACTGGGCTCAGCCGTCTCAACAGCTCCATCCGAGAGATCACTCATTCTCACACCCCGTAATAATGCCAATAGTCTAGCAGCGAACCGTCCGGAGACCGTTCCAATACCGGCCGCGTCCAGCATTTACGCGGGTTTGAGCACCTAACCTGACCTCTCCCATCACGCAAGGAGAAAGGTCATGTCGAACGTCGTCATTCTGCATATTCATGGTGTTCCGATCCATCTACGCCCGCTCCCATCGGGTGACATGGCTGTCTGGCATCCGTGCAACGACCCTATCCGAGCCATCGTCGAGCCCATCTGTCGGAACAGAGGACGATGGGAAGGCCAGTACCAGAACTGGATTGTGTTTCATCAGTTTCGCGCCATCGTTTCAGACGAACTTCGCGCAGAGGTCGATCATGGCTAGATCGATCGACCGCACACTAGATTTCGGCATGGACTCGGAGGGGCGGATGCGCTCCATCAGGGAAGTCGATCGCGGGCTCCCCTGTGGCTGCTTCTGCCCAGCGTGTAAAGCCCCATTAATCGCCAAAAAAGGCCCTCACCGCGTTCACCATTTTGCTCATCGCGGCCGAAGCTGTGGAACGGGGCAAGAGACTGCGCTTCACCGGATGGCCAAACAAATCCTCGCCGACGAGCGTCAACTACTTCTCCCGCTTGAGTTCGAGCCTACGCTGTACGAGGAGGCGCTCTTACCCGACGAACTACGATGGCACGGACAACGCCCAGACGTCGTACTGCGCTCGGAATCTACCGTCCTACATGTTGAAATCACAGTGACGCACCGATGCGGCGATGACAAATGCGCAGAAATCACTCGGACAGGGATACCCACCGTTGAGATCGACCTGTCTAGCGCCTACCGTCGCCAACGTGCAGGTTGGACCACTGCAACACTCAGGGGACTAGTTGTCCTCGACCCCGGCATCCGACGATGGTTACACCTGGATATCGCGGTCAAAGATGAGCCCTATGAACCAACACACATCCACGAAGCCACGGATACCGCACCCCAAAGCCCAGCGCCTCCGCGAGTGAAGCCGCGCGTCCCGCCAGTGTTGCAAGCGTCGTCGGAGTCACCCATGCAAAGCGGTAACTCACTACTCGTTTTCGATCCATGGTGGGGGTTGGTTCCGCGAGACCCGATTGCGCGAGAAAAGCTCATCAGGGAACTCAACGAGCGAGGCAGCAACTAGGCATCGGGATGCCGCAACAGTCTAAGGTTAAACTTGAAATTTCCTCCACAAAAAGTATACTTCTAAGTATCTATTTTTTATACATTTTTTTGCAGTCAGGCGTCCTTTTCGCGTCTGTCAATTTATGCCTGCATCTCTGCCAAATTTTGCTTAGCAACCTCCTGAAAAGCCGCGCAAAGCGAGGAGGGCTCTGCCAATTTATGCCCACCGCTACACGTTTGTCGGATGACACAGAAAGTGAAAACTGTGCCAGGTTAGTGAAGAATTACTGACATCGATAATGAAAAAAGCTCCCAAGGGAGCTTTTTTCATTAGGACTTCGTGGTGCAAACGTCAGAACTTCGGCCGGAGTTGTCGTTCACGTCCATCTCACTAAGCGGCTGGTTCGGCTCTCGCACCTGCCACTGGTTATCGTGACCATGGATTTGATGAGGGGGGCAGTCAGGCTTGTCATTTTCCGGCCCTGACCTGAAGAAAGTACTGGCGTTGTAGAGATTCGCGCGCTTTAGCGCTTGCACCCAACCGCGTTCGAAATCATTGAAAGCGTCGGTGCCGGACTCGTATGGGTTCTTGTAATGCTTGCGATCCCTGAAATGTCGTGCGCCTTCCGCAACGATGTCCTTGTTGCTCATCTCGTTCTCCAACTTTGGCGTAATGTCAGCTTGATGGACGGGGGCGGCTAGTTGCGGCGTTAGAATTGTTTCGACATCCCGATGTTCTTAACCGAGATCATGAATACACCAACTCTAACTGCCCCCTCTTGTGCCGCTGATCTGTGTTTCAGCGACGAGCTCAGTGTGGCCGCGGAGCCTGATGGAAACTACGGAAAAGCCTGTGATACCCCGTTTGCGGGAGAAAGGGAGCTCAAAGTGCTGGCCAGGTGGCTGGAGCAAGAGCAGTCCGATGCCGATGGTTGGCACATCCTTAACGAACTCACCCGGCGAAGCCTGGACCGTATCAACATGTCAGAAAGTGCCCGATGTTTCACCACCGAGGAGTTGTGCGATTGGGCAGGCATTGCCGCCACCAGCAACCTCTGGAAGAGTGTCAAGACGTGGTGGGAGTCCCGGCGTAGACGAGTACGTCTTGCGATGTGCCGCGCTGGTGTCGATTTCGAGCCCATCCTCGATCGCCGAGGAGGAGGGGGACGCGGTAACAGGGCTGTGAACTCATTGCGGATGGTCCCCCTAATCGAAGGAGGCGCTGAAGAATCGCTGCAGGAAACCAATAACCCAGACGTCGATACTGCAACAGGCGCTCTGGTAGTGCCAATAGTCGAAGAAGTGCTCTATTGGCAGCCCAATGACTTGCCTGTCAAGCTCTCCAACTTACTACTGCGAAGGTTGTTCAGCGCAGGCGAGATGGGCATCGGTTCACTGCGACACAACCTCCTGCGTTTCAACCTCTTGGGCTCGTCCCTGTTCATGCTCATCTTCTCCATATCGGCGGTGGGCATGATGGTTATTGAGAACCGCCCAATTGGGACTCGTGACCTCGGCCTTCTTTTCCTTGTAGGCATCGGCGGTCTGATGTGGTGGCAGCAGTGGCGGCCAGTTCTTCTCGCGCGTGAAGACCGCATTACCCCGTTGCCGGACGAATGGTTGCCGATCAAGGCGGCCCCGGCGCAGCTTGAGCGTAAGCGCACCGATTCCGGCGAAGTTTTGCGACTGGTGCGCTACGTGGCTACCTGCCCCGTGTGTGGAGGCGATATGCATCTGGCCAGAGGGGCTCCAGAATGGCCGCGGCGCACCGTTGGGCGATGTGCCGATGCGCCGCGGGAGCATGTGTTCAGCTTTGATCCAGTGAAGCTAGTCGGCCATCGTCTCTAAGGCAGCGGGCGGCTTGGAAAGCGGGCGAACCGGCGGGGGGAGACGGGTATTCGGCCTCAGCTGCCATTGACCGGTCCGGTGCCTAGCGGCCGGTCTGGTGCTGTCAGCAGCCACCCAACTTATATAATCCGATTCTCCTATTCAGACATTAACTAGAATGGCATTTGCGCGGCCGAAATTACCCTCAGTTACCGAGATTGCAGAGCACCAACGATGATTGAACAACAAATCGAACAAAGCTTCATCGACAGACTGACGGGGCTTAAATACGAATATCGCTCGGACATCACTGACCGCGCCGCGCTGGAGAAAAACTTCCGCGACAAATTCGAGGCGCTGAACCGTGTCCGTCTCACGGATACCGAGTTCGCCAGGCTGTTGGATGAAATCGTCACTCCGGATGTCTTCACAGCTGCCAAGACCCTGCGCAGCATCAATGCCTTTACCCGCGACGATGACACGCCGCTGAACTACACCCTGGTCAATATCAAGGACTGGTGCAAAAACCACTTCGAGGTCATCAACCAGCTCCGCATCAATACCGACAACAGCCACCACCGCTACGATGTGATTCTTCTCATCAACGGCGTGCCGGTTGTGCAGATCGAGTTGAAGACCCTCGGCGTCAATCCTCGCCGGGCCATGGAGCAGATCGTCGAATACAAGCACGACCCCGGCAACGGCTACACCAAGACGCTGCTCTGCTTCATGCAGCTGTTCATCGTCAGCAACCGCGACCGCAGCTACTACTTCGCCAACAACAACGCCCGCCACTTCGCTTTCAATGCCGACGAGCGCTTCCTGCCCATCTACGAGTTCGCTGACGAGGACAATCGCAAGATCACCCAGCTCGACGAATTCGCCGAGCGCTTCCTGAAAAAGTGCGACCTCGGGCGGACCATCAGCCGCTACATGGTGCTGCTCGCTGGCGAGCAAAAGCTCATGATCATGCGGCCCTACCAAGTCTATGCCGTGCAGCACATGGTGAAGTGCATCGACGAAGACAACGGCAATGGCTACATCTGGCACACCACCGGCAGCGGCAAGACGCTCACCTCCTTCAAGGCCTCCACCCTGCTGAAAGAAAACGACCACATCCACAAATGCGTGTTCGTTGTGGACCGCAAAGACCTCGACCGCCAGACGCGGGAAGAATTCAACAAGTTCCAGGAAGGCTGCGTCGAAGAAAACACCAACACCGCCGCCCTCGTGCGTCGCCTGCTTTCCGAGGACTACGCCGACAAGGTCATCGTCACCACCATCCAGAAGCTTGGCCTGGCGCTGGATGAAAACAGTAAACGCAACAAGCAGCGCAGAAAAAACGGCCAGGCCACCTACAAGGAACAGCTCGAAGCGCTCAAGGACAAACGCATCGTCTTCATCTTCGACGAATGCCACCGCTCGCAGTTTGGCGAGAACCACAAAACCATAAAAGCCTTCTTTCCCAAGGCGCAGCTCTTTGGTTTCACTGGAACGCCCATATTTGGTGGCCCCAAGGGCAACGCCAGTCGCGTAAAAATCGACGGCGAGGTAGCTTCTTACCAAACCACCGAAGAACTCTTCCAGAAGCAGCTCCACGCCTACACCATCACCCACGCCATCGAGGACGGCAACGTCCTGCGCTTCCACATCGACTACTTCAAGCCTGAGGGCAAAAATCCGCCGAAGCCCGGCGAAGCCATCGCCAAGAAGGCGGTCATCGAAGCCATTCTTGCCAAACACGATGCCGCCACCGGCGGACGCCGCTTCAACGCCATCCTCGCCACCGCATCCATCAACGACGCCATCGATTACCACGCGCTGTTCAAAACCATGCAGGCGGAGAAGGCGGCCACCGATCCCGACTTCAAACCGCTGAACATCGCCTGCGTCTTCTCCCCGCCCGCACAGCTCGCGGAGAATCCCGAAAGCAAAAAGGACATCGAACAGCTCTCCGAAGATTTACCGCAAGAGCAGGAAGACAACAAGGTCGAGCCGGACGCGAAGAAGAAAGCGCTTGAAGCCATCCTCTCGGACTACAACGCACGCTACGGCACCAATCACCGCCTCAGCGAATTCGACCTCTACTACCAGGATGTGCAAAAGCGCATCAAAGACCAGCAGTGGCCGAATGCCGACTACCCCGCCGCGCAGAAGATCGACATCACGATCGTCGTGGACATGCTGCTCACCGGCTTCGATTCGAAGTTCCTAAACACCCTCTACGTGGACAAGAAGCTCCAGCACCACGGCCTCATCCAGGCCTTCTCCCGCACCAACCGCGTGCTCAACGGCACCAAACCCTACGGCAACATCCTCGACTTCCGCCAGCAGCGGGACGCCGTGGATGCCGCCATCACCCTCTTTTCCGGCGAGAAGACCGGCGAACAGGCGCGGGAAATCTGGCTCGTGGACAAAGCGCCCGTGGTGATCAAGAAGCTGGAGTCCGCCGTACAAAAGCTCGATGACTTCATGAACTCCCAGGGCCTAAGCTGCACGCCCTCCGCGGTCGCCAATTTGAAGGGTGACGAGGCCCGCGCCGCCTTCATCTGCCACTTCAAGGAAGTCCAGCGCCTCAAGACCCAGCTCGACCAATACACCGACCTCACCGGAGAAAACAAAGCCAGCATCGAGCAAGTGCTGCCCGAGGACAATCTGCGCGGCTTCAAGGGCCAGTATCTGGAAACCGCCAAAAAACTCAGAGATCAGCGGGGTAAGAGCTGCAAGGCGGGTGATGGCCCCGACGCCGACGACCCCGTGGATCAGCTCGACTTCGAGTTCGTGCTCTTCGCCTCCGCCGTCATCGACTACGACTACATCATGGGCCTCATCGCCAAGTTCTCGCAAAAAGGGCCGGGCAAATCCAAGATGAGCCGCGAGGAACTCATCGGCCTCATCAGCGCCGATGCCAAGTTCATGAACGAGCGCGACGCCATCGCCGAATACATCGGCACGCTCAAGGCCGGCGAGGGCCTCAGCGAAACCGCCATCCGCGAGGGTTACACCCGCTTTAAGGCCGAGAAGAACGCCAAGGAACTCGCCGCCATCGCCGCCAAGCACGGCCTCGCGACCGCTGCCTTGCAAAGCTTCGTGGACGGCATCCTTGACCGCATGATCTTCGATGGCGAAAAACTCAGCGACCTCTACGCCCCGTATGACCTCGGCTGGAAAGAGCGCACCCACAAGGAAAGCGCCCTGATGGAAGATTGCGCCCCCTACCTCGTCAAACGCGCCGATGGCCGCGACATCTCAGGACTCAGCGCCTATGAGCAGTAAGACAAAAACCACTGCAGCGACGGAAGATGCAAGGCCCGCGCTGGTGCCGAAGCTGCGGTTTCCGGAGTTTTTTGGGACGGGGAGCTGGGAACAAAAACATATTGAAGACTTCTTCAATGTTGGCTCCAGTAAGAGAGTATTGCAGCAAGACTGGATCGCACAGGGCATACCTTTCTACCGGACTAGAGAGTTGGTCTCACTGAGCAAGAATGAACCCTTTTCAAGCGAAATATTCATCTCCAAGCCACTCTTCGAAGAAATCACTCAAAAATACGGGGCACCACGAGAGGGTGATTTCTTAATAAGCGGGGTAGGAACGCTGGGTATTTCCTATTTGGTAAAAAAAGGTGACGAATTCTATTTTAAGGATGGCAACGTCATTTGGTTTTCAAGGAAGGGCGGGATCTCATCCCTCTTCTTCAAGTATTGTTTTGAATCCGATGTGATTCAAGACCAAATTCTGAAGCAAGCGTCCGTTTCCACAGTTGGCACGTACACAATTCAGAATGCAAAAATAACTAAATTTTATTGCCCGCCGACAGAAGTAGAACAACAAAAAATCGCCGAGTGCCTGAGTTCGGTGGACGAGCTGATGGCCGGTCAAGCGCGAAAAGTGGGGGCGCTCAAGACCCATAAGAAAGGGCTGATGCAGCAGCTTTTCCCCCGCGAAGGTGAAACCCAACCCCGCCTCCGCTTCCCGGAATTCCAAAACGTCGGCGAGTGGAAAAGGATGGCCTTGGGCCAAGCCGCGATTTTCTACAACGGCCGAGCCTACAAACAGGAAGAGCTGCTCGAATCTGGGAAATACCCAGTTCTACGTGTTGGGAACTTCTTCACCAGCAACGCTTGGTATTACTCAGATCTTGAGTTGGATGAGACGAAGTATTGTGAGAAGGGCGACCTGCTTTATGCGTGGTCCGCGTCCTTTGGACCCCGCATCTGGCGCGGCGAAAAATCCATTTATCACTACCACATTTGGAAAGTGATTGAGCAGCGTGGAATCGACAAGCAGTTCCTCTTCATCACCCTCGAAAATGAAACTGAAAACATGAAGGCCAAGACTACGAATGGGCTTGGCATCATGCATATCACTAAAGGGGCAATCGAGAGCTGGCAAAGCGCTTTCCCGACATTGGTCGAACAGAGGAAGATCGCAGACTGCCTCACGAGCCTCGACAACACGATCGCCGCTGAAATCGAGAAGCTCGATACCCTCAAGTCTTACAAGGAGGGTCTGATGCAGCAGCTATTTCCATCCCCTGATGCCATCCAATCATGAGCAAGATAACAACCATCAACAAATTCAGATCGCTGGAGTCACTGGCAAAAAAACTCCGCAGGGATTTAAAGGGAGTTAACAAACGCAAGAAGACGGCCAATCGGAAAGGCACTACACCGGTTTCAGGAAATGATTTCGTTCTGGTATTTGCACACAATGGCGTGGGGAAAACTCGCCTGTCGATGGAATTTAAAGACTTGGGCAAGAAGGAGGAGAAACGGGACACTCTTTACTTCAATGCCTTTACTGAAGACCTCTTTGATTGGGACAACGACCTCAATGAGGACCGGGAACGCAAAATTAAGTTTAAGGCTCAGTCTCGCTTCTTTGATGGCCTTGACGGAATGGGCATTGAAGACCTCATTCGCCCACTTCTTCATCAGCACGCTGACTTTGATTTCAGAATTGACTACGCTGCGGCCGAGATACGCTTTCATCGCGACGTGACGGTGGCCGGAAATCGCAGGCGGCTTGAGGACATCAAAATCTCCCGAGGCGAGGAAAACATTTTTATCTGGTGCTTCTTCTTGGCCATTCTCCAACTCGCCATCGAAGCTGAAAAGGGAGCGCCATACGATTGGGTAAAGTATGTTTATATCGATGATCCCATCTCGTCGCTGGATGAGCACAACACAATTGCCGTTGCGGCTGGTCTAGGTGGATTGCTGAAAAATGAAAACAATAAGTTGAAGGTCGTGATCTCTACGCACCATGGCTTGTTCTTCAATGTGATGTTCAATGAACTTACGGGGAAGAGACCCCCTGAGGGCAAAGACAATATTAGGAAGAAGGCATACATTCTGCACCGGCTGAATGAGGCCCAGACATACACTCTCGAAGATACAGGCGAGTCCCCCTTTCTGCATCATGTCGCGGCCTTGGACGAGCTGCGTGCGGTGGCCAAATCTGGAAAGATTTCACAATATCATTTCAACTCGCTCCGTAGCATTCTCGAGAAAACCGCCATATTCTTTGGCCGACAACACATCTCTACATGTTTTGAAGGGCATGCTAATAAGGCCCTCTACGCGCGCTTTTTGAATGTCAGAAGTCATGCCAAGTACTCGGTCTTCGAATCTGAATCGATCACCTCCACGGACAAGAAGATGTTCCGCGAGATTCTCAACGTTTTCTTGGACCGCTATTCATTCCGCCCTGCAGTGGCAGGATCAGCAACCGCACCTGCATCCCACCGGGCACCAGCATAGACACCATGAACGACCTGATTCTCTACACCACAGAAGACGGCCGCAGCCAGATCAAGCTGCGGGCGCAGGAGCAGACCGTCTGGCTGACGCAGTTGGAGATGGCCGAACTCTTCGATGCCACGAAGCAAAACATCTCCCTGCACCTGAAAAACATCTTCGAGGACGGGGAGTTGGGCGATGACTCAGTTGTCAAGGAATCCTTGACAACTGCCGCCGATGGCAAGCGCTACCAGACACTGCTCTACAACCTCGACGCCATTCTGGCCGTGGGCTACCGCGTGCGCTCGCCTCGCGGGGTGCAGTTCCGCCGCTGGGCCTCAACCATACTGAAGGAGTACCTGAGCAAGGGCTTCGTGATGGACGACGAGCGGATGAAGAACCCAGACGGACGCCCGGATTACTTCGACGAGATGCTGGCGCGCATCCGGGACATCCGGGCTTCCGAGAAGCGCTTTTACCAGAAAGTACGCGACCTCTTTTCCCTCTCCAGCGACTACGACAAGACGGACAAGGCCACGCAAATCTTCTTCGCCACGGTGCAGAACCTGTTGATCTTTGCCGTGACGCGGCAGACCGCCGCCGAACTCATCACCGCGCGGGCGAATCCTGCTGATCCACATTTTGGCCTGCTCGCCTGGAAGGGCGACAAGGTGCGTAAGGCGGACATCGTCGTGGCCAAGAACTACCTGACCGAGGACGAGATCGACACCCTGAACAGGCTGGTGGTCATCTTTCTGGAAACGGCCGAACTACGGGCTAAGAGCAAGCAGGAGACGCGCATGGCCTTCTGGAAGCAGAATGTGGATCAGATCATCACGTCCAATGGTTTCCCGCTGCTCACCCACGCCGGCACCATCAGCCACGAGCAGATGGAAGCGCGCACGGGTGAGCTTTACCTCCAGTTCGACCAAGGCCGCAAACGGCAGGAAGCCATCGCAGCTGACCAGCAGGACGAGGCCGACCTCACCGCGCTGGAAACCAAAATCAAACGACGCCCGAAGAAATGACCGAAACCAACCAAAAGCAACTGGGTAACACCCTCTGGAGCATCGCCGACCAACTGCGCGGGGCGATGGACGCGGACGACTTCCGCGACTACATGCTGTCCTTCCTTTTCCTGCGCTATCTCTCCGACAACTACGAGACGGCAGCGAAGAAGGAGCTGGGGCGGGACTACCCGGATGTCGGCGGCGATACCCGCAAGGTGCCGCTGGCGCTCTGGTATGCGAACAACGTGGACGACATCCCGGCGTTCGAGAAGCAGATGCGGCGCAAGGTGCATTACGTCATCCAGCCCGCTCACCTGTGGAACAGCATCGCCAACCTGGCCCGCACGCAGAACGGCGAGCTGCTCAACACGCTGCAAGCAGGCTTCAAGTACATCGAGACGGAGTCTTTCGAGAGCACCTTCCAGGGCCTGTTCTCCGAGATCGACCTGGGTTCACCCAAGCTGGGCAAGAAGTATGAGGACCGGAACGCCAAGCTGTGCGCCATCATCCAGAAGATCGCCGAAGGGCTGGCGGAGTTCTCCACGAGCATCGACGCGCTGGGCGATGCCTACGAATACCTGATCGGCCAGTTTGCAGCCGGGTCCGGCAAGAAGGCGGGCGAGTTCTACACGCCGCAGCAGATTTCCGACATCCTTTCCGCCATCGTCACGCTGGACAGCCAGGAACCGAAAACCGGGACCAAGCAGCGGCTGGAGAGCGTGCTAGATTTTGCCTGTGGCTCCGGTTCGCTGTTGCTCAACGTGCGCAAGAAGGTGGCCAAGGCCGGCGGCACCATCGGCAAAATCTTCGGCCAGGAAAAGAACATCACCACCTACAACCTGGCGCGCATGAACATGCTGCTGCACGGGGTGAAGGACACGGAGTTCGAGATCTTCCACGGCGACACCCTGCTCAACGAGTGGGACATGATGCGCGAGCAGAACCCGGCGAAGAAGCCAAGTTTTGACGCCGTCGTCGCCAATCCGCCGTTCAGCTACCGCTGGGAGCCGACCGACGCGTTGGCCGACGACGTGCGCTTCAAAAGCCACGGCCTCGCCCCCAAATCCGCCGCCGATTTCGCCTTCCTGCTACACGGCTTCCACTTCCTCAAAGACGAGGGCGTGATGGCGATCATCCTGCCCCACGGCGTGCTCTTCCGTGGCGGTGCCGAGGAACGCATCCGCACCAAGCTACTCAAGGACGGCCACATCGACACCGTCATCGGCCTGCCTGCCAATCTTTTCTACTCCACCGGAATCCCGGTTTGCATCCTCGTGCTGAAGAAGTGCAAGAAGCCCGACGATGTGCTCTTCATTAACGCCAGCGGCCCCGAGAACTTCGACAAAGGAAAACGCCAGAACCAACTTAGCAAGCTGCACATCCAAAAGATCATCGACACTTACCAATTCCGAAAGGAAGAGACGCGCTATTCACGGCGGGTGTCGATGGCGGAGATCGAGAAAAACGACTTCAACCTGAATATCTCGCGCTATATCAGTACGGCGGTGGGCGAGGCTGAAGTCGATTTGCAGAAAATCAATTCCGAGCTGGTCACCCTGGAGCAGAATATCAAGGATGCACGGGACAAACACAATGTCTTCCTCAAGGAGCTGGGCCTGCCAGCGTTGCCCTGAATCTCAAAGAGCTTCAATAGGTTCGCATCAACAGGCGCGGCATCGGACGGCAACGCCGCTACGCTCTATTGCCGCCGGGGAGCTTGGACGTTACTGAACGTCCGCTGCTTCTGGTAAGCAATTTTTGCTTTGAGTTGGGTCCGAATGTCGGGCGCACTTCGGAGCGGACGTAGAAGCCAACTTTTGGAGCTACGACCGCTGGCCGCCTCATTTCTGCCTTTAGCTGCGACATACCCCAGCGGCCGCTTCGGCCGAATTGTTGTCGTTCAGGGACCACTGTTTCTCGCTTCTCATGCAGATGCAGTTCCTCCGTCAGACCAGAGACTTACCATGTCTTTTTTGCTTTCAAATTGACAGCAACTTGTTAATAATCAACGCACTATGTGTTGCTTAGGTCTAGCCTTCTGAGTACTCTGCGAGTTGGACGATAGCGACCGGAAGGGAAAGCACATGAGTGATCAGCCAAGCGGCGAGTTTCTGCTCTACGAAACCGAGGACGGCAAGACCCGTGTGGAATGCCGTTTTGCCGCGGACACCCTGTGGCTTACGCAAGCACTGATGGCGGACCTGTTCCAGGTGACGGTGCCGACAATCAACGAGCATCTGAAGACGATCTTTGCTGAGGGCGAACTGCTGGCCGAGGCAACTATTCGGAAATTCCTAATAGTTCGCCAGGAAGGCAACCGGCAAGTCAGCCGGAACCTCGATCACTACAACCTCGATGCGATCCTCGCCGTGGGCTACCGCGTGCGGTCCGCGCGTGGCACGCAGTTCCGGCGCTGGGCGACGGAGCGGTTGCGCGATTACCTCGTCAAAGGCTTCACGATGGATGACGAGCGCCTGAAGAATCCGCCGGTGGGCGCGTCCGTTGCGCCGGATTACTTCGACGAGCTGCTCGGCCGCATCCGCGATATCCGCGCCAGCGAGCGGCGCATGTATCTGCGGGTACGCGAGATCTTCGCGATGGCGGCTGACTACTCGCCAACGCTGGCCGAGACCACGCAGTTTTTCCAGAGCATCCAGAACAAGCTGCATTACGCGGTGACGGGCAAGACGGCTGCCGAACTGATCTATGAGCGGTCCGATGGGTCGAAGCCAAACATGGGTCTTACGAGCTGGAAATCAGGCCGTGTGAACAAGACCGACGTGCGCGTGGCGAAGAACTACCTGCACGAGGAGGAGATCGACGAGCTTAATCGCGTTGTTGTGATGTGGCTGGACTTCGCCGAAGATCAGGCCAGGCGGCGCAAGGCCGTCTTCCTGAAGGATTGGGAAATGAAGCTGGGCGAATTCTTGCAGTTCAACGAGCGTGAGGTTCTGCTGGATGCGGGGAGCCGTTCGCACAAGCAAGCCGTCGCTCACGCTGAAGTGGAGTACGAGCATTTCGCCGCACAGCGCCGCGCAATGCTGGAAGCTGAGGGCGAAATGCGTAACGTGCAGATGCTGGAGGAAGCCGCCAAGGCCTTGCCGACACCAGCAAGAAAAAACAGCAAACAAGGCTACGAGTGAGCGACATCAAACTCTTTCGCTACACCAACAACGGCGCCAGCGAGTTGGCCGGCAATTCAGCGGCCATCGAGCGCACGCTGCAGCGCCTGATCGAATCGCAGATGGAGATCTTTCTCGGCGTGCGTTTTCTGGCTACCGAGTACAGTACCGGCGCCAAGCACCGCGGGCGTATCGATTCGCTTGGGCTGGACGAAAACGGCTGCCCGGTGATAATCGAGTACAAGCGCCATAGCAACGAGAACGTGATGAACCAGGGCTTGTTCTACTTGGACTGGCTGCTTGATCACAAGGCGGACTTCCGCTTTCTGGTGATGGACAAGCTCGGTAAGGACGAGGCAGACAAGATCGAGTGGAGCGGCACGCGTCTGTTGTGTATCGCAGCGGACTTCACACGCTATGACGAGCATGCTGTCGCGCAAATCAACCGCAATATCGAGCTGATCCGCTACAAGCTGTTTGGCGATGATTTGTTGTTGTTCGAACTGGTCAATGGCGGCAGCGCAGCGAGTACGCAATCGCTTGCCGAAGCTGATGTGCCGATTCGCGAGAAGCCTGCCAAGGTGCCCGCAGCAGCCACATTGGCAATGAAGACGCACGCTGACCAGATCGCCACGGCTTCGCCCGAGCTGCTTGCGCTCTTCGAGCAGACGCGCAGCTTCATCCTCGCGCAGGGCGACGACATCATCGAGAAGCCGCTGAAGCTCTACGTGGCTTTTCGTAGACTGAAGAATTTTGTATGCATGTCGCTGATCTCAAAACAGAATCCGCATGTTTTCCTGACGCTGAAACTGGATCCAGCAAGCGTTGTGCTGGACAAGGACTTTTCCCGTGACGTGACCAATATTGGTCACTGGGGAACCGGCGATCTGGAGTTAACCCTGCGCACGCCCGCCGATTTCGAGAAGGCAAGATCTCTGATTGAACGGGCGTACCAAGAAAACTGAGCACATCTGCGGTGATCCTGTGCTCGGAATGGCCTGCAGCGTGTCGCCGATACGTCTGATCCTGCTTGAAGAGCATCGAAACTTCATCCTCCTATCGGGTGGATCAAAAAAATACAGCTAGTAAACGTTTCGTTTATTTCGTTTGTTTCGTATATTACGGATACAGGGAAGCTACTTCTGGTAGCACCCGCAGAGAAACAAACAGGAGGAAAGCATCATGGCAAACGCGCAAGCAGCCATCGACACCGTGCTGGATGAGCACGATGCGGCACTGGCGCAAGCCGCTCAACGTTGCTTGATGGCAGCGTTGGATCATTCGCGGGCGGACACCATACGGCTGATCGCAAAGGGTGAAGACCAGGCTGAGGCGGTCGTAGAGCTACCCCCAAAGGTGTTGCGCTTCATGGCCGATCTGCTCGGGGTCATGGCACAGCGTCAGCCTGTAGCCGTGCTGCCGCAGAAACTTGAACTCTCCACTCAGGAAGTGGCAAACATGCTGAATGTGTCGCGTCCGTACGTGGTCAAGGAGATCGAGGCAGGACACCTGCCTTGCCGTAAGGTTGGTCGCCATCGGCGTGTCCTGTTCGAGGACATGATTGCTTATCAGCAGAAATCTCGCTCTGAATCGGATGCGGCGTTGCAGGCCTTGGCCGATCAGGCTCAAGAGCTGGGCCTGGGGTACTGATATGGCAGGGTCGGCACGCTACACGGTGATTCTGGACGCTTGCGTGCTGTACCCAGCGCCTTTGCGCGACGTGCTCTTGAGCCTTGCCAGTGCGGGGCTGTTCCATGCGCGCTGGTCTGAGCGGATTCAGGATGAGTGGGTTCGCAACCTCTTGCTGCAACGGCCGGATCTGAAGCTGGAGGATCTGCAGCGCACCCGTACATTGATGAGCAGTGCCATTCCAGATTGCCTCGTGACGGGGTGGGAGCCCATCGAGCAGATCATTACGGGACTTCCAGACCCGAATGATCGTCATGTCCTTGCAGCCGCACTTCGCGGCCATGCCGACGCAATCGTGACATTCAATCTGAAAGACTTTCCGGCTGAAGTCATGGATGCGGTGCAGGTTGAGATTCAACACCCAGACGATTTCCTGCTTAATCAACTCGATCTGGCGCCATTTCCGGCACTCAAAGCCATCAAGGCCATGCGTGCCAGACTGCGCAAACCGCCCATTGAAGCAGCAGAACTGGTGACGATGCTTGAAAAACTTCAGCTTCCGCTAAGCGCGGCCAGACTGCGTGAGGTCAGTGAGCTGATCTGACGCCATGTCTGCAGATCAAGCCTCGCTGACAGCGCTGCACGCTGAAAACGCACGCCCAAATGCATAGTTTGAAGCGCATGAAATCGAGTGGCGAGTTCCCTGAATCACCAAGGTGCACCCTTGACGCGGACTGAGCACCGCCAGCCCCCATTCAGGACTGACTTCCGACCCAGCAGGCGATCCTTCAGGTTTTCGCATCTACACTTGCGGTATGAACCCTCCAGGCCGAAGTGATCCCGACACTCAGCAGGCAGCGTCCGCACCGCCCGAGCTCGAAGTGATAATCGAAATTCCGCGGGGCAGTTTCATCAAGCGCGGATCGGCCGGGCAGCTCGACTTCATCTCTCCGCTGCCATGTCCCTTCAACTACGGCTCGGTGCCAGACCTGCTGGGCCTTGAGGGCGATCTGCTCGATGCGCTGGTGCTGGGGCCGAGGCTTGCGCAAGGCACACGCGTGCGGGTCAAGGCCTGGGGCGCAGTGACCCTGACCGACAGGGGGATGCAGGATGACAAGCTCGTCTGCAGCGTACAGCCTCCAAGCGCATCGACACGCGACTTCATCCTGCGTTTCTTTCACCGCTACGCGAAGTGCAAGGGACTGCTGAACTTCTTCCGTCGGCAGCCCGGGCGCAACGCCTGCGAGGGCTGGTGCGAGGCTGGCGTTGCCCTTCGTCGCGCGCGGCCGAAACCCGGTACATGGAAAGGGGCGCCGGTCGACTTCTGATTTTCGTCGGCGTGGCGGATCACAGCCAGCATTACCCGGCGCGCAGCGGAACCATTTGCCTGCATCGCCCCCTTACCTTGTGCATTGCGGCAAACTGTCGCCACAGGACATGAGGCGCTTATGAACGAACTCAACATTCCCGACCCACAATCACTCGAAGCCTGGCTCGACGGCCGCATCGGTCCCTGGATGGGTAGCCTGGTCGCGGCGGCCCTGGCGCTGACCCTCGCGCTGGCGACCCACAGCCTGATCTACGTTGCGCTGGCCCGATTCGTCCGTGGCAGCACGGTGGGCGAAGCCTTCGTGCGGGGGACACGCATGCCGATGCGCTGGGCCATGCTCGCGCTCGGCGCCCTGCTCGGGCTTGAAGGCCTGCCGGCCGAACTCCCCGGCGTGGGCCCGGCGCACCAACTTCTGGTGCTCCTTACCATCGGCGCACTCACCTGGACCGCGCTACGTGCGGTGCACGGCGTGGGAACGGGCGTGCTCGACGGCTATCGCGACAGCGACATCGCGGACGAGTACCAGGCCCGCCGCGTGCGCACCCAGACGCGGGTACTGACCCGTATCGCCGGCTTCCTCGCGGTCACGGTCGGTACCGCGGCCATGCTGATGACTTTTCCCGCGGTCCGCCAGATCGGCGCCAGCATGCTGGCCTCGGCCGGCGTCGCCGGACTGGTGGTCGGTTTCGCCGCGCGCCCGGTGCTCGCCAACCTGCTCGCCGGCCTGCAGATCGCGCTGACCCAGCCGATCCGCATCGGCGACGTGGTAATCGTGGAAAAGGAGTGGGGCTGGATCGAGCAGATCTTCAGTACCTACGTGGTGGTGCGGGTGTGGGACGAGCGCCGCCTGGTGGTGCCGCTCAACTATTTCATCGAAAACCCGTTTCAGAACTGGACCCGTGACAGCTCGCAACTGATCGGCTCAGTCCATTGGTGGGTGGACTACCGCATGCCGCTCGCGCCCCTGCGCACCGAACTCGAACGCCTGTGCAAGCTCGCCCCGGAGTGGGACAGCCGGATACAGGTCCTGCAGGTGGTGGACGCGAGCGACCGCGCGGTACAGTTGCGTGCCCTGGTGAGCGCACCGGATGCGGCCAAGGCATGGGATCTGCGCTGCCGCATCCGCGAAGGGATGCTCGACTTCATTCAGCGCGAGTATCCCCAGTTCCTGCCGCAGATCCGCGCCGAGCCGGCGGCCGACAGAACGGCGGCCGCCTTCGATGCCGTTTGATGCCCGTCCGCAGTCACTCGCGCATTCAGCGCAGCGCCGCACAGACATCCCTGACACGGGCACGTAACCACCGATGTGCCGGCTCGGCATCCAGCCGTGGGTGCCACAGCATTGAAACCGAAATTTCCGGCAGCGGAACGGGCAAGGGAAAACTGAACATACCGCTGCGCAGGCCACCGGTATGGCGTTCGGGGACACTGGCAACCAGATCCGAAGCCCGTGCCAGGGCCAGCGCAGTGGAAAAGCCGCTGACAATCGTGACAATCTCTCGTTCGAGGCCAAGTTCCGTCAGCGCCTCATCGATCGGCCCCTTGTCGAGCCCCTGTCTCGAAACAAGAATATGCGCGGCGCTCGCATAGCGCAGCGGTGTGAGCTCACCCTGGCTCAGCGTGTGCCCCGCACGCACCACGCCGATGAAACGGTCCCTGAACAAGGCCTGCACACGCAGCTCCGGTGCCGCCGATTTTCCGACCACGCCAGTTTCAAGATCGACGAATCCGTCGCGAAGGGCCCTGCCATCCTTGTCGGGCTTGTGCACGAAGCGCAGGCACACTCCGGGCGCCTCGTCCCGGACGCGCGCGATTAGCGCCGGGCCAAACGTCTCTGCAAAACCTTCACTTGTCCGCAGCGTGAAGGTTCTGACCAGGCGCCCGAGATCGAGTTTTTCGACCGGGCGCAGCACAGCCTCGGCATCGTGCACGAGTTGTCGGGCGCGCTCGCGCAGTTCGACCGCCCGCGGCGTTGGGACGAGACCCCGCCCCGCTCGGACCAGCAGTGGATCGCCCGTCACCGTGCGCAACCGCGCCAGCGCCCTGCTCATCGCGGACGGGCTCAGCCTCAGTCGCCTTGCAGCCCTCGCCACGCTGCCCTCGGCCAGCAGGACGTCGAGGGTGACAAGCAGATTCAGATCGGGTTTCGACATCAGTCAAGCATAGCAGCGCCCGGTCGATATATGGCGTCAAACGCAACATTAAAGTGCAAACGCTGCGTCTTCCGCCATGCAACTGAGCGTTCTACGATTTCGACATGCCAATAGCGGCCATTGCCGACAACAGGGGCTCATCATGAAAACAATCGAAACTGAACGCGTTTCTTCCATTGCGGACCCGACGAAAGGCGCAATCCCGCTCCGTGGCGCGCTCGTCAGTCTGTCGCTATCGGTATTGCTGTCCTCACTTGGCACCAGCATCGCCAACGTTGCCTTGCCGAACCTCGCGGAAGCGTTCAATGCGTCATTTCCGGCGGTGCAATGGATCGTCCTCTCCTACCTCCTCGCCATCACGACCCTGATCGTGAGCGTCGGCAGGCTCGGCGACCTCATTGGCCGCAAACGGCTGCTACTGGTCGGAATCGCGCTGTTTACCGTCGCCTCAGGCCTGTGCGGCATGGCGTCCTCGCTGCCGACGCTGATCGCTGCCCGCGGGCTTCAGGGCCTTGGCGCCGCCATCATGATGGCCCTTGCCATGGCCATCGTCGGAGAGATCGCGCCGAAGGCCAGAACCGGCAGCGTGATTGGCCTGCTCGGAACGATGTCAGCAATCGGCACCGCACTCGGGCCATCGCTCGGTGGCCTGTTGATCAACGGCTACGGCTGGCCGGCAATCTTTCTCATCAACCTGCCGCTGGGCATTGTGGCGCTCGTACTCACCGATCGCTACCTGCCACGGGAACTCGCACGCACCGGTGCCGGGCGCCCCACTTTCGACGTGATCGGCACGCTGCTGCTCGCGCTGGCACTCGCGGCCTACGCGCTGGCAATGACAACAGGCCGCGGCGGTTTCGGCCTGCAGACACTGGGTCTGTTGCTGATCGCAGCGACCGGGATCTGCTTGTTCGTGCGTGTCGAATCAAAGACCGCATTCCCGCTGCTTCAGCTTGAGCTCTTCCGCAGCCGGAGCCTCAGCAGCAGCCTCGCCACGAGTGCAATCGTATCGACGGTCATGATGTCGACACTGGTTGTCGGGCCGTTCTATCTGGCACGCGCACTCGGACTCGGGGCGGCATCCGTTGGACTGGTCATGTCGGTTGGCCCGCTCGTTGCCGCACTGACCGCCGCGCCTGCCGGGCGCATCGCCGACCGCTTTGGCGCGCAAGGCGTTTCCAGCCTCGGACTGATCGGCATGGCAAGCGGATCGCTTGCGCTATCCATCGTCCCCTTCACACTCGGCATCCCCGGCTACATCACGCCTCTTGTGGTGATCACCGCAAGTTATGCCTTGTTCCAGACGGCCAACAACACCTCGGTGATGAAGGATGCCGGCCCGAACCAGCGCGGCGTGGTGTCCGCCGTGCTCAATCTGGCGCGGAATCTCGGCCTCATCACTGGCGCGTCGGTAATGGGTGCGGTGTTCGCGCTGGCCTCCGGAAGCGCCGACATCACGACCGCATCTCCCGCATCCGTTGCGCTCGGCATGCGGCTCACCTTCGCAGTCGCAGCGCTCCTTCTCGCAGCCGCACTTGCGATTGCATACCGCAGCGTGCCACGCCAACCGGAAGTCGCCTCTCAGCCAGCCAGTTCCCGGGGACGCTGAACACTGGCAACAAAAGCGTCGCGCCGCGCTTGAAACCTGCCGGCGCAGGCGCGCGGTTCCGCTTGCGAGAGGGGCAGACCTGTCGGTCCGGCTGCCCCTCGATGGATTACGCCACCGGCACCGGTGTGCCGGAATTGACGCACAGCGAGTGGTTCAGCGCGATGATCGACTTCTTGTAGTCCTCGCGCTCGACGATGAACTGCATGTTCACCTGACGCAGGGTCTGCGACACGCAGTTCACGTTCACCTCGGCTTCAGCCAGCGCCTGTGCCGCGCGGGCGAGAACGCCGGGGATGCTGATGTTCGAGCCGATGGTGCACACGATGGCGCTCGGCTTGATGGTGACCACCTGGTACGTGGTCTCCAGCTCGTCGATCAGCGCCGGCGTGACCGAGTTCTCCCACAGCAGATGGGCGATCGAATTGGCGTTGGTGGCCTTGAGGATGTAGGACACGTCGTGACGACGGAAGATCTCCAGGATGCCGAGATCGAAACCTACCGTGCCGACCATGCTCGGGTCATGGATCTCGACCAGCGTCACCTTGTCGCTCCCGGTCACGATCTCCACGCGGGCGCGCTCACCGACGTAGTCCTTGGTGATCAGGGTGCCGGGATGCTCGGGCTCGAAGGTGTTCTTCAGGCGGATCGGAATGCCGGCCCGTTCCATCGGCTTGGACGCCTTGGGATGAATGGCCTCCATGCCGACATCGGCCAGCTGGTCGGCCACGTCGTAGTTGGTGGCGCCCACGATCACTGCGTTCTCCAGGCCGACGATGTTGGGGTCGGCGGAGGACAGGTGAAACTCCTTGTGGATCACGGCCTCGGCCGGTCTCACTTCCACTGCGATCTTGCTGAACGTGACTTCGGAGTATCCGCGGTCGAACTCGCGCATGATGCCCTCGATCCCCTTGGTGTAGCCGGTGGCCACCACCACGTTGTTCGCCAGATCAAGGTCCTTGAAGCTGTTGCTGATGCGCTGATCGATGGTCAGGGCTTCGTCATCATGAAAACCTGCGAGGTCGAGCAGGATCGCATTCACCCCGGCAGCCTTGAGCATCTCGACCGCATTGAATGCGCTGTGCGATTCGCCGATCGATGCCAGCACCTCGCGTGCCGCCAGCAGCACGTTCTCGCGGCTCAGGTAACCACTGGCCAGCACGTGATGCATGGCGTCGAGGTATTTCCTGGCTTCGCCAATGCGCGTATCAACGAAGGCATCGGCCACATCCAGGGGCAGGCCAAGGTCGGCAAAGCCTGCGTTGAGCTTCTTCAGGCTCTGGGCCAGGTTGCTCAGCGCACCGTGGTAGTCCTTGCGCTCTGCAAACAGCGCATAAATGCCGGGCTCGCCCGTCTTCTTGTGCTCGAGCAACTGGTTGGTCACACCCGAATAGGCCGACACCACATAGATACGGCCATAAATGCGCGCCTTGTCGTACAACATGATGTGCCGCAGCACATCTCCGAATGCCGACATTGACGTGCCACCGATTTTTTCAACCGAGATCATGGGTGCCCCCGAGCTTTGAATGACGTAATCCCCGTACCGAGCGAAGGATCGAGCGAAACCCGGTAGTTTAAAGGATTGTGCGATGTTTTTTCGCGTGGGGATGCTGCGGGGCGCAGGGCGCCGGGAAAAACCGCCTTGCGCGCCGGCCCGTGAAGCGAATCCGGCCGCCTGCCGGGCCGCATCTGCTTTATGCGTAGAATATTGATCACTGATATTGAGGCCCAGGCGAACAGGACATGAGCACATCGACCAGCAAGACCCTTCTCCCTTTCTCCGAGATCGAAGCCCTCCTTGCACGGATCTTCGTGCGTCACGGCACCTCGGACGACGTGGCAAAGGTGCTGGCGGCAAACTGCGCCAGTGCGCAACGCGACGGATCTGACAGCCACGGCGTCTTCCGGATTCCGGGCTACCTCTCAACGCTGGCCAGTGGCTGGGTCGATGGCAAGGCGGTTCCGCGGGTGGAAGATGTCGCACCCGGCTATGTGGCCGTGGATGCCGGCAATGGCTTCGCCCAGCCCGCGCTGGAGGCCGCCCGCCCGCTACTGCTGGAGAAAGTCCGGCACAACGGCATCGCGCTGCTCGCGATCCGCAACTCCCACCATTTCGCGGCCCTGTGGCCGGACGTCGAACCCTTCGCACAGGACGGGCTGGTCGCCCTGGCCTTCGTCAACAGCATGGCCTGCGTCGTGCCGCATGGCGGCCACAAGCCGCTGTTCGGCACCAACCCGATCGCCTTCGCCGCGCCTCGCGCGGGTGCCGATCCGCTGGTGTTCGACCTCGCCACCAGCGCCATTGCCCACGGCGACGTGCAGATTGCCGCACGCGAAGGTCACACCCTGCCCGAAGGCTATGGCGTGGACCGCAACGGCGAGCCGACCCGGGACCCCGCCGCGATTCTCGACGGTGGCGCACTGCTGCCATTCGGCGGCTACAAGGGCTCGGCGCTGTCGATGATGGTCGAACTGCTCGCGGCAGCACTGACGGGCGGCAATTTCTCCTTCGATTTCGACTGGTCGCAGCATCCGGGTGCGAAAACACCGTGGACCGGCGAACTGCTGATCGTGATCGATCCGTCAAAGGGTGCCGGCAGCAATTTCGCCCAGCGCACGGAGATCCTCGTCAGGGAAATGCAGGACGCAGGCCAGACCCGCCAGCCGGGCGATCGCCGCTATCGCCAGCGCGCCGAATCCGCGCGCGTCGGCATTGCGATCGATACCTGCGAACTGGAGAAGCTGCGCGCGCTGGCCGGCGAAGGCTGAAGCGAAACAATGCAGAAAGGGGGCCAAGGCCCCCTGCATTTCAAACCCCTTGAAGCCTACTTCGAGAACGGCTGTGGCCGCGGTGTCGTATCCGACGAAGGTGGCAGGATCGGCAGTGCAAAACTTGGCTGATCGCCGGTCAAGGTCTTCAGGAAGGCCACGATCTTGGCATTCTCCGCATCGGTGAACTTCTTGCCCAGCTGCAGGCGCCCCATGATGTCGACGGCCTCGGCGAGCGTGTTGGCCGCACCATCGTGGAAGTACGGATAGGTCAGTTCCACGTTACGCAGGGTCGGCACCTTGAAGTTGAAGCGGTCCGCGTCCTTGCCGGTCACATCCGCACGGCCGCCGGCAGTGGCCTTGGTTTTGTAGGGCTCGACGATACCCATCTTCTGGAAGGAGTTGCCGCCCACGGCCTCACCGTTGTGGCAGGCAACGCAGCCGCTCTCCTTGAACAAGGTGTAGCCCGCCAGTTCGTTTTCGGACAGCGCATCGGTCTTGCCCAGCAGCCACTGGTCGAAGCGCGAGTTCGGCGTCACCAGGGTTTTCTCGAACTCGGCGATGGCGAGCGTGACCTGATCGATATCGATCTTGTCCTTGCCGAAGACCTGCCTGAACTCGCGGACGTAGCCTGGAATGGTCTCCAGCACCTGCACGGCCAGGGTATGCGAGAAGCCCATTTCGCCAGGGTTGGCGATCGGGCCACCGGCCTGTTCCTTGAGGTCGGCCGCACGGCCATCCCAGAACTGTGCGAGGTTCAGGCTCGAGTTCAACACCGTCGGCGAATTGATCGGACCTTGCTGCCACTTGTCGCCGATCGAGGTGGGAATGTTGTCCGTGCCACCCATCGAGAGGTTATGACAGGAGTTGCATGAAATGAAACCTGACTTGGAAAGGCGGGGATCGAAGTAGAGCTTCTTACCCAGGTCAACCAGACCGAGATTGATGTTGGCTGCCGGCTTGATGACCTGAATGGGTTCGTCCGCCGGTGCCGCTGCAGCGCTGGCAGAGATGCCAACGGCAACAATGGAAGCGACGAGGATTTGGAGTCTCATGCTGAACACCTCTAACTGATGAAAAGCTGTTGCAAACGCGATTGCGTGCAAGATACGCTCCACAACTTTCCAGGTATTGACATAACTCAATGTTTTTATTGTAGTTTTTTGCTATACATTGCATAGACAAGTCCTATAGCCAGAGCCATGAAACTTACTGCCTTGAGATATCTCGTGGCCTTCGCCGACGAAGGCTCCTTCAGTCGGGCCGCAGAGCGTTGCCAGGTCAGCCAGCCAACACTCAGTGTTGCGCTTCAGCAACTGGAGAGTGAACTCGGTGTGTCCCTCATCGAGCGCAGCAAGGGACGTGTCGCCCTCACCGACCTCGGCAGGCAGGTCGTCAATCAAGCGCGCAAGGCGCTCGACGATGTCAAACGCATCGAACTTGTGGCCCGTACCGGCAAGAATCCGCTGGCTGGCGACTTTCGCCTTGGCGTGATCCATACCATCGGCCCCTACCTCTTGCCCGAACTCATCTCGGCCATGAAGAAGGTCGCCCCCGACACACGCCTCTACATCGAGGAAAGCATGACCGCACTGCTCGCGGACAGCCTCAAGTACGGCACCATCGATGCGGCAATCATTGCGCTGCCGTTCGACATGCCGGGCATCAGGGTGCACCCGCTGTATGACGAAGAGTTTCAGGTCGTGGTACCCAAGGGGCACCGTTGGTCAAGGCGCAAGAAGATCGCGCGTCACGAAGTGGGCGACGAAGACGTGCTGGTGCTCAAGGCAGGCAACTGCTTTCGCGAACAGGTGCTCGACGCCTGCCCCGAGATGAGCCACGCAGACGGCTCGGCGCTTGAAGGGCATTCGATCGAGACCGTACGCTGCATGGTGGCATCGAACTATGGCATTTCCGTCCTGCCTGCCTCATCGCTGGGTGGCGTGTATCGCAACGACATGGTGACGGCCATCCCCTTCGAGGCCCCCGCGCCCTCACGCCGGGTTGCAATCGCCTGGCGTGACGGTTTCACCCGCACCGAGGTCGTCGACGCCATCATCGGCGCCGCCGGCATGATGAAGAACCCGTGCTATCAGGCCATCGAGCCTCCGGATCAGAAGCAGGATGCCGCCTGCGCGAGCCCGTCGCTAGCGTGTTGATCCGTGCCGCACAGAACACACATCTGCTGCAGGACACGTAATTCGAGCAACTGGGGCTGACGGCGTTCGCCGCGGTGTTCCCGGGTTGATGATTGCCGTGCGCCATGTTGTTCTCGGGCGGATACCAGACACAGTTGCATCGTCTGGTATGTTCACGGTCATGACGACAATGATTTCCATCTCCAGCTTATCCAAGACCTACGAAGGCGGTTTTCAGGCACTCAAGACCGTCGACCTCGACATCCGGCAGGGCGAGATCTTCGCGCTGCTGGGGCCCAACGGCGCGGGCAAGACAACGCTGATCAGCATCGTGTGCGGGCTGGTCAACGCCTCGACCGGCACGGTGAAGGTCGGCGGCCATGACATCGTGGCGGACTACCGCGCGGCGCGGGAGCTGATCGGGCTGGTGCCGCAGGAGCTCACCACCGAAGCCTTCGAGACCGTGTTCTCGGCCGTGAGCTTCAGCCGTGGCCTGTTCGGCAAGCCGGCCAATCCGGCCTACATCGAAAAGGTGCTGCGCTCGCTGTCGCTGTGGGACAAGCGCAACAACAAGATCATGACGCTGTCGGGCGGCATGAAGCGGCGCGTGCTGATTGCCAAGGCCTTGTCACACGAACCCCGGGTGCTGTTCCTGGACGAACCGACCGCGGGCGTGGACGTCGAATTGCGCCGCGACATGTGGGCGCTGGTCAGCGAACTGCGCAAGCAGGGTGTCACGGTGATCCTGACCACGCACTACATCGAGGAAGCCGAGGAGATGGCCGACCGCATCGGCGTGATCACCCGCGGCGAGATCATCCTGGTGGAAGACAAGGCCACGCTGATGCACAAGCTGGGCCGCAAGCAGCTCACCGTGCAACTGCAGGAGGCCATCGACACCATCCCCGAATCGCTTGCGGCCTATGGGCTCGAACGCAGCGCCGAGGGGCATGCGCTGGTGTTCACCTACGACGCCGAGCGTGCGCAGCACGGGGTCGCCGCGTTGCTGCGCGATCTCGCTGCGGCGGGCATCCCCTTCAAGGACGTGAACACGACCCAGAGTTCGCTGGAGGATATTTTTGTGGATCTGGTGAAGGAAGAGCGATGAACCTGCACGCAATCAATGCCATCTACCGCTTCGAGATGGCCCGCGCCCGGCGCACGCTGACCCAGAGCATCATCTCGCCGGTGATCTCCACCTCGCTGTACTTCGTGGTGTTCGGCGCCGCCATCGGCTCGCGCATTCCGCAGGTCGACGGGGTGAGCTACGGCAGCTTCATCGTACCCGGCCTGATCATGCTGGCGCTGCTCACGCAGAGCATCGCCAACGCCTCGTTCGGCATCTACTTTCCACGCTTCACCGGCACCATCTACGAAGTTCTGTCGGCACCGGTGTCCTATCTGGAGATCGTCATTGCCTATGTGGGGGCAGCCGCCACGAAGTCGATCATCCTCGGGCTGATCATCCTCGCCACGGCCGCGCTTTTCGTGCCGCTGACCATCCAGCACCCGCTGTGGATGCTGATGTTCCTGGTACTGACCGCGGTCACCTTCAGCCTGCTCGGCTTCATCATCGGCATCTGGGCTGACGGCTTCGAGAAGCTGCAGCTAGTGCCGATGCTGATCGTCACCCCGCTCACCTTCCTCGGCGGCAGTTTCTACTCGATCAACATGCTGCCGCCGTTCTGGCAGACGGTGACGCTGTTCAATCCGGTGGTGTATCTGGTCAGCGGCTTTCGCTGGAGCTTCTACGGCATTGCAGACGTCAGTCCGATGCTGAGCCTGGCGATGACCCTGTTCTTTCTCGTCGCCTGCATCGTGACCGTCGGCTGGATCTTCCGCACCGGCTACCGCCTCAAGCCCTGACAGGGTCAGGGCGGAGCGGGCCGCCCCTGCACTAGCGCTTGCTGCTGTCGACCTCGCATTCTGGCACGGTATTCCAGCGCTCCGGCGCGCAGTATTTCCAGCGCGCCTTCTCGCGACAGGCGATGCGCGGAAAGAACGACTCGGCGTCGCACGCGGCCAGATCGGCCTTGAGCGACGCCAGCCATGAGTGCGCCGGTGATGCCGGTCTGGGCGCAGGCGCCGGCTGCGCGGGCGCGGCCTTGCGCTGCACGGTTTCGGTGGATTTCGCCCTGGGCGCGGGTTTTTCGGGCTCAACAACGGGATCCGGCGGCGAGGCTGGTGTCAGCTCAGGCTGCGCCACAGCCTCGTCCGTCGATGCAGGCGGCGCCAACGCAACGGTCTCCTCCGCCTTTGCAGTCGCTTCAGCCTCGGCTTCCGCGTGAAGCTCGGGGGACACTGGAACACCCTCTGGCTGCACAGCAGCTGCAGTCTCCGGCGCCGGCACAGGGGCTTCGTCAGCAGCGCTAAAGAGATAGAAACTCCCAGCCGCAAGCAGCAGCACGAGGAGTGCGGCCGCCAGAACCCGCTTGCGCCCGGTGGAGGCCGCTGCATTTCCCGTCACTGCGCCGGCGGCCGGGGCCACGGTCTGCGCGACGCCCGCAAACACATCGTCCACCGTGTCGGCGGGTGCAGGGGTCGGCGGCATGAAGTCGGGAATGATCGTGTCTTCGGCATGAAAATCGGGCGTGTCGACGCCGGCTTGCCCCGCATCCCAGGGCAGCTCGTAAGGCGAAACGCCCGTGTTCGCGGCCACCTTCGTACGCGCGCCACAATGGCTGCAGAAACGGGCATCGGACCGGACCTCATTTCCACAGGCAGAACACTTCATCACAGCACTCATTTCGTTGACGCCAACATAGTGCAAACAATATTCATCGACCGCAACCGCATCGTCCGCTCCGCCAGCGCACCCGGGTGACGGCTCACCCCGGATACCTGCATTCGCGCCCGCGCAGCAGCGTCTTACCAAGGACATACAAGACAGCTGCATTGCTGCCGGAAAGTCCGTGTACCATCCGGGGAACGCCCCACAGACGACACCTAACCAATGCCTGCTTCCGAAGCATTCTCGCGTCGTCACCTCGCACTGGCATTCGCCATTCTCATGCCATTTATGGCGCTCGCGCTGCAGCTACGCCTGTGGACCTCGATTGAGCCGCTTGCCTTCATGCTCTTCTATCCCGCGCTGGTCGTCAGCAGCTGGATCGGGGGACGTTCGGGCGGCACCATCGCCCTGATCCTGTCCATCGTGCTTGCCGACTGGTTCTTCATGGAGCCCCTGCAATCGCTGCGCGTCGACAACCCGACCCATATCGCGAGAATCGTCGCATTCTCCCTGATCGGCATTCTGATCATCTATGCGCACCACCGCTTTCAACTCCGCACCGAGCGCTATCAGAACACCACCGAAAACATCGACGACGTGGTCTGGGTGCTCGACGCGGAGACTCAGCGCCTGCGTTACGTCAGCCCATCGATCGTCAGGCAGCTCGGGTTCGCGCCCGCCGAGATCATGGCATTACCCATCGAGAGCGCCCTGACCCCGACCATCGCAGCGCAGGTGCGCAGTCTGGCGGTGGGCGACACCGCGCTCGGCAACTCGGTTACCGAGGAAGTCAGAAAGACGCGCAAGGATGGCTCGACAGTCTGGACCGAGGTTGTCATGACCCAGGCGCGCAATCAGAGAACGGGCAGGCAGGAGGTCCACGGCGTCAGTCGCAATATCACCGCACGCAAGTACGCCGAAGAGCAGCTGAAGCTCAGCGAGCAGCGGATGCGCAAGATGCTCGACAACATCCCCACCGCGATTGCGTGCTGCACGCTCGGAAGCAAGGCCGAGATCGTGTTCCTGAACCGGCAGTTCGTGCGCATTTTCGGCTACAGCCTCGACGAGATCCCCGACCTCGGCACCTGGGAGCAGCTGTCCTGTCCCGACGAGCAATCCCGGCGCAACCTGGCGCTGCCGTGGAAAATGGCCGTGGGCACGATCCCCGGCGAAAGCGCCGAGGGCATGGAATCGCGCATCCTGTGCAAGAACGGGTCGATGCGCGATGTCCTGATCAATGCCGACCGGCTCGAGGACATGATGCTGGTGTCCTTCACCGACATCACCGAACGCAAGCAGGCCGAGCAGCGCCTGCGCCACATGGCGCAGCACGATCCGCTCACGGATCTGCCCAATCGCGTCCTGTTCGACGAACATGTCGGCGTTGCACTCGCCACCGCGCGCCGCGACGGAAGCCGGTTCGGCCTCATGTTCATCGACCTCGACCACTTCAAGAATGTGAACGATACGATGGGCCATCGCATCGGCGACCTGCTGCTGCTCGAGGTCAGCCAGCGCCTGCGCCAAACCGTGCGCGAATCCGACATTCCCGCGCGTCTCGGCGGGGATGAGTTCGTGGTGCTGCTGCAACACGTGCACCACGCCGGCGATGCCCTGCGGGTTGCAGAGAAAATCCGGACCCGACTCGGCGAGCCGTTTTCGATCGAAAACAATACCTTCTCGATTTCAGCCAGCCTCGGAATCGCGATCTATCCCGATCACGGCAAGGATTCAATCAGCCTTGCACGCAATGCAGATACCGCGATGTACCACGCCAAGCAAAGCGGACGCAACGCGATCGCCCTCTCCGAATCCGGCGCGGCTGCGTGACGGATCCAGAGCCCGGCCGCACGCCCTCAGCACCACCTCGCTCCGCGGCAAGCGCCAGCGCACGAGAATGATTGAGTCCCGACGCGGGAAGCCCGGATACCGGGTTGCGCATCATAGGTCTGCAGTCGCTCAGTTGTAACCCAGTTGGACCACATCGATCAGCTCGGGGCGCTCGGCGCAGTCCGGCGTCATCGATGTGCACGGCGCGGTCTGTGCAGTCGCCAGCGCAAACGAGCGAATGGCATTGATCTGGGACATGTCGGCGTTAAGGGCGCTGGTGGCAACTTGCATAGTTTTGCTCCTGAATGTGAAATCAAATGTAATCACGAGCGCTGCCGGCAAACACTTCCGCAATAAAAGTATTTACACAAATGTTTCTGTTAAACAATGACTTGCAGCACTCAAGGGGTGCCATTCTTGTCCCAGTGCCAAGCCTTTTCAAACGAAATAGAATACGAAGATCATGAGTTAAAGGAATGAATCATGCGTCGTCGCATCCCGAGCATCGAATCGCTGACGGCCTTCGAAGCCTCCGCCCGCCATCTCAGTTTTACGCGGGCGGCGGACGCGCTGTCACTGACGCAGAGTGCAGTGTCCAAGCAGGTGGCAGTCCTCGAGGATGATCTCGGCGTGCGCCTGTTCAACCGCATCAAGAAGCGCATCTCGCTGACCGAGGCGGGGCAGCTCTACTTCAGGCAGGTCGTCGACGGGCTCGACCGCCTCGAGCGCGACACGGTGTCGATCATGACCCACCGCGGCGCCGGCGACGTGCTCGAACTGGCGGTGATTCCGACCTTTGCTGCGCGCTGGCTGATCCCGCGCCTGCCCGACTTCCAGCGCAGCAACCCGGGCATCACCCTCAACCTCACGACACGGTCCGATCAGTTCCTGTTCAACGACACCGTGTTCGATGCAGCGATTCACTTCGGCGAGTCGGTGTGGCCCGGGGCAACGAGCACCTGGCTGTTCGGCGAAGAAATGATTCCGGTGATGTCGCCCGCACTGTTGCGGCAGCAGCCGTGCGAAGAGCCCGCCGCGCTCGCATGTTTCCCCCTGCTCCATCAGTCCGCACGCCACAATGCGTGGCGGCGCTGGTTCGAAACGGCCGGGGTCACGGCGGTCGAAGCCATTGGCGGGCCGCGCTTCGAACTGTTCTCGCTGCTGGCCGAAGCGGCCCGCGCGGGCCTTGGCGTTGCGCTGGTACCGCGCTTTCTGGTGCTGGACGAACTGGCCTCGGGCGATCTGGTCGCCCCCTTCGACATCATCCTGACCGAGAAACTCGCCTACTACCTGGCGTGCCCGGAGAGTCGTCAGGACCGCGCCGCCGTGCAGCGCTTTTCAGACTGGCTGCTTGCGCAGGCGGAGATGTACCGGGCGACACACCCCGCCGATCATTCCACCGAGTCGCCGCCCCCGTGAGCGGGCCGGCCGCAGGCGCGCCAGACCCGAGGGCCGGTTTCAGGCGAACGGCGCCACACCAATCAGCGACAGGTGCAGATAGCGCACGAACACGAACCAGCCCACCAGGCCCACGATCAGCGCCACGGCGTCGCGAGCGATCCTGCCTTCACGAACCACGCCCTGTGCGCGGTCGCGTTTGCGCGAACTGACGAAATCCATGATCGCCCATGCCAGGAAGCTGCCGAACAGCAGCACATCGCCCAGGGTGCCGTTGGCGATCAGGTGCGACAGCGCCCACAGCTTGACCCCGGCGACCATGGGATGACCGATCCTGGCCTTGATCAGCGTTCCGGGCACGTAGGCGGCCGCAAGGAGCACGAAAGCGGGCAGGGTGAGCAGGGCGGCAAGGTGGTGCGTCCACATCGGTGGCACCCACAGCACGACGGGGTCCATGCGCATCTGCCCGTAGCCCCACACGATGAGCGCGAAGCCGATGAGCGACACGATGGAATAGGCAAGCTTCCATTTCATCATGCCATAGTGTTCGATGTAGCGATTGCGGTTGTCTTCGGCGAAGATCCGGCTCGAATGGGTGGAGAAGAACAGCAGAAGCCCGATGATGAATGCAGTCATACGTAACGCCCCGTTCGAATAGTCAAGTATCGGACCGATCTTAGCAGTCTGCGGCTGCTCTAGAATGACGGCTTTTCCGCGGGGTACAGGAATGAAGCTCAACCAGATCCCGATGGGTGCCCGCTTCGAATACAAGGGCATGGTCCTCACCAAGACCGGCCCGATGACCGCAGCCACGGAGAAGGGCGGCCAGCACTTCATCCCCAAGTTTGCCGTGCTCAAGCCGGTGGCAGGCGAGGCCTCGCCACTGCCTGCGGCCGAATCGCGCACGCTCGATGCGGACAAGGTGCTCGCCGCATTCGAAACCTATCATTCAATGGCATTGCGCCTCGCCGACGAGACCGCGCGCGCAGAACTGGCTGCTGCCCGTGCGCGCTTTCTCGCGGCCCTGAACTGACTTCAAGCCGGAGCCGACCATGAAGCCCACAAGCCCTGTTGCCCTGCCTGCAGCGGACGTGCCGCTGCGTGCGATCCTGTCGAACTACCCGAAGGTGTTTGCAGCACGCATGGCAGGGCGGGAGAAGCGTGCACTCGGCGATGCCTTCGGACTGTCGAACTTCGGCGTCAACCTCACCCGTCTTCCACCCGGTGCGGTGTCGGCGCTGCGTCATTCGCACTCGAAGCAGGATGAGTTCATCTACATCCTCGAAGGCCATCCCGTGCTGCACACCAACGCCGGCGAAACCCGCCTCACACCTGGCATGTGCGCCGGCTTCAGGGCAGGAAGCGGCGACGCACACCAGCTCGCCAATCCGGGCGACGCCGATGTGGTCTATCTGGAAATCGGCGACCGTACAGCGGGCGACAGCGTCGTCTACCCGGACGATGACATCCAGGCCACGCGGCGTGACGGCCGCTGGGAGTTTGCGCACAAGGACGGCACAGCCTACGACTGAGCGCGGCGCCTCAGGCAAACACTCGCCACATTTTTTGCGGAGAACGGCATGACAGTGCAGACACACCTTGGTACGGCGTTGCCAATCATTCAGGCGCCGATGGCGGGGGTGCAGGGCAGCGCGCTCACGATTGCCGTGTCGAACGCGGGCGGCCTGGGATCACTGGCCTGCGCAATGCTCACCCCGGATGCGCTTCTCAAGGAACTGCAGGCGATAAAGGCGGGCACGGACCGGCCCTACAACCTCAATTTCTTCTGTCACACGCAACCCGAACAGAGCAGCGAGCGCGAACAGGCATGGCGGGCCACGCTCGCCCCCTATTACGCCGAATTCGGCATCGACCCGGAGACGATTCCGAGCGCCGCCGGCCGGGAGCCCTTCACCACTGCGACAGCCGATCTGATCGAACCCTTCAAGCCGCCCGTCATCAGTTTCCACTTCGGCCTGCCGGACCCGACGCTGCTCGCACGGATCAAGGCCTGGGGAACGCAGGTCCTGTCCTCGGCAACCACGGTCGAGGAGGCGCAGTGGCTTGAGGCTGCGGGGGTCGATGCGGTGATCGCGCAGGGGCTGGAGGCCGGCGGCCACCGCGGCATGTTCCTGAGCGACGACATCACGACCCAAACCGGCACCTTCGCCCTGGTGCGACGCATTGTGCGGGCAGTCGATATCCCGGTGATTGCAGCGGGCGGTGTCGCCGACGCCGAAGGTGTGGCTGCGGCGATGACGCTCGGGGCGGCAGGGGTGCAGATCGGCACCGCCTACCTGCTGTGCCCGGAAGCCAGCACCAGCGCTGTTCATCGCGCCGCACTGCAAAGCCCTGATGCCGCGCACACTGCGCTCACCAACCTGTTCAGCGGCCGGCCAGCACGCAGCATCGTCAATCGCTTCATCGCCGAACTGGGGCCCCTGTGCCGCGCTGCACCAGCGTTTCCGCTGGCATCGACTGCCATCGCGCCACTGCGTGCCGCGGCCGAGGCGCTCGGCAGTGGCGCGTTTTCGCCGCTGTGGTGCGGCCAGCACCCACCGCGCTACGCGGATCTGGATGCTGCCAGCCTTACCCGGGCTCTGGCGTCCATGACGCAATCCTGAGCAGGCCGGAAGCGGGCGCTTGAATCCCGCACCCTGTGGACTAGCTTTAACGCATCAGCCCGGACAGCCCCGTCGGCGCCCCCGAAGCACGCCGGCAGGCGTTACGCGCGGTGCAGCATCCGATTCATGCCCGGCGCCGTCCCGCACCGCGCGCTTTGCGCCTGGAGAAGCAGTCATGCCGCAACTCGACGATCTGCCGCCACTTGCCGTCCAGTCCGACATCGCCGCCCTGCACGCGCATCTTGACGACGTGATTCCATCAAAGCGTCTGGATGAAAACCTGCTGATCGCGACCTGGAACATCCGCGGCTTCGCCTCGCTCACCCGGGAATGGACCGCGGGCGAACACGACTCCCCCAAGCGTGATCTGCGCGGATTGCTGGCGATTGGCGAGATCGTCCGGCGCTTTGACGTGATCGCGCTGCAGGAACTCAAAGGCGATCTCAGGGCGCTGCGCGATCTGATGAAATGGCTGGGCCCGAACTGGGCCTTCCTGATGACCGATGTGACTGCGGGTCCGCAGGGCAATGGCGAGCGCATGGCCTATCTGTTCGACCGGCGCAGGGTGGAGCTGTCGGGCCTCGCCTGTGAGCTGGTGGTGCCTCAGGAGTGGCTGGATGAGATCCGGCCCGACGCACTGCAACGCCAGTTTGCCCGCACACCCTATGCAGTCAGCTTTCGCTCCGGGCCCGCCACCTTCATCCTCGCCACCCTGCACGTCACCTACGGCGCGAGCGCCGCCGGCCGTATTCCGGAACTGCGCGGCATTGCGCGCTGGATGCGCAAGTGGGCAGACAGCACCAACGCCTGGTCGCAAAGCCTGATCGCACTCGGCGACTTCAACATCGACCGCCGTGGCGACCCGCTGTGGCAGGCCTTCACCTCGACCGGACTGACGACGCCGCCAGATCTCGACGCAGTGCCGCGCTCGATCTTCACTCGCGCGGAAAATCCCTCAACGAACAAGCATTACGATCAGGTCGCCTGGTTCACCGGCGACGACGGCAAGGCCCAGCTCAACATGACTTACCGCCGCGGTGGCTACGTTGATTTTCTGCCGTTCGTGTACCGGGAGCTCGATCTGAGCAAGAGTGCGGTGTCGTATCGCGTCTCCGACCACTACCCGCTGTGGGTTGAATTCGGTCTGTGACGCGAACCCGACACTGAATGCGTTCAGTGTGCCGATGCGCGCGCCGGCGCCGACACATCGAGCGGCTTGTGCTCGACCCAGATCAGTCTGCTCGTATCGAAGCCAAGCGCACTCGCCTTGCTCACCAGACGCTCGCGCACCTCGGCGGGGAGTTCGGGGGTGCGCGCCAGAATCCACAGGTAGTCGCGGTCGGGCCCGGTGACGAGCGCCCAGCGATAGCTCGGCTGATCGAGATCGGCAATGTGATAGCCACCATAGAAGGGCCCGAAAAAGGACACCTTCAGCGAGCCGACGTCGCGCTCACCGAGAAAGACGGCCCGGCCCACCGCCTCACGCCACTCGGCCTTTTTGCCATCGTAACCACGGTTGATCACCTCGACGCTGCCGTCCGCCTGCAGGCGGTAATCGGCAGTCACGTCGCTGAGCTCGCGCTCGAAGGAATGGTCGAGACGCGCGATTTCATACCAGCGTCCGAGATAGCGATCGAGCTCGAAGGGCGACACCGGCGTCACCCCATCCGGTACCGACGTGCATGCACTCAGCGCCGCAACGCTGAGCAGGAGCAGGGCGGCACGCTTCAGGCCTGCGCCCGAAAGGTGCTGGCGCAGGGAGCGCCCTGCCACCCGCAACCCGGCGCTCAAGGCCGGTCGCCCTCACGCGGGTCCACTTCGCGAATCACCTCGCCCTCGATAACCAGCCCCTCTGCGGCCGCATCGCGGCCCTGCTGCTCGCGCATCTGCTTGCGCAGATCGCGCGACTTCCACCACAGATAGCCCCAGGCGGCCACGCCGACGGTCAGTACGACGGCGAACAGAAACACCGAAAACATCAGGGCAACGGCAAACAGGCCGACGGTGGCAACGAGCGCCACCGCCTTCTGCAACAAGGTGCGGGGTTGGGCAGGCGAACGCGAGAACTGCTGGAAGAAATTTGCCCGGCTCTTGTCGGTATACATGGAGTTCCTCGGGCAGCAAGGGCTGCCAGTCAATGATAGGTTCAACAGTCAGATTGAAAGCGACGGTAAAGATTCCCCACCCCCTGCTCAAGCTGGAAAACAGGGGGAGGATCGCTGCGTCAGCGCCCGGCGCCGAACCATTGCCGGCAGATCCGCAACAGCCGGCAGCGGCAATGGGCGACGCGCATACGAGACCATCTGTGCCCGGGCGCAGCCCTCGCCCGCGCTCACATCCGCCTTCGCCCCTGCATCCGGGGCGGACACAGGTGCTTCGTACCGGGTCTGGTCAGCCATCGATGTTCTCCGGGACAGGAATAGCAGCCATCGCAATCCGCACAGCCGAGCAGGGCTCAAGCCCGCAACCATGCCGCACATCGCGCACAGGGGCAAGACTGCCGCCGCAACCGCCCGCTCTCGACGCACACACACGGCCGCAGAGACTCAGGTACTCCAGGTCGCGCGCCCCATCTCCTTGGCACGATACATGGCAACGTCCGCCTTGTGCAGCAACACCGCTGCGGTGTCGCCATCGTCAGGGAAACGTGCGATCCCGACACTGCAGGAAATTTCGAGCGACTGTTCGCCGATCTGGAACGGCCGCGACAGGCTCTCGACGATCTTGGTCGCCGTTGCCTCAACCGCCGCCTTGTCGGCATTGCGCGGCATCAGCACCACGAACTCGTCGCCCCCCATGCGCGCCACCGTATCCTCGTCCCGGAACAGGGCTTCGAGCCTGCGCGCCACCTCGCACAACAGCAGATCCCCGGTGTCGTGCCCGAAGTTGTCGTTAACCGGCTTGAAACGATCGAGATCGACGAACAACACCACCACCATCGACGGATGACGCCGGGCATGGCTGATCATGCGTTCGAGGCGGTCCATCATCAAGGCCCGGTTGGGCAGGCCGGTGAGAACGTCGAAGTTGGCCTGACGCCAGATTTCCTCGTCCTTGCGCCGCCGCTCGGTGACATCGGCAAGCAGCACGATTCGATTCGCCATCCTGCCGTCCGCGCCGCGCACCACGGAAAGCGTTGCGTGGCCGGTATAGGTTTCGCCGTTCCAGCGCAGCCCGTCGAAATCGTCTTCCCAACTGCCGGCCGGGTGACGACCGATGATCGCACCCAGGTTGCGCGCCCCCGGAACACTCGGCGACAGCAGGGCCGGACTGCGCCCCACGACTTCATCCAGCCCATAACCGGTGATCGCAGTAAACGCAGGATTGATGCCGGAAATCCGCTCATGATCGTCAACGATCATGATGCCTTCGGCCATGTTATCGAACACGCTGCGATAGTGTGCCTCCCGCTCCTGTGAGGCCTCCACCACCTTTTCGTAACGCCCGAGCGCAATCACCAGGGCCGCACTGGCCAGCACCAGCAGACTGCTCAACAGAAGGGCGCGCAACAGGGACCGCTGGTTGAGCGCCTTGACCGGCGCCAATGCTTCCTCCAGCCCGATACCCATGACAACAATCAGCCCGGAAGGCAGGCGAACCCAGGAAAACTGCCGCTGTATGCCGTCGAGCGCTCCCGATGTGACGTAATCACCTTCCCTCTGCTCAGGGTGCTGAAGGAAGGGCCTGTCAGGCGGCACGTATTTGCCGTAATGCCCACCACCATAGAGCGTTCGCATCAGATAGGCACCATCGGCACCGAGCACCGCGAACAGGTCGCTGCTGCCGACCTCGAATGACTTCAGCTTTGCCACCCAGGCGTCGGGAGACACGGCGAGCGCCACCACGCCCTTGAACGCGCCATCCGCGCTCCGCACACCGCGAGCAAACTGGATGCTCCACTTGTTGGACAGGCGCCCAAGCACCACATCGCTGATCACGAGCTTGTCTTCAGTGGCCCCGGCAAGCAACCTGAAATAGGCCCGGTCGCCAAGAAAATTCATCGGTGCCCGCCCCAACGATGAATAGGAAAGAAAGCCATCTTCACTCACATGAAACAGCTGAATGACGATGTCCTGCGCCATCGATGCAGTAACGATCCGCCCCAGCACATCGAGCGACTTTGGTCCGGTAAGAATCGCCTCACGTGCAGAGCGCAAAACAAAATTGAAACTATCGATCGTGGCCTGAATCGAGCCCGCAGCAGCACGCACATGCACCATTGCCTCAACACGGATGCGCTCACGCTCCGCGGCCTCCGTCGACGCCTGTGTCGCGATCAGGTCACGCCAGAGCAGCGCAAGCACGACCACGCAGGCAAGACCGATCACGACCCGCATCGATTGCAGCGGTCGTCGCGTGCAGGCAGCTAGAACACTCGGCAGAAATCGCGCCACAAAACGACATCTCCAAGGAGGACGTGCCAAGTATGGCATCACCGCGCTGACCCACCGGATTCGGCAGAATCAGCGCGCCATGAGCAGTCATCTTACACTGCCCCCAGCACCTGAACTCAGGGTCGCAACTCAGACTTCATGCCCGCTGCGTCAGCCTCGGTACCTCGCCCGCCTTACATCAGTTGCAGGCCTTTCAGCACCACGATCCCGATGCTGGTACAAAGGATGGAGCCCAGCGTGGTCAGGGCGATGATGTTGGCGGCAAGCACCGAATTGCCGCCCATTGCACGCACCATGACATAGCTCGCCGCGGCCGTTGGTGCCGACGACATCAGCAACAGCACGCCCAGATCAACGCCGCGGAAGCCCACGACAATGCCGCCCAGCGCAAAGAGCAGCGGCACCAGCACCAGCTTGCTCGACGCCGCCAGCAAGGTGTTGCTCATCTCAAGACGCAGACTGCGGAAATTGAGCGTCGCGCCGGTGCACAACAGGGCCAGCGGCAGGGTGAGGTCGGCAAAATACTGGGCCGACTGCACCGCGACCTTGGGCAGGGGAATCTGCAGCCAGGATACGGGCAGGGCGAGCACGATGCCGATGATCAGCGGGTTGGTGACGATTCCCTTCACCATCCGTCCTGTGCCCTGGCGCCGGTGCAGCGACCGACTCAGGGTAACGACGGCCAGAACGTTGAAGAGGATGGTGACCAGCCCGAGATAGAGTGCCGCCGCGACCAGCCCGGCATCGCCATAGGCATTGACACAGTAGGCGAGGCCAATGATCCCCATGTTCGAGCGGAACCCGCCCTGAACCACCACGCCCCGGTCTTCGGCTGGCTCCACCCACCGTGCAGCAACCCACTCCAGCAGCAGAAAGACCAGAAAAGTACCGATCAGTCCGAAGGCGATCAGTCCCAGATTGGTCGCCTCGCCGAACTCGGTCTTGGCGATGCTGAGAAACAGCACCGCCGGCAGGCCGATGGAGAAGACAATTCGCGAACCGCCCTCGATGAAGCCGTCGTTGAGCATGCCCGTGCGGCGCAGCCAGATGCCGAGCGCGAGAATGATGAAGATCGGCCCGGTGACCGAGAAGGAAAAACTCAGCACCGCCAGAAACTCGGTCATGAATCCCGCCTCACCGCGCCAGCCAGGCAAGAATCTTCACTGTCGCGCGCTGCGCAATCGGAATCGCCATGAAGGCGGCAATCGCAGCCAGCGGCCAGGCCACGATGAAGGCCTTGACCCAGCGCAGAAAAAAGTCCGGCGGAAAACCGAGATTGAGCCAGGTGATGATCGCGGTCATCAGGAAGGCCATGATGCCCGCCATGATCACGGGCTGAACGTGTTGAGGTTTGAGTCGCAATGTCCTGATCCCGGTGCGTTTGGCGGGTTGAGCCGCGTGGCTGCATGAATCTCCTGATTGTCAGCCATCTTCGCCGTTTCGTGTGCACCTGCACAATACGTTCAATCCGCAAGGACGCGGTGAACGCACGCCGCTGCGGTCAGCCACAACCGCGACGCTTACGCTCGGCTTCGATCAGGCGCACCAGCTTGAGTGCAGGTGCTTCGATCTGCTCGACCGGAATGGCCGCAAAGCCGAGATTCATCCCCTGCAGCCGGTTTTCGGCCGCGACCGAGTACAGCGACAGCGCACGCAGCACCACACCATCGCGCAGGGCATCCGAGGCCAGTTGAACATCGTCGATCGGAAAGTTGAAACGCACCGGGAGGTGCAGCCCGGCCAGGCCACCCAGCGAGGTGATCGAATCGCCAAGTTTCGCTTCGAGCAGGTCGCGCAGGCAGTCGCGCCGCTCCTCGTAGATGCCTCGCATGCGACGGATGTGTGCGGTGAAGTGGCCACCCTCGATGAACTCGGCCAACGCCGCCTGCTCAAGCATTCGCCCCTCGCGGTAGAGCTCGGCATTGCCCACCGTAAATGGCTCGATCAGGTCTTCGGGAACGACCAGATAGGCAAGTCGCAGCCCCGGATACATGACCTTGCTGAAGGTGCCGACATAGATCACCCGCTGCGCGGTGGACAGGCCGAACAGTGACGCCACCGGGTGCGAGTGGTAGCGCACCTCGTTGTCGTAATCGTCCTCGATCACCCAGGTGCGGTTGCGCTCGGCGAACTCAAGCAGGCGCAGGCGTCGCTCAAGCGAAAGCACCGCACCGGTGGGATACTGGCTTGAGGGTGAGACGAAGATCATGCGCGGCGGCTTGAGCCAGTCTTCCTCGCGCGGATTGATGCCATTGTCGTCGACCGGTACCGGGTGAATGCGCAGATCGGCCGCGGACAGCACGTTGCGCGCGCCCCAGTAGCCGGGGTCCTCCATCCACACGGAATCGCCCACATCGGCCAGCATGCGCGCGCACAGATCAAGCGCCTGATGCGAACCGTTAAGGATGAGAATCTGCCGCGGCGAGCACGACATCATCCGTGTCACCTTGAGGTAATCGGCGAGCACCATCTTCAGCGGGCCGTAGCCGCCGTAGCCATATTGCGCCAGATGACGCTGCTCGCGCCGCATCTGCTTTGCCAGCAACCTGCGCCAGGTGGGGAAGGGAAAATGCCCCACATCCGGCAGGCCGGGCATGAAGGCGCCCGACTGCACGCGACTGCTCAACGCCTTGCCGGCGATCGCATTACCGCGCCGCGACATGCCCTCCTGACGCGTACCCACCAGGCGTCGCGGCGGCTGTGGCGAGGCAATCTGACTGACTGCATCCGACACGAAAGTCCCCGATCCGACTCGGCTCTCGAGGTAGCCCTCGACCAGCAACTGATCATAGGCACGCACTACCGTATTGCGGCCCAACTCTAGCTCTGCCGCGAGCACACGTGTTGGCGGAACAGCAGTGCCGGCATCGAGACTGCGCGCCAGAATCGCCTCTCGAATGCTCAGGTAGAGGCGCGCCCTGCTGCTTGCAGATGCCGCCTGCTTGCGATACGCCTGAATAATGACTTCACAGCTCAAATGGTTATCCATTGCACCGCACCAAGAATTGGACCCAGTAATATCGAATGAATTGGTTCGTACATAATCCGATTCTATCCCCTAGGATAGAGACAACACGAATTCGACCCATCCAGCAGCAGGGACAATAGCTGCTTGCCAACAAATGAGGACAGGATGACGAACCAAAATGCTTCCGCACCCCACGTCAGCTTCCGCAACGTGCAGAAGTCGTATGACGGTGAGACGCTGATTGTCCGCGATCTGAACCTCGACATCCGGCGCGGCGAATTTCTCACTTTGCTCGGCCCTTCCGGATCGGGCAAGACCACCTGCCTGATGATGCTGGCCGGCTTCGAGACCCCGACCAGCGGCGAGATCCGCCTCGAAGAGCAGATCATCAACAAGCTGCCCCCGCACAAGCGCAACATCGGCATGGTGTTCCAGAACTACGCCCTGTTTCCGCACATGAGCGTACTGGACAATCTGCGCTTCCCGCTCAAGGTGCGCAAGCTGCCGGCAGCAGAGGTGGATGCCAAGGCCAAACGCGCACTCGACATGGTGCAACTGGGCAGCTTCGGCAGCCGCTACCCGCAGCAGCTCTCCGGCGGCCAGCAGCAGCGCATCGCCCTGGCCCGCGCACTGGTGTTCGAGCCGCAACTCGTGCTGATGGACGAGCCGCTGGGCGCGCTCGACAAGAACCTGCGCGAACAGATGCAGCTCGAGATCAAGCACATCCAGCAGAACCTCGGCGTCACCGTGGTCTTCGTCACCCACGACCAGAGCGAAGCACTGACCATGTCGGACCGCATCGCGGTATTCGACAAGGGCATCATCCAGCAGATCGACTCCGCGGAGCGCCTGTACGAAGAGCCGACCAACGCCTTCGTCGCCAACTTCATCGGCGAGAACAATGCGCTGGTGGGCAAGGTCGAGCGCATCGAGGGTCATCACTGCGATGTGCGCCTGGATTGCGGCACCCTGATCCGTGCCCGCACCGGCAATGTCTCGACCGGCGACCGCACCCTGGTATCGGTGCGCCCCGAGCGCGTCGTGCTCGACGAGTCTGCCAACAGCTGCGCCAATTTCCTCGACGCCGTGGTGAAGGAGTTCATCTACCTCGGCGATCAGGTCCGCATTCGCGTCGACCTGTGTGGCAATCACGATTTCACCATCAAGACCCCGATCTCCAATCTCGATCATTCGCTCAGGAGCGGAGACCGGATTCGCATCGGCATGGACGCGGCACACATGCGTGCGCTCGAGCCCCTGCCGGCAGCCTGAGAAACACCACACCCACTGCTTTACAAGGAGTCAGCATGAAAATGAAGCTCAGCAGGACCCTGATTCAAGGCGCTATCGCCACCGCAGCACTGGTCATGGCCGGCAGCGCGGCCGCCGATGTCACCGTGATCTCGTTCGGTGGTGCCAATCAGAAGGCCCAGGAGAAGGCGTTCTACGGCCCCTTCGCCGCATCCAAGGGTGGCAACGTGACCCCGGGCGAGTACAACGGCGAACAGGCCAAGATCAAGGCCATGGTCGAAGCCGGCAACGTGACCTGGGACGTGGTGGAAGTCGAATCGCCCGAACTGCTGCGCGGCTGTGAAGAAGGCCTGTACGAGAAGATCGACTACAGCAAGGTTGGCGCAAAGTCGGAATTTCTCCCGAAGACGGTTTCGGAATGTGGCGTCGGCATCTTCGTGTGGTCGACCGCGCTGGCCTACAACGCCGACAGGCTCAAGACGGCACCGACCTCCTGGGCCGATTTCTGGGACGTGAAGAAATTCCCCGGCAAGCGCGGTCTGCGCAAGGGCGCCAAGTACACCCTCGAATTCGCACTGCTGGCCGACGGCGTCAAGGCCGACGACGTATACAAGGTATTGGGCACCAAGGCGGGCGTCGAGCGTGCGTTCAAGAAGCTCGACCAGATCAAGGGCGACATCCAGTGGTGGGAAGCCGGTGCACAGCCGCCGCAGCTGCTCGCATCGGGCGACGTGGTGATGAGCTCGGTCTACAACGGCCGTATCGCCGCCGCGCAGAAGGAAGGCAAGAACCTGAAAATCGTGTGGAACGGCAGCATCTACGACGTCGATTCGTGGGCCATCCCGAAGGGTTCGCCGAAGCGTGACGAGGCCTACCGCTTCATCAAGTTCGCCAGCCAGGCTGAGAACCAGCGCGTCTTCTCCGCCGAAATTCCTTACGGCCCGACCAACGCCAAGGCTGTGAGCGGCATGGATCCGAAGGTCGCAGCCGACCTGCCGACCGCACCTGAGAACCTGAAGGGCGCCTTCGCCACCGACACCGAATTCTGGGTCGAGCATGGTGAAGACCTCGAACAGCGTTTCAACGCCTGGGCTGCACGCTAAGCGCTCAGTGACAGAACCGCACCGGCTCCCCTCCCTCCCTGGCCGGTGCGGAACTGCCACCCCTGCAAGCCCCTGAATCGAACGGAAATTGCCATGACTGCTGCCTCCAACACTGCTGATGCGCTGGTAAGCCCTGCTGTCGCATCCGTGCCGTCGCTGAAGAAGCGCCTGCGGCGTGCCGAGATGCGCAAGAAGCTCCTGTATGGCGCGCTGATTCTGCCTCTCGCCATCTTTCTGCTGGTGGCCTTCGTATGGCCAATCGCATCGCTGCTGACACGCAGCGTGGACAACCCGGAAGTTCATGACAATCTGCCGCTCACCCTGCGCGAACTGAAGACCTGGGACGGGAAGGACATTCCCGCCGCCGCGGCATTCGCGGCACTTGCCAACGAGCTTGAGTCGGCAAAGGGCAGCCCGGCGATTGCCGAAATTGCCAAGCGTCTTAACCGTGAGGAAACCGGTTATCGCAGTCTGATCATGAAAACCGCGCGCAAGCTTCCGCTTGAGGCTGACACCAACATACAGTCCGCCCTGATCGACATCGATGCGCGCTGGGGCGAATCCGACATCTGGCAAGCGATCCGCCGCTCGGGTGGCGCCACCACGCCGTTCTACCTGCTCGCCGCCATCGACCGCAGCATCGATTCCAACGGTGACATCGTTACCGCGCCGCCCGAAGAAGCCGTCTATGTGAATGTGCTGTTACGTACCTTCTGGATGAGCATGATCGTGACCGGCCTGTGCCTTGTGCTCGGCTTCCCGGTCGCCTATCTGATGGCCAAGCTGGCGACCAGGCAAAGCAACATGCTGATGTTCTTCGTGGTGCTGCCATTCTGGACTTCGGTGCTGGTTCGGGTCGCCGCCTGGATCATCCTGTTGCAGAACGAAGGCCTCATCAACAAGATCATGATGGCCGTCGGCCTCACCGACAGCCCGCTGCAGTTGCTGTTCAACAGTGTTGGCGTCTATGTGGCAATGGTCCATATCCTGCTGCCCTTCATGGTGCTGCCGCTGTACTCGGTGATGAAGGGCATCTCGCCGGTCTATGTCCGTGCCGCGATCTCGCTCGGCTGCCCACCGTTCAAGAGCTTCTGGAAAGTCTATTTTCCGCAGACCCTGCCCGGCATCGGTGCCGGCGCGCTGCTCGTCTTCATCATGTGCATGGGCTACTACATCACCCCCGCACTGCTGGGCAGCCCGCAGGAACAGATGGTGAGCTACTTCATCGCCTTCTACACCAACCAGACCATCAACTGGGGCATGGCTGCCGCACTGTCCGCCGTGCTGCTGGGCGCCACTCTGGTGCTGTACATGGTCTATGCCCGCTACCTTGGCCCCACCCGGGTCAAGATGGTCAAGCCGCGCTAAGGAGATCAAGATGCTGCAACCCTACGCATCCCCGCTGGAACGCGCATGGCACTACGGCCTGCGAGGCATGGTCGGCATCGTGCTGTTGTTCCTGATCCTGCCGATCCTGGTCATCGTGCCGCTGTCTTTCAGCTCCGATACCTTCCTGATGTACCCGATGGCGGGTTTCTCGATGCGCTGGTACGAGGAGATCTTCACCTCGGGCGCATGGCAGAACGCAATGATGAACAGCCTGATCGTATCGCCGCTGTCGACCCTGCTCGCCATGGTGCTCGGCACGCTTGCGGCAATCGGCCTTGTCCGCACCGACTTCCCGGGCAAGGCGCTGCTGACCGCAATCCTGATCTCGCCGATGGTGGTGCCAGTGGTGATCGTCGGTGTCGCGATGTACATCTTCTTCGCCCCGCTCGGCCTCACCGGCAGCTATACCGGCCTGGTCATCGCGCATGCGGTGCTTGGCGTGCCCTTTGTCGTCACCACTGTCACTGCCACGCTGCAGGGCTTCGACTTCAATCTGGTGCGCGCCGCCTCCAGCCTCGGCGCCAACCCGGTCATCGCCTTCTTCAAGGTCACGCTGCCGCTGGTCGCGCCCGGCATCATCTCCGGCGGCCTGTTTGCGTTTGCCACCTCCTTCGACGAAGTCGTGGTCACGCTCTTCCTTGCCAGCCCCGAGCAGACCACGCTGCCACGGCAGATGTTCTCCGGCATCCGCGAGAACATCAGCCCCGCGATTGCTGCCGTCGCCACCATCCTGATCCTGCTGTCCACCCTGATGCTGGTCACCCTCGAATGGCTGCGCCGCCGCAATGAACGCATCCGCGGCAAGCGCGCCTGATCCCGACTTCCCCAACCGGAAACACACCATGCCCCTTACCCTCAAAGACCCGAGCCTGCTCCGTTCCAGCTGCTACATCGACGGCGAATGGATCGCCGCCGACGCCGGCGCCACCATCACCGTCACCAACCCCGCCACCGGCGAGACCGTCGGCACCGTGCCCAAGATGGGCCAGGCCGAAACCCGCCGCGCCATCGAAGCGGCCAACGCCGCATGGCCCGCATGGCGCAGCCTCACCGCCGGCGCGCGCTCGAAGATCCTGCGCCGCTGGTTCGAGTTGCTGCTCGAGCACCAGGACGACCTGGCCGTGCTGATGACCTCAGAGCAGGGCAAGTCGCTCACCGAAGCCAAGGGCGAGATCGGCTATGCCGCCTCCTTCATCGAGTGGTTTGCCGAAGAGGGCAAGCGCATCTACGGTGACGTGATCCCCGGCCATCAGCCCGACAAGCGCATCGTCGTCACCAAGGAGCCGATCGGCGTGTGCGCCGCGATCACGCCCTGGAACTTCCCCTCGGCGATGATCACCCGCAAGGCCGGACCGGCGCTCGCCGCCGGCTGCACCATGGTGCTCAAGCCCGCCAGCCAGACCCCGCTGTCCGCACTGGCGCTGGCCGTGCTCGCCGAGCGCGCCGGCATTCCGAAGGGTGTGTTCAGCGTGGTCACCGGCTCGGCCGGCGAGATCGGCGGCGAACTCACCGCCAACCCCATCGTGCGCAAGCTCACCTTTACCGGCTCGACCGAGATCGGCATCAAGCTCGCCGCCCAGTGCGCACCCACGATCAAGAAGCTCTCGCTCGAGCTCGGCGGCAACGCGCCCTTCATCGTCTTCGACGACGCGGACCTCGACGCCGCCGTCGAAGGGGCGCTCGCTTCCAAGTACCGCAACAGTGGCCAGACCTGCGTGTGCGCCAACCGCCTGCTGGTGCAGGACGGTGTGTATGACGCCTTCGCCGAGAAGCTCGCCGCCGCCGTGGCCAAGCTCAAGGTCGGCAACGGGCTGGAAGCCGGCACCACCCAGGGCCCGCTGATCGACATGAACGCGGTGGAGAAAGTCGAAGAGCACATCGCCGACGCACTGTCCAAGGGCGCACGCCTGATGACCGGCGGCAAGCGCCATGCGCTCGGCCACACCTTCTTCGAGCCCACCATCCTCGCCGACGTGACGCCGGCCATGAAAGTGGCGAAAGAAGAAACCTTCGGCCCTGTTGCCCCGCTGTTCCGCTTCAAGGACGAGGCCGAGGCCATTCAGATGGCCAACGACACCGAGTTCGGCCTCGCCGCCTACTTCTACGCCGCTGGCATGAACCGCGTGTGGCGCGTCTCCGCTGCCCTTGAGTACGGCATCGTCGGCATCAACACCGGGATCATCTCCACCGAGGTCGCCCCCTTCGGCGGCGTGAAGTCGTCCGGTCTCGGACGTGAAGGTTCCAAGTACGGCATCGAGGACTACCTCGAGATCAAATACCTGTGCATGGGCGGCGTGCAGTAAGCACCGTCGCCAGAACAATACCCTAGGAGAATCAGCATGAACGCAACCACCCTGCCTGCAGGACAAACCAACAGTGCGCTGATGGCGCGTCGCGCCGCGGCCCTGCCGCGCGGCGTCGGCCAGGCTCACCCCCTGTTCGCATCCAAGGCCCTGAACGCCGAGATCTGGGACGTTGAAGGCCGTCGCTACATTGACTTCGTTGCCGGCATCGCCGTGGTCAACACCGGCCACTGCCACCCCAAGGTGATCGCCGCTGCCCAGGAGCAGATCCCGCACTTCAGCCACACCTGCTTCCAGGTCGTGGCCTATGACGGCTACCTGACCCTGGCCGAGCGCCTCAGCGCACTGGCCCCCGGCGATGCCCCGAAGAAAACCTTCTTCGTCAGCACCGGTGCCGAAGCCGTCGAGAACGCGGTCAAGATCGCGCGTGCCTTCACCGGTCGTCCAGGCGTGATCGCCTTCAACGGCGCCTTCCACGGCCGCACGCTGCTGACGCTCGGCCTCACCGGCAAGATCGACCCCTACAAGCTCGGCGTGGGTCCCTTCCCGGCCGAGATCTACCACGCGCCCTATCCCTGCGAACTGCACGGCACGAGCGTGGATGACGCCATCCACGGCATCGAGCTGCTGTTCAAGAACGACATCGAGCCCAAGCGCGTCGCCGCCTTCATCGTCGAGCCGGTTCAGGGCGAGGGCGGCTACTACCCCGCACCGGCCGAGTTCATGCAGCGGCTGCGCGCACTGGCGGACAAGCACGGCATCCTGCTGATCGCCGACGAGATCCAGAGCGGCGTCGGCCGCACCGGCAAGATGTTCGCCATGGAGCACAGCAATGTCGTGCCCGACCTCATCACCATGGCCAAGGGCCTCGGTGGCGGTTTCCCGATTGCTGCCGTGGTTGGCCGCGCCGACATCATGGATGCGCTCAACCCGGGCGGCCTCGGCAGCACCTACGCCGGTGCGCCGATGGCCTGCGCAGCAGCGCTTGCCGTGCTCGACGTGGTCGAGTCCGAGAACCTGTGCCAGCGCGCCGCCGACATCGGCGAGCACATGCAGGCCCGTCTGCGTGAGGTCGCGGCCAAGCAGAAGAGCATCGGTGATGTGCGCGGCCTCGGCGCAATGGTGGCGGTCGAGTTCTTCCACGACGGCGACCACGCCCGCCCGGCGCCTGAACTGGTGAAGGCCATCATCGCCGAAGCGCTCAAGCGCGGCCTGCTGCTGCTGTCCTGCGGCAGCTACGGCAACGTGCTGCGTCTGATGGTGCCGCTGACCATTGAGCAGAACGTGCTCGACGAAGGTCTGGACATCCTCGCCGCCTCCATCGACGCAGTCATCGCTTCGGCCTGAAACCTGCGCTGATCGAGGGCAGACAAACGCCGCTTGCTGATAACGCAAGCGGCGTTTTTCGTTTACCGCAATGATTACCGATCAACCTGAACGACCGGTCGCGCGTTGGCGACAGCGACCTAGAGCACGTCGGGCAAACCCACCACTTCCCGACCACCCGCCTCGAGGGCGGCGCGCAACCTGCGCGCGTTGTCCACCGCACCCGGCGTATCCCCATGCACGCAGATGCTGTGCATGACGGCCGGCAGCACTTTGCCGCCTTGCGACACCACGCCGCCAGCGTCGAGCATGCGCAGCACGTGTGCGACGAGCTCGTCGTGGTCATGAATGACCGCGCCGGGCTGGCCACGCGGCACCAGCATGCCGGCGTCGGTGTAGGCGCGATCGGCAAAGATCTCGGCCGCAACCCTCAGCCCTGCGCGTTCACCCGCCTTGTACAGCTCCGACAGCACCGGCGCGAGCAGAATCAGCCCGGGGTCGATTGCACGCACCGCACGCGCCACCGCGTCGGCCAGCGCCGCGTCCTCGCAGGCCTGGTTGTTGAGTGCGCCATGCGGCTTGACGTGGGTCACACGCCCGCCTTCTGCAGCGGCCATGCCGGCCAGCGCCCCGACCTGGTAGATCACCATCGCTTCGAGCTCGTTCGGGGCCATCTTCATCGGCCGCCGGCCGAAGCCCTGCAGGTCGGGATAGGACGGATGGGCGCCGAGACTCACGCCGGCGGCAAGGGCCGTGCGCACCGTATTGCGCATCACCAGCGGATCGCCGGCATGAAAGCCGCAGGCGATGTTGGCCGAGCGCACTACCTGCAGCAGGGCATCGTCCTCGCCCATCTTCCAGGCGCCGAAGGATTCGCCGAGGTCGGCATTCAGGTTGATCTTCATGTCGGGTTCCAGGTCAGTCATCGCCCGCGGTCAGCGGCCGGTATTCGGGCGAGCGCGCATTCACCACGCCGCCCACCAGGTTGGCGGAATACAGGGCAGTCAGGTCCACACCTTCCGCCACAAACGGGCGGATCGCCGCGAGCAGGGCAAGGGTTTCGGCTTCGGTCTCACGTGCGATGCGCTCGCCCTCAGCCGCGCTGACGGCGGCAAAGCGCAGTGTCTGCCCGGGACGACAGGCGGCAAGCCGGGGAATGTCGCTGCCGATCACGGTCGCGATCTTGGGATAGCCACCGGCCGTCTGCGCATCGGCCAGCAGCACAATGGGCTGGCCCTTGCCCGGCACCTGGATGGAGCCCGGCACGGTCGCATCGGAGATGATCTCTGCCGGGCCGAGATGCCCGAGCACCGGGCCCTCCAGCCGCACCCCCATGCGGTCGGCCTCGGCCGTGACGCGGTAATCGCTGCCCAGAAAGGTGTCGAATGTCTCCGCCGAAAAATGGTCTGCCTGCGGGCCGAAAACGACGCGAATCGGACGCTCGTCGACCTCAGGCGGCTCGGGCAGGATGCGTTCGGCACCGCTGGCTGGCTGCGCCGGCACGCATACCCCGGCTGCAAGTGCGCGTCCATCCACACCGCCGAGGGCTGCGCGCGCATAGGTCGACGCACTGCCCAGCACCTGCGGCAGCGCCAGCCCCTCGAGCGCAAGCGCTGCGATGCGGCCGCTGCCCATGCGGCGGATGCGCAGGATGTCGCCATCGGCCAGCGTGACCGAGCGCCATGCCGGCAGCGGCTTGCGCTCGCCATCGTGTTCGATCTCGAGCACGGCATCGCCCGCCACGGCAACACGCACGGCGGCCCCACGCGCAAGCACCTGCAGGCCGCCGTCAAAGCACTCGATGACCGGCGCGGTGCCGGGGTTGCCGACCAGCGCATTGGCGATGCGCATCAGCCGGGGGTCGAGCACGCCGGCCCACGGCACGCCGATACGACGGAAGCCCCTGCGCCCGATGTCCTGCACCGATGCATAGGCACCGGGTGAAACGATCTCGAGACTGGCCGGGCTGTTCATCGCGATACCTCCGCTTGCTCCGCACCGCGACGCGTGAGCCAGTGTTGCGGCTCGATGTCACCCGATTTGAGCGAGCGCTCAATGCGCTCGTATTCGGCCATCGAGACCGGGACGAAGCGCACATGGTCACCCGCGGCCAGCAGCGAGGGCGATTCACGCCCGGCGTCGAACAGGGTGACCGGACAGCGCCCGAGCAGGTGCCAGCCGCCAGGACTCTTCCACGGGTAGATCGCGGTCAGCCCGGTCGCGATCGCCACGCTGCCGGGGGGCACGCGCAACCGCGGCTCCGGGCGACGCGGCAGGCGCAGCGCCTTGGGCAGATCGCCCATGAAGGGGAAACCGGGCAGGAAACCCAGCATGTACACCAGGTATTCACTGCCGCTGTGCAGTGCCACGACTTCGTCCTCGCTGACCCCGAGACTGCGCGCGGTCTCGGCCAGATCCGGCGCAAAGATGCCCTCGTAACATACCGGCAGCTGCCACAGCCGGCCATTGTCGCCACCGCTGTGCCCGCTCGCTGCAAACAGCGGGCGCAAGGCCTCGAGCAGAATCTCGCGCCCGGTCTGCAGCGGGTCGAAGAACACGGTAAGCGAGCGAAAGGTCGGCATGGTCTCGATCACACCGGGCAGACCACCCTCGGCCTGCAGGCGCGCAATACCGACATCGAGGGCATTCACTGCGGCAAGCAGATCCGGGTCGATCGCATCGCCGAACTCGACGGTAAAGGCAGCATCACCAGCATCCAGCACACACATGCTCACGGGCTTGTTCCTTGCTTGATCAGGGTGCGGATGTCGAAGCGGCGCGTGCAGCCTGGTCGTAACGCCCCGAAAGGGTGCGAAGCAGGCGTGCCAGATCACCGATCTGTGCGTTGTCTTCGGCACTGCCGGTGAAACCGGGCATCAGGCAGGCTTCGCGCACATCGCGGTAAGCCACGCAAGCCTCGCGTCCAGCATCGGTCGTTGCGAAGAAGGCCTCCTTGCCCAGCTTCCTGCTGTGCACGAGTCCGAGTGCGGCGAGCTTGCGCAAGGAGTAGGACACCACGTGAGTGTCCTCGACGTTGAGCACGAAACAGATGTCAGCAAGGCGCTTTTCGCTGTCGCGGTGAGCAACATGATGCAGCACCAGCACGTCGATGGGCGTCATGTCCTTGATCCCGGCAGCGGTCATGCAGCGCGTCATCCAGCGCGAAAACGCGTGCCACGCAATGATCATCCCGAACTCGAACTCGGACAGTTCGGGCGATTTCGGCGACACCAGATGCTGGGAGGAAACGATCCGTCCTCCGTCATGCCCGACCAGCGGCACAAGTTGCTTGGGCATTTTTTACTCACATTTCGTTTACGATTTCTTGACAATTTATAGATGAAATCCCAATCTTTCAATAACGCTGACTTCGACCATCATGGTTCACGCGTTTGCTGCGCCCCCAGGAATCCGACCCTTCCGCACTTTTTCACGGAGAACTTCACGATGAACATGAAGCACCGAATCCTCAGCACGCTGGCTGGCTCGCTCGTCGCATTCGGCGTGACGACCGCCGCACACGCTCAAACGGCGTGGGACATGCCGACGCCTTACCCGGTCGCCAACTTCCACACCGAAAACATCCAGCAGTTCGCCGATGAAGTGAACAAGGCCAGCGCGGGCAAGCTCAAGATCACCGTGCACTCCAACGGCTCGCTGTACAAGTCCAACGAGATCAAGCGCGCAGTGCAGGGCGGTCAGGCGCAGATCGGCGAAGTGCTGCTGTCCAGCCTCGCCAACGAGGACCCGCTCTATGCGCTGGACACCGTGCCCTTCCTCGCCACCAGCTATGGCGAGTCGCAGAAACTGTGGAAGGTGTCGCGCGATGCGGTCGAAGCGCGTCTGGCCAAGAACGGCCTGAAGCTGCTGTACTCGGTGGCATGGCCGCCGCAGGGCATCTACTCCAAGACCGCGCTGACCTCGATGGCCGATCTCAAGGGCATCAAGATCCGCTCCTACAGCCCGACCGTTGCGCGCATGATCGAGCTGATGTCGGCACAACCGGTCACCGTGCAGGCCGCCGATCTGACCCAGGCCCTGTCCACCGGCGTGGTCTCCGCCAACATCACTTCATCGTCCACCGGCTACGACACCAAGAGCTGGGAGCAGCTCGATTACTATTTCGACGTTCAGGCCTGGCTGCCGAAGAACATCGTGTTCGTTTCCCAGAAAGCGTTTGACGCGCTCGATCCGGCCACCAGGGACGTCGTGCTCAAGGCGTCGGCTGCGGCAGAGACGCGCGGCTGGAAGCTCTCGGAAGAGAAGACTGCCTGGTACATCGGCCAGCTCAAGGCCAATGGCATGAAGGTGCTGCCCGCTTCCGACGTGCTGCGTGCAGACCTGGTCAAGGTGGGTGAGAAGATGACCGCCGAGTGGCTGGAGAAGACTGGCGCCGACGGCCAGAAGATTCTCGACGCCTACCGCAAGGCCAAGTAAGCACCAATCCCATCTGGCCCGGCATGCCGGGCCATTTTTTCGTCCGGAGTCCGCCATGCGAGCACTGCTCGATTCCCTTTACCGCCTGTCGGGTGCGCTTGCCGCAATCGGCATGGTGGCCACCCTGGTCATGGTCTCGGCCGGCATCTTCAGTCGCCCGCTCGGCATCTACCTGAGCGGCACCGACGACTATGCCGGCTACTGCATGGCCGCCTGCGGTTTTCTCGCCCTCGCCTACACCTTCAAGCACGGCGAACACATCCGCGTAAGCCTGGTGCTCGAACGCGTCGGCCCGCGCCTGCGCAAGGCGCTGGAGTGGTTCTCGCTCGCGGCGGCCACCACGATTGCCATGACACTTGCCTGGTATGCGGTGCGTCTGGCGTGGCAGTCACACGAATTCGAGGAAGTGTCCCAGGGTATCGATGCAACGCCGCTGTGGATTCCGCAACTGACGATGGCCATCGGCACCGTCGTGCTGGTGATCGCGCTGCTCGACGACCTCATCCTCACCACCCTCGGCCGTACTCCGCGGCGCCTCGCCGGCGCGGGCAACGAAGCCGTCCGCATGGAATGAGAGAAACATCATGGAACTGACCATAGCGGCCCTGCTCATCGGCCTGATGCTCGTCCTGCTCGCCGGCGGCGTCTGGATCGGCCTTGCCCTGATGGCCATCGGCATTCTCGGCATGCTCGGCTTTACCCCACGACCACCGGGCGACGGCATGGCGGTCGCGATCTGGGGTGCCGGCTCGAGCTGGACCCTGACCGCACTGCCACTCTTCCTGTGGATGGGCGAGATCCTGTTTCGCACCAAGCTCTCGGAGGACATGTTCAAGGGCCTCGCGCCCTGGCTGGAGCGCCTGCCGGGACGCCTGCTCCACACCAACATCATCGGCTGTACGCTGTTCGCGGCGGTGTCCGGCTCGTCGGCAGCCACCTGCGCCACCATCGGCAAGATCTCGATGCCCGAGCTCACCCGCCGCGGCTATCCGGAGTCGATGATCCTCGGCACGCTCGCCGGTGCCGGCACCCTCGGCCTGCTGATTCCGCCCTCGATCATCATGATCGTGTATGGCGTGTCGGCCGACGTGTCGATCTCCAAGCTCTTCGTCGGCGGCGTGCTGCCCGGCATCCTGCTCGCGTCGCTGTTCATGGGCTGGGTCATCCTGTGGTCGCTGCTCAACAGCAAGCGCATCCCGCCGGCCGACCTGAAGACGAGCCTGCTGGAGAAGTTCTCCGCCTCGCGCAATCTGATCCCGGTCGTGCTGCTGATCGGCGGCGTGCTGGGTTCGATCTACAGCGGCATTGCCACTGCGACAGAAGCCGCGGCAATTGGCGTGATTGGCAGCCTGATCATCGCAGCGAGCCAGAAGTCGCTCAGCAAGGCGAGCTTCATCGCCGCGCTGATGGGCGCCACCCGCCTGTACTGCATGATCGCACTGATCCTGGGCGGCTCGGCCTTCCTCACCCTGGCCATGGGCTACATGGGCCTGCCGCGGCATCTGGCCGAATGGATCGGCTCGCTCGGCCTGAGCCCGGCCATGCTGCTGCTGGCACTGGCCGTGTTCTACATCCTGCTGGGCTGCTTCCTCGACGGCATCTCCATCGTGGTGCTGACCATGGCGGTCCTGCTGCCGACCATTCAGTCTGCCGGCATCGACCCCCTGTGGTTCGGCATCTTCGTCGTCGTCGTGGTGGAAATGGCGCAGATCACGCCGCCGGTCGGCTTCAACCTGTTCGTGCTGCAGGGGCTGACAGGGCGCCAGATCACCACCATTGCGCGCTATGCCATTCCCTACTTCCTGCTGATGGCACTGGCCGTCGTGCTGCTCTACGTGTTTCCGGGCCTGGTGACCTGGTTGCCGGGCAAGATGATCGGCTGACGCACAAATGAAACGGGCCCACGCGGGCCCGTTTCATTTACTGCAGCACTGCTCAGTGCTGTCACTTTTCCAGCAGACTGCGCAGCATCCAGGCGTTCTTCTCGTGAATCTGCATGCGCTGGGTCAGCAGATCGAGTGTCGCCTCGTCGCTCACCTTGTCGGCCAGCGGTGCCACGCTGCGTGCAGTTTTGACGACTGCCTCCTGGCCTTTCACCAGCGCACGGATCATGTCTTCCGCACTGGGCACGCCCTCCGGTTCCTTCATGCTGGTGAGCTTCTGGAACTCGCGATAGGTGCCGGGCGCCGGAAAACCGAGCGCGCGGATGCGTTCTGCGATCAGATCCACGGCCAGCGCCAGTTCGGTGTACTGCGCCTCGAACATCAGGTGCAGCGTGTTGAACATCGGGCCGGTCACGTTCCAGTGGAAATTGTGCGTGGTCAGGTACAGCGTATAGCTGTCGGCCAGCAGACAGGACAGACCGTCTGCGATCTTTGCGCGCTCTTTCTTGCTGATGCCGATATCCATTTCCATGTCATCACTCCTTGTCTCGCGACTGTTCATCGACGGGCCGTAGTGCACCCTTCACAACTCCATACTAGGCGTTTCCCTGGCATCGATCTAATTGAAACTCGGTATCGGTGGCATCGGCCAGGGCTATGCAATGCGCTTGAGGCGCACAAGCACTCACGCAGCGTCGAGCGAGGGAAGACGACCGACCGGCTTCACACCGGGCAGGCTGCTCTCAAAAATTGCCGTGCGCAGAATGTCGATCGCGCCACTGCGGGGATAGGTCACGCGCCAGGCCAGCGCAACCCGTCGCGACGGCTCCGGCTGGGTAAAGGGTCTGACCGCGACCAGGGGGTTGTGCGCGTCGAGTTCGTCCGCAGCCGAACTCGGCACCACGGTCACGCCAAGACCGGTCGCAACCATGTAGCGGATGGTTTCCAGCGAACTGCCTTCGAGCGTGCGCTGCAGCCCCCCCACATTGCGGCACTGCGGACACACCTCAAGTACCTGATCGCGAAAGCAGTTGCCGGAACCGAGCAGCAGGAGCTGATCATCCGCGAGATGCTCAGCATCGATCGTCCGGTGTGCGGCCCAGGGATGGCTCGACGGCAGCAGCACCCGAAACGGCTCGTCATAGACCGGCTGGGTCACGATACCCGGCTCCTCGAACGGCAGGCTGATGATGATGACATCAAGTTCGCCACGCTTGAGCGCTTCGGCCAGCCGCGTGGTGAAGTTCTCCTGGATGATCAGCGGCATGCGCGGTGCCAGCTGATGTACGCGCGGAATCAGCCGCGGCAGCAGATAGGGCCCGATGGTGTAGATCACGCCGACGCGCAACGGTCCCGCAAGCGGGTCCTTGCCCGCGGCCGCAATCTCGTGAATCTGGCTGGCCTCGACCATGACCTTTTCTGCCTGGGCGACGATGCGCCGGCCGGTTTCGGTAATCTTCACCTCGGACGCACTGCGCTCGAAAAGCTGGATACCGAGCTCTTCCTCCACCTTCTTGATCGCAACCGACAGGGTCGGCTGCGATACATGGCATTTTTCCGCCGCACGTCCGAAATGACGTTCATGGGCAAGTGCTACGAGATATCGAAGGTCAGTCAGCGTCATGGTGTTTTTCTACCGAAAGCGTGCGCAGGGCGGACGAGGCGACGACGGCCGGAAACGCAGTAATCGCCTTATAATATGCATCATTCATCCATCGGATGACTAGTTACTTTGGCGCATAACAAGACACAAGAAATGAAGTGGATGCAGATCCGACTCATCGCCCGATACATGGCAGGATGCCTGCTCACTGCGCCGGCTGCAACCGCGTCGGCGTTCCACGACACCAGTGAAGACCCGTTCTTCGAACCGCTTCCCGTCGTCCTCACGGTGTCGCGCCTTCCTCAGCCCATGCAGGATACGCCGGGCGCAATCAGCGTAATCGACGCCGGGCTCATCGCCGCAACCGGATACCGCGACATCGCCCGCCTGCTGCGACTGGTGCCGGGCATGCAGGTTGCGCAGGAGCGTGGCAATGATCAGTGGGTGAGCTACCACGGCCTGGGTAGCGACTTTCCGAACCAGATGCAGGTGCTGATCGACGGCCGTTCGGTGTACTCGCCGTATTTCTACGGTGGGGCCGACTGGGGTGCATTGGGCATCGGTATCGACGACATCGACCGCATCGAGATCGTGCGCGGATCCGATTCCGCCGCCTATGGCTCCAACGCCTTTCTCGGCGTGGTCAACATCATTACCAAGCATACCGCTACGGAGGCGGGCAGCACGGTCGGCGTCACACTCGGCAATCAGGGCGTCGCGGATGTCAGCGCACGCATGGTGACCCACGACGGCCCCCTGGGCCTCCGCATCACCGCCAGCCACCTGCAGGACGACGGCTCTGCCGAGCTCAAGGACGGTCGCCGGATCGGCACACTGAACCTGCGCAGCGACATTCGACTCGGCAACATCGACGAACTCACCCTCAACGCGGGGTTCAGCAACGGGCATCGCGGTAACGGTTACGAAGGCACGCTGTTCGATGGCAGTGAGCCCCGCAGCAGCGAGCACCAGAACAGCCACCTTCACGCACGCTGGCTGCACAGCCCCTCGCCTGACGAGGAATGGTCGCTATCGTGGTACCACAATAGCGAGAGCGCCCGCGAGTCCTGGAGCGCCGACTCCCACAGAAATCTGGACGGCACGCTGGGTGCCTACCCGGGCCTGCGTGCGGCCCTGCTTGCGGCACCCCGACTCGTGATCGACGTCGATCAGGATCGCGACAGCCAGCGTGACAACGTCGAGTGGCAGCACCGCCTGCGCACATCGGAGCAGCTGCAACTGGTGTGGGGTCTGGAATGGCGGCGCGATGAGCTCAAGGCACAAGCCCTGTTCAACGACAACCACACCCGCAGCCAGCAGGAATGGCGCCTGTTCGGCAACGCTGAATGGCGCATGGCGCCACAATGGCTTTGGAACGCCGGCACCATGGTGGAGCAGATCGAAGGCGACAGGCTTCGACTGGCGCCACGTCTCTTCCTGAACTGGCAACCCGATTCCGCCACCACCTTCAAGGCCGGATACTCACGTGCCTGGCGTCAGCCCACCCTGTTCGAGCGCGAAGCCGATACCCGCGTCATCCACCCGGTCTACGGTCTGCTGCAGCAACGTCATCAGAGCAATCCCGACCTGAAACCGCAGCGTATCGACGCCTTCGAACTCGGATTCATCCGCTTGCTGCCCCGGGCGCGGGGCAGCCTGGATGTCCGTCTGTTCCAGGAGCACATCCGCGACTACATCATGCGCGAAGGGCTCCCTCCCATGCTGAGCGCTGCGGACAACACGCTCGCCGACCCCAATTTCTTCCAGCGCATCCTCGGTGGCACGCGCTGGAGCAACAGCACGGATACGGTGCGGCTCACCGGTATCGAATATCAGCTGCGCGTTCGCCCGTGGGCGGACGGCGACATCATCTTCAACCATACGATGATCCGGGCCCGGGCTGCCGACCCGGCCCTGGAAGCCACCGTCGCCCCCTACAGCGCGAGCCTGACCTGGATGCAGCACCTCGGCGCCTGGCACACCACAATCAGCATCCTGCGCATGGGCCCTTCCGAGGCCGGTACGGGCTATGCCGGCAGTCAGCGCTTCAAGGTCGACGCCTACACCACGCTGGACCTGAGCCTCGCCCGCAGCCTGCGACTGCGAAATCAGACGGTGGAGTTTCGCCTCAGCGGCATCAATCTGCTCGGCCGGCATCAGGAACTCGTGCACCGCCCGGTCGAACGCTTGCCCCAATACAGCGGCAGTAAAATCGCCAACCCGATCGAACCGCAGATCTACCTGAGCATGCGCACGCGCTTCTAGGACTCGCGCACACGGATCTTGATCGACAGCCGAACCGCCCCCATGTCGCGAACACGATCTCAAGCGGGAACGCATCGCGGTCTTGCGCGTCAACCGAGAGTCGATTTGCCTTCCACAACACAGGAACGCCCATGAGAAACAGCCTCGCTGCCACCACGCTGGCGCTTGCCCTCGTCGCCTTCTTACCCGAAGGAACACTCGTCTCGACCACCCAGGCCGCGCCTGCTGTCGCTGCGGTCGGTAGCAACCGTTTCGGACTCCCCGACTTTGGCGATCTCGTCGAACAGGTCGGCCCCGCCGTTGTGAACATCAGCGTGGTCCAGGAGCAACGCTTCGGCAACGATGACAATCCCTTTGCCAACGACCCCTTCTACGATTTTCTGCGCCGCTTCGGCGTACCCATGCCCAACATGCCCGGACAACAGGGCGGTGCGCCACGGATCAGCCGCGGCATCGGGTCCGGCTTCATTGTCAGTGCCGATGGCTATGTCCTGACCAATGCCCATGTCGTTGATGAGGATGGCGCAGAGGTCACCGTACGGCTGATCGACAAGCGCGAATTCAAGGCCAAGGTGATCGGCATCGACAAGCGCACCGACGTCGCCGTGCTCAAGATCGATGCGAAGAATCTGCCGGCGGTTACGATCGGTGACCCCGATCGTGCCCGCGTGGGCGAATGGGTCGTGGCCATGGGCTCGCCCTTCGGCTTCGACAACACCGTGACCGCAGGCATCATCTCGGCCAAGGCGCGCCGCCTGCCGGATGAAAACTACGTCCCCTTCATTCAGACCGACGTCGCAATCAACCCGGGCAACTCCGGTGGCCCGCTGTTCAACCTTGCCGGCGAGGTGGTCGGCATCAATTCCCAGATCTATTCCCGGTCGGGCGGCTTCATGGGAATTTCCTTTGCCATCCCGATCGACGTCGCGATGAAGGTCAAGGACCAGCTCGTCACCCATGGACGGGTACAGCGCGGCCGTCTCGGCATTGCCATCCAGGGCGTGGACAAGGAGCTCGCGCAGTCCTTCGGCCTGTCCGACGCGCGCGGTGCGCTGATCGCCAGCGTCGAACCGGGCAGCGCTGCGGACAAGGCAGGACTGCAGGCGGGCGACGTCGTGCTTGGTGTGGACGGCATTCGCGTCGCTGACTCTGCGGACCTGCCGCGAATCATTGGCGAGAAGCGGCCGGGCACCAAGGTGAGGCTCGATGTCTGGCGTGACGGCCGGAATCGCGAAGTGACCGCAGTGCTGGACGAACTCAACCCCGAACTCGGCAGCACCGTCAAACCGGGTGGCAGCGAGAGCACCACCGGCAAGCTCGGCCTCAAGGCGCGACCGCTGACCGGGCAGGAAGCGGCCCAGATCGGTCTGAGCGGCGGTCTCGTCGTCGAAGGCGCTACCGGCCCCGCAGCACGCGCCGGTCTTCAGCGCGGGGACGTGATTCTGGCACTCAACAATCAGCCGGTGAATTCGGTCGAGCAGTTCCGCCAGTACCTCGATCGCGCAGGCAAACGTTTTGCACTGCTGATCCAGCGTGGCGATGCACGCATCTTCGTGCCGGTCCGCATGGATTGAGCACGCACGGCGGTGGTGGCATGCGGTTATCCGCTTGTCGCCACGCCTTTTCCTGCGCTTCCCGGGGACGCTTCGTGCCAATCGGGACGTAATCGATATACCCACGTCCGCCATGCGTTTATTATGCCCCGCTACTGGACAGGACCCCCGCTCGCACGGGGAACGCGATGCCGCTTTCCAACGCCGATAACTCACACGCCGTTCTTCAAGCGGTGTTCGATGCGCTGCCCGACAGCGTCTTCCTGATCGATCCCGCCAGCTCAGGCATCGTCTATTGCAATCGTGCGGCCTGGTCCGGTCTCGGCTACAGCCGCGCGGAAAACCTGCTCGAACATTCGGTGCTCAGCCTGCAGAGAGATGTGATCGGCCCGGAGCAGTGGCTCAGCATCGCGGCCGAGATCCGGGCGCGCGCCCCGTACGTGTTCATCGGCTGCCATCGACACCGGCTTGGTCGAGAAATACCCGTAGAGGTGCATACCAGCTGCTTTCAGTTCCAGGATCGGGAGTATTTCCTGTCGGTCGCACGCGACATCACCCTGCGCACGCAGCTCGAACGCGACCTGAGCGCGCGCGATGCCCAGCTTCGCTTTGCGCTCAACGAGGCCAGTGACGGGCTGTGGGACTGGGAAATCGGCAGCGACAGGGTCTTTTTCAGCCCCCAACTCAAGCGCATGCTGGGATACGGGCCGGACGAACTCGAGCCCACGCTGTCGAGCTGGACCGACAATATCCATCACGACGACGCCGCCCAGGTCCACCGTATTCTTGAGGACCACCTCAGCGGCGAGCGCGAGCGCTACGAGGCCGAATACCGCCTGCGCAACCGCAACGGACACTATCTGTGGGTGCATGACCGCGGGAAGATCTGCGAACGTGATGAAAACAGCCGACCCTCAAGAGTCGTTGGCATGGTGCAGAACATCACCGATCGCAAGAACCTCGAACTCCGCCTGCAGCAACTCGCATCGCACGACAGCCTCACCGGCCTGCTGAACCGCCGCGAAGCCGAGATCGTGCTCGACACCCAGCTGGGGCTTTGCGAACGTCTCGGCGTGCCGCTCGGCATCTGCCTGTTCGACCTCGACAACTTCAAGCAGATCAACGACACGCACGGGCACCAGTGCGGTGACAAGGTGCTGACCGGCGTCGCCCAGCTGTTCGGAAGACACATCCGGCGCTCGGACTTTCTTTGCCGATGGGGAGGAGAAGAGTTCATGCTGATTTGCATGGACAGCAACCTCGAACAATTGCGTCACCGCATCGAAACCCTGCGCCATCTGCTGGCCGCGCATCCATGGGAGGGTATCGATGCGCTCGAGCAGGTCACCGCCAGCTTCGGCATCGCCTCCTGTCCCGAGCACGGCAGAGATGCCCGGGAACTCTTCATCGCAGTGGATGAGGCGCTCTACCGCGCCAAGGCGGCAGGGCGCAACCGGGTGGAACCGGCCCTCATCAAGCCCCTCACACCCTGAAGCGGGATACCGATTCCTGCAGGCGCGACGCCAGTTGCTCCATCTCGCGCGCCGCACCGACCGTGTGCTCGATCGCGGCATTGTTGTCGCGTGCCATGCCGGCAATCTCGTCGATGCTGCTGGTCACCGACTCGCTGGCACGGCGCTGATCCTCGGTCGCAGTCGCGATCCGGTCCAGACCTTCGCCCACATCGCTGACTGACGCATTGGCTGCAACCAGCACGCCCGACACCACGTCGGCGGCATGGCGGCTGGACTCGAGATGACTCAGACCGCGGGCAATGGAATCCTGCACCGAAACCGACTGCCGGCTGATCTCATGGGTGATGGTGTCGATTTCGCCCGCTGAGCGTGCAGATTTCTCCGCCAGCTTGCGCACCTCGTCTGCGACCACCGCAAAACCCCGACCCTGCTCACCGGCACGCGCAGCCTCGATCGCTGCATTGAGTGCAAGCAGATTGGTCTGCTCGGCAATCTCGCGCACTTCCTGCGTCATGCTGGTGATGGCCCGCGTCGAATCGACAAAGGCACTCACCGATTCTGCCATGTGCTGCACGGCGGTTTCGACATGTGCCACTTCGCTGATCAACTCTCCCAGACTGCGCTGGCCTTCCTGCGAGCGGGCAAGACTGTCGCGGGATCGCACGCGCACCGACTCGGTACTTTCAGCGATGTGCAGGATCTTGACGTTGAGTTCATCAACCGATTTGGCCGCTTCCATCGAACTGTCGTTCTGCCGGTGCGAACCTTCGGCCAGCTGCGAGGCGCCTGTCACCAGGTTGCGTGCCGAGCCCGTGACTGCCTCCGCCGAGGCGCCCACCTGGCGCACCAGGTCGGCAATCGTGGCCATCATGCGATTGAAGGTCTCGGCGGTGCGACCAATTTCATCCCGACCCGGTGCATCAAGCCTGCGCGTGAGGTCACCGCCGCCCTGGGCAATCTCCGCCAGACTCGCGGTCATGTGCGACAGCGGCCGGGTAACGAAGCGACGGATGAACAGGTAGATGAACGCAGCCAGCGGCAGGGACGCCAGGAACGCGAACAGGATGCTTTCGTTACGGAAATCGGTCACCGCGGCATTGACCTTGTCGAGCGAGACCCGCATGCTCACCGCACCAAGCGTGGCGCCCACATCCACCTGGTGACAAAGCGTGCAGTCCTTGCCGAGATAGTTCTTCGATGCCGGCGACGGGATCACCACCCTCAGGTGCTCACCGTAGCGGTCGTCGGTCTCGACCTGCAGAATTGCCGGACCGCCTGCCATCACTGCCTTCTCGGCCTCATCCAGCGATGTCTCGGCGGCCGTGCCCGGACCATAGACCTTGCTCACGGCTTCGCCACGAATCACCTTCAGATCCCGCACCGAAGACAGCTCCTTGATCTGGTCGAGAAACACGTCGCGCTGCGCCACGGTGCCGGTAATCATCATTCCGGTCAGCCCTGCCATGGTCATTTCGTTGACCGAACTGGCAAAGTCACGCGCCTGATCGATCGCGGTATCGCGATTCACGCGGGTCTCCCACACGATCATGCTGCCCCACGCAATCACAAGCATCAGCCAGATTGCGCCGGTGAGGCGCACCCATATCGGCGTGTCGGCTAGACGACGCATGATTCTCTCCTTGCCTGTGTGCCCGACATCCGGGCCCATTCTGTAGTCACTTGAAACATCGGCTGATCTGATGCAAAGCTTTAGCCATTTCTTCGGACGAAAAGCCCGGCACGTGGCACCAGCCTTGATTTGTCACCTGATACGAATATCATGCAACCCTGATAGACACAGGGAACCAAGATATTCAGGCCCTGTCCGAGCACGGGGTCCCTATCCGAATTTCATCATCATCATCAACCTGAGAGGTCACACATGAAGAAATCCATCGCCCGCGCAACACTCGGTATTGTCGCACTGTCGCTCGCCACCATCGCGTCGGCCCAGGTCAAACCGGAAGATCAGATCAAGTTCCGCAAGGCCGGATACAGCTTCATGAGCTGGAACATGGGCAAGATCAAGAGCAACCTCGAAGGCACCTACGACGCAGCCCAGGTCACTGCGGCCGCCAATGCCATCGCCGGCATCGCCAACTCGGGCATGGGCGCGCTGTTTGGTGCGGGTACCGACAAGGACGTCGGCAGTCAGAAAACCCGTGTAAAGCCGGAGCTGTTCCAGAACATGCCGGAAGTCGGCAAGCTGGCGGGTGACTTCAGTGGCGCCGCGAACAACCTGGCGAAAGTCGCTGCAACCGGCGATGCTGCTGCAGTCAAGACCGCGTTCGGTGACCTTGGCAAGACCTGCAAGGCCTGTCACGACAAGTTCCGCGAGGAGTGAGTCTGCACCGCATCTGACCTGACCGCAGACACGGAAAAGCCGCATCACTGCGGCTTTTCCGTTTTTACCAGGCGGGCGCGGACTGAGGCGGCGGCGGGGAGGTGGCGAAACCAGCCCACCCGTCGCCACCCACACTGTTGCAGCCGCAACGGCCAGCGCCACCACGAAGGACACCAGTCCACCGCCTTGCGCAGGCCTGGGTGCCGGTTCGGGAAACTCCTTCACCCCGGTGATCATCGGCTTCACCAGGTTATCCTTCTTGACGTGTGCGTAGTACAGGATCGCCAGCACATGCAGCGCAATCAGCCCGCCGATGATCCAGATGTTCTGCCGGTGCAGACTGCTCATCCAGTCACTGGTGCTCTTGCTCACGATGGCATACAGCGGTCCCTCGAAGGCGATATCGTCATTCGCCACCAGCCCGCTCACCACCTGAAATATCATGACGCCGAGCAAGCCGAGCACGGACAGCGCCCCAAGCGGATTGTGGCCCGGCTCCCTCCACTGACCGCGCAGATACGCCCTGATGCGACCCGGTCCCGGCACGAAGTGGGTAAAACGCGCATAGGTCGAGCCCAGCACGCCCCAGACCAGACGGAACGCCAGCAAACCGGCAATGGCCACGCCCAGCCGGCCATGCCACACGATCAGGTTGCCACCGATCAGCCCGCTGGCAAACACACCCGCGGTCAGCACCACCAGCGCCCAATGGAAGACGCGGGTAGGCAGATCCCACACCCGCACAACTTGCTTGCTCATAAAACCATCCCTGCAATACGACTATCCATTATGCCTTCAGGGACCGGATCAGGCTGGTTTCGGTTCCGCAGTGCCGCACCGCGCAGCGAGAAACTCCACCAGGTGGCGGCCGGTATGCGATGCGGGATTGTCCATCGCGACCTCGGGCGGCCCTTCGGCCACGATCTGTCCGCCGCCATCCCCCCCCTCGGGGCCAAGATCGATCAGCCAGTCGGCCTCAGCCATCACGTCGAGGTCGTGCTCGATCACCAGCACCGTATGACCCGCGTCGGTCAGCCGGTGCAGCACATGAATCAGCTTGTCCACATCGGCCATGTGCAGGCCCACGGTGGGCTCGTCGAGCACGTACAGGGTGTGGCGGTCGGCGGGCAGGGGAAGGCCCGTTGCTGCAGCCGCATCGCCCGGACGGTTGCGTACCTTGGACAGCTCGGTCACCAGCTTGATGCGCTGCGCTTCGCCACCCGACAGCGTCGGGCTGGGCTGGCCCAGGGTCAGATAGCCCAGACCCACATCCTGCAGCAACTGCAGTGGATGGGCGATGGACGGATGGGCGGCGAAAAAGCCCACCGCTTCGTCCACCGGCATCGCCAGCACCTCGGCCACCGTCTTCTCGCGCCAGCGTACCGACAGGGTTTCGGGATTGAAGCGCGCACCACCACAGGCCTCGCACGGCGTCTTCACGTCGGGCAGGAAGTTCATCTCAACCGTGGTCTGCCCGGCCCCGTCACATGAGGGGCAGCGGCCAGCACCGGTGTTGAAGGAGAAGCGCGATGCGCTCCAGCCCCGGGTGCGGGCATCGAACGTATCGGCAAACAGCTTGCGGATCGCATCCCAGAAACCGACATAGGTCGCCGGGCAGGAGCGCGGCGTCTTGCCGATCGGGGTCTGATCCACCTCGAGCACCCGGCCGACCTGCTGCCAGCCTTCCAGGCTGCGACAGCCCACCAGGGTCTGATCCACCTCTTCCGGCTGTGCCTTGCCACGACGGCGTGCGCGCACCGCCTCCGGGTCGCCCAACCGGGCCCTCAGATTGGCGTGAATCACATCGCGTGCGAGCGAAGACTTGCCCGATCCCGACACCCCGGTCACCACCGTGAGCCGGGCCAGCGGGATGCGTGCATCGATATTGCGCAGGTTGTGCAGGCTGGCACCTTCGACGCGGATCGCCGGGTGGTCTTCCGCCACCGGCCGCCGCGGACGCATCGGATGCTGCAGCGGATTGCGGAAGCAGGCGCCGGTAGCCGATTCCGGCGCCGCCAGCAGCGCCGCCACATCACCTTCGGCAACCACCCGGCCACCGCGCACGCCGGCCCCCGGACCGAGGTCGATGACATGGTCGGCACGGCGGATGGTGTCCTCGTCATGCTCAACCACCAGCAGCGTGTTGCCGCGGTCGCGCAGTGCCTCAAGCGTGTCGAGCAGCAGGCGGTTGTCACGCGGATGCAGGCCAATGGTGGGCTCGTCGAGGATGTAGCACACGCCGCGCAGGTTGGAGCCCAGTTGAGCCGCCAGCCGGATGCGCTGCGCCTCGCCACCGGACAGGGTCGGTGCGGCACGGTCGAGCGCGAGGTAACCCAGTCCCACATGCTGGAGGAAATCGAGACGGCCGCGAATTTCACTCACCAGATCGCGCGCGATGTCGTTTTCACGCTCGTTCAACACCAGTTCGCCGAAGAAGTCCGCAACCTTGTTCACTGCCAGCTTCGCCAGCTGATGCAGGCCACGGTCGCGGAAACGCACCGCACGCGCGACCGGATTGAGCCGCGCGCCCTCACACGCAGGACAGGGCTCGTCTCTGCTGACACTGTCTTCGGCGTCACCAAGGTCGAGCGCATCCGGGTCTTCCACCCGCGCCGCCGTCTTCAGGCCCGTCCCGAAGCATTTTGGACACCAGCCATGCTTGGCGTTGTACGAAAACAGACGCGGATCAGGCTCCGGAAAGCCGGTCCCACAACTCGGGCACGCCCGAAGCGTCGAAAACGTAATTTCAAAGGGGTCAGAGTCGTTTGATAGTTTCAAAGGGGTCAGAGTCGTTTGATCAAGGGGATCAAACGACTCTGACCCCTTTGAAACTGACCCCTTTGAAACAAGTCGCAGCACCTTGAGTACGCCTTTGCCATGCTCGAGCGCGGCACGAACGAACTCGCGCAGGGTCGCCTCATGTTCCGGCTGCACCATCACCATGCCGAGCGGCAGTTCGATGGTGTGCTCCTTGTAGCGGTCAAGGCGCGGCCATTTGGCGGTCGGCAGATACTCGCCATCAACGCGCAACTGCGCATGGCCCTTGCCCCGCGCCCATTTTGCGAGATCGGTGTACAAACCCTTGCGGTTGGTGACCAGCGGCGCCAGCACTTCAACCGATGCGCCCCGCAGTTCGCGCTGGATCTGCGCAACGATGGCCTCGAAGCTCTGCGGTGTCACTGGTACCTGGCAGTCCGGGCAGTACTGGGTGCCGAGCTTGACGTACATCAGGCGCAGAAAGGGGTGGATCTCGGTCAGGGTCGCTACCGTGCTCTTGCGCCCGCCACGACTGGTACGCTGCTCGATCGCGACAGTGGGCGGAATGCCGAAAACGCCGTCAACATCCGGCCGGCTCGATGGCTGCACGAACTGTCGCGCATAGGCGTTGAGCGACTCCAGATAGCGGCGCTGGCCCTCGCCAAACACGATATCGAACGCCAGGGTCGACTTGCCCGAGCCCGACAGGCCGGTGACCACGGTGAAGCGATCGCGCGGAATCGACACGCTGATGTTCTTCAGGTTGTGCTCACGCGCATGATGAATCTCGATCGCCGGTGCCGTCAGCGCACGGTAAGCCGCCGGCGCCTCGGCCACCATCGCCGGTGCCGCGCGGGTGCGTGCCAACGCTTCCGCATACTCGCGCAGCGCAAGTCCGGTGTGAGATGAGGGATGTGCCCGCACCTGCTCCGGACTGCCCTCGACCACGATTTCGCCACCGCCGTCGCCGCCTTCCGGGCCAAGATCGATGATCCAGTCGGCCGCTGCGATCACATCAAGGTTGTGCTCGATCACGATCAGCGAATTGCCCGCTTCGAGCAGCTTGTTGAACGCACCCAGCAGGGTGGCGACGTCTTCGAAATGCAGACCGGTCGTCGGCTCGTCGAACAGAAAGAGCAGACCAGGCGCGGCATCCCCCGCCTTATCCACGGACTTGCCAACAGTTTTATCCACAACTTTCGACGCGCGGCCGCCCTTCTTCTGCGCAGCTGCGGCCAGATGGCCGGCCAGCTTCAGTCGCTGCGCCTCACCACCCGACAGCGTCGGCACTGGCTGCCCCAGACGCAGATAATCGAGGCCGACGTCGGACAGGGGTGCGAGCGCGGCCAGCACCTTGGGCTGATCGGCGAAGAAGCCCAGCGCCTCGCGCACCGTCATCTCCAGCACATCAGCCACGGAATGGCCACGCCATTGCAGCTCAAGCACTTCAGGGCGATAGCGCTTGCCGTCGCAATCCGGGCAGCGCAGCCAGACATCCGACAGGAACTGCATCTCGACGTGCTCGAAGCCCGAGCCGGTGCAGGTCGGGCAGCGCCCGTGGCCGGCGTTGAAGCTGAAGGTGCCGGGCGAATAACCGCGCTGCTTGGCCTCCGGCAGGGCGGCAAACAGATTGCGGATCGGATCCCAGGCGCCAACATAACTGACCGGGTTGGAGCGCGAGCTCTTGCCAATGGCCGACTGATCGACCATGACCACGCCGCGCAGTCCGTCCACGCCCTCCAGCCCGTCGAAGGCGCCCGGCGTGTCCACCGCCTCGCCAAAATGCTTTGCCAGCGCAGGATAGAGCACATCCTGGATCAGGCTCGACTTGCCCGAACCCGACACCCCGGTCAGGCAGGTCATGCGCTGCAACGGGAAAGACACGCTGATTCCGCGCAGATTGTGCTCGCGCGCGCCGATCAGCCTCAGCCGTGGGGTCGCGGTATCGACCGGACGCGATGGACGCTCCACATCGATACGTTTCCTGCCCGCCAGCCAGGGACCTGTCACCGAATCCGGATTTGCGGTGATCTCCGCCGGCGTGCCGCGGGCGACGATATTGCCGCCGCGCTCGCCAGGGCCGGGCCCGATCTCCAGCAACTCGTCCGCCGCCACCATGACCTGTGGATCGTGTTCGACCACCACCAGCGTGTTGCCCGCGTCGCGCAGCCGCGTCATCACCCCCAGGATGCGGCCGATATCGCGCGGATGCAGGCCGATCGAGGGTTCGTCGAGCACGAACAACGTATTCACCAGCGAGGTTCCGAGTGCAGTGGTCAGGTTGATGCGCTGCACCTCGCCGCCGGACAGCGTCCGCGACTGCCGGTCAAGCGTCAGGTAGCCCAGCCCAACATCGGCAAGATAGGTCAGCCGGCTGCGGATCTCGCCCAGCACCAGTTCGGTCGCCTCGTCTGCCACCCCGGGCAGCTCAAGTGCGGTGATGGCTTCGCGGATGCGATCGACCGGCATCGCCATCAGCTGGTGGATCGCCAACCCTCTTTTTTCAAAGGGGTCAGAGTCGTTTGATCGAGCAGTCAGATCAAACGACTCTGACCCCTTTGAAACAGGCAAGCGCCACAGCAAGGCATCGGGCTTGAGCCGCGCGCCGTGGCAGGAGGGACATTCGGTGTAGCTGCGGTAGCGCGACAGCAGCACCCGGATGTGCATCTTGTAGGCCTTGGTCTCGAGCCAGACAAAGAAATGGCGCACGCCGTACCAGTAGCGCGGCCATGAGCTGTCCCAGTTCTTCCACTTGGCGTCGCCTTCGAGCACCCACTGCCGGTGTTCCGGCGGCAGGTCGCGGAAGGGGACGTCCATCGCCACCCCGGCCTTCTTCGCCATCTTTGCCAGATCCTGCTGGCACTCGCGGTAGCTCTCTGTCTGCCACGGCTTGATCGCGCCTTCGGCCAGCGTCTTCGATTCGTCCGGGATCACCAGGCCGAAATCCACCCCGATGACACGGCCGAATCCGCGACAGGTCTCGCACGCCCCGATCGGCGAATTGAAGGAGAACAGGCCCGGGGTCGGATCGCTGTAGTGGATGTCGCAGTCGGCACAATGCAGACCCTGCGAATAGCGCCACTCAGCCTCTTCGCCATCGCCGGCGGCAAACACACGCAAGCGGCCATGGCCCAGACGGAGTGCCGCTTCCAGCGCTTCAGCCAGACGCGAGGGCTCGGCCGCCGAGAAGCGGAAGCGGTCCTGCACGACCTGCAGCACATCGGCGTCCACACCCTCTTCGCGCCGATGGATGCGGGTATAGCCCTGTGCGTTGAGCAGCGCGGTGATCTCGGCCTCGCTGTAGGTTTTCGGCACGGTGAGCGGAAAGCAGACCATCAGTCGCGGATCGCCCGCGGCCGCAGCGCGACGGCCGAGGTCCTCACCGATGCTGTCCACCGAGTCACGCTTGACCGGCTTGCCGCAGCAGCGGCAGTGCAGGTGCGAGGCGCGGGCGTAGAGCAGCTTGAAGTGGTCCGCAAGCTCAGTCATGGTCCCGACCGTGGAGCGCGAGGTGCGCACCTGGCTGGTCTGATCGATCGCGATGGCCGGCGGCACGCCCTCGATGCGGTCGACCTGAGGCTTGTCCATGCGGTCGAGAAACTGACGCGCGTAGGGCGAGAAGGTCTCGACGTAGCGGCGCTGCCCCTCAGCGTACAAGGTGTCGAATACCAGCGAGGACTTGCCCGAACCGGATACCCCGGTCACCACCGTGAGGCGGTTCAGCGACAGGTCGAGCGAGAGATTGCGGAGATTGTTCTGACGTGCGCCGCGAATGCGGATGCTGTCTTTGAGGTCGGGCATGGCTGGGCTGCTGGAGGGGCGCAAGATGGTCATTGTAGGCTGCAGACCCGATCGCGGCACGATAGGTTCAAGCAGCCATCACAATCATATCGAACGCGCCCGGCAAAACCGGATCAGCCGGATCCGGTCCCCGGGTGTCAATGGCGCATGAGCGCCAGTAGCGCTTATTCCGCGGGCTTTTCCTGCGGTACCTGCGGTACTTCCTCGGGCTTGTTACGCACTGCATCAACGACGCCCTTGCTCGCATCCTTGATCCGCTTTGCCGCTTCCAGGGTGGCATCGGCAATGCGTCTTGCGGCCTGCTCGGTGGCTTCCTTGGCGTCGAGCGCGGTTTCACCCGCCGATTCGACGACCTCAGACGCCTTCTCGCTGCCAGTCTCGGCTTGCTCTGCAGCCTGCTCGGTCACGGCCTCGACGACGGCCTTGCCGGCTTCTCCTGCCTTTACGGCTGCTTCACCGGCTTTCTCGATCGCCTCTTTGGCGGCGTCCACCGCCTCGCTGGCAGATTGTTCGACCTTGTCGGCCGGCTTGTCCTCGCTACAACCGGCGAGAATAAGGGTGCTTGCAGCGGCCATTGCGGCCAGCAGGGTTTTCATCGGTCTCATCTCATGCATTTGGGCGAATTGAAGCTTGCACCGTCTGACCGGAAAATTCTGTCAGATACTTCCCGTATTGACCAAAACAAAGGGCCCGTGAGGGCCCCTTGCATTGGATCGGTGCAAATTACTTCACGCGAGCGCGGTATTCGTCAGTGCGGGTATCGATTTCAATCTTGTCGCCGATTTCGACGAAGGCCGGAACCGGCAGCTCGAAACCGGTCTTGATGCGGGCCGGCTTCATGACTTTGCCCGAGGTGTCGCCCTTCACGGCCGGCTCGGTGTATTCCACTTCGCGCACGACGGCGTTGGGCAGCTCGACCGAGATCGCCTTGCCGTTGTAGAACACCACTTCGCAGGCCAGGCCGTCTTCGAGGTACTTGAGCGCGTCGGTCATGTTTTCGGCTTCGACTTCGTACTGCTCGTAGTCGGCGTCCATGAACACGTACATCGGATCAGCGAAGTAGGAGTAGGTCACTTCCTTGCGGTCGAGCTGGACCACTTCGAACTTGTCGTCAGCCTTGTAAACCGATTCCGACGGCGCGCCGGTCAGCAGGTTCTTGAGCTTCATCTTCACGACCGCAGCGTTGCGGCCGGACTTGTTGTACTCGGATTTCTGTACCACCAGCGGGTCGGCGCCGACCATGATGACGTTGCCCGAGCGGAGTTCCTGTGCGGTTTTCATGCTGTGTCCTGAACTTGATGCGGCGCGACCGTAGACGCTAACCCGATACGAAAGCGCGCGATTCTACCCTCTCGCGTCGACTATGTGGTTGCAGAATTGCGTCAGACGCATCGCCAGATCCGGCATCGCCGCCTGGCTCAGACCCCAGTTTTCCGCGTGTGGACCGATCACCGGAAGGCCTTCGGCAAACGCAGACCACGCGGCAGCAGGCACTCCGCGACCGTTCCAAGCATGCCAGAACGCTACGAGCGCCTTGGCCGCCGCCGGGTCCAGACCCGCACGATAGCGTTGCAAAAAAGCATCAAGCTTGTCGAAGTGCGCCTCGTCGTCCTGCGCATAGATGTGCCAGACGAAAGGCTTGCCCGCCCATTGCGCGCGCACAAATGAATCCTCGCCGCGGACGAAATTCAGGTCGCTCACCCACAGCAGGCGATCGTAAGCGTCCTGGTCGGTGAAGGGCAGCACGGCGAGCGAGAGACTGCCTTTGCGCAGTCGCGCACCCGCGCTCAGCCCGTGCACACCAAAGGCCCGCGCAAGGTCGCCCAGCACCCGGCCTTCAGGCACCAGCAGCAGCACCGGGCGGCTGCTCCGCGCCCAGATCTCTACAAGATCCGTCAGCCCCGGCTGCTCGTAGGCAAACAAGGAGACGATCAGCGTATCCGCGCCAGGAAGCGCAACCTCGTTCGTCGCCAGCCATGCGGCCCGCCCGTCTTGCTGCAGAAAGCCGTCACGGGCCGCAATCAGCCCGGTCTCGCGCAACAGCCCGCCACCGGCGGCATCGAAACCGGGGAAAAAGAAGTGTTTGGTCAAGGGTTGTGAAGGATGGGGCGAAGCCAGACCATGGCAACCGCTCACCCAGTCCTCGGCCGACAGATACTCGAGGTTGATCCAGACCGGCGCCACAGGCCGTGCAGCCATCGCCTCGACGTGGGCCTCGGGCAAGGTACAGGCGAAGGCCTCGATGACCACAGCGGCCGGCTCAAGCCGCTCGAGCGGCATCGTCCACTGCCGGATGTCGACGCCCTCGACCACCGCCTGCTGCACTGCAGTACGAAGCACCGGACACAGGCGCGAAAACGCGACGAAGTCGTCCACCCAGAGTCGCACCCGAAAGCCGTGATCGCGCACGAGTGAGCGCGCAAGTCGCCAGCAGACGCCGATATCCCCATAGTTATCCACAACCTGACAGAAAATCTCGTAGTCAGGCGGGGGAAGAGGCGCGTTTTCGGTCATCGTCGTGAACAAGTCGGGGGATTAAATCGGGAAAGGATGTGGACAAAGGCTTAGGAAGGAAATGGTCGGAAAAGCATGGACATTTCATGCACAGCTGATTAGGGGGTTTATCAACCTGCTTATCAGACCGCGAATCTTGCACTGCAGCAGGCGCTATCCGAGTTATCCACAGATTTTGGCCCACTGTTTACTTCTTTATCTTTATATTTAATAAAGTAAACAACAAACAAAAGCTCAAACAAAAAGGCGGTCCGAGTCCGGCAAACACCTGCCGGAACCCAGGACCGCCTGCGGGTCAATCAGGAATAGTTGTTGAGCTGCTCAAGGTCGGCAGCTTCCAGCCAGCGCCATTCACCCGGGGCCAGCTGCGCATCGAGTTCGAGTCCACCGACACGGCTGCGGTGCAGGGCTTCCACCCGGTTGCTGGCTGCACCGATCATGCGCTTGACCTGGTGATACTTGCCTTCGCACAGGGTGAGCTGCAGCGTATGCGAACCGGTCTGAACACAGGCCGTTGCCGCAACCGGTGCGGGTTCGTCATGCATCTGCACCCCGGCAAGGAGCGCCGCGATCAGTTCGGGCGTCACTTCGTGCTTGAGCGTGACCTCGTAGACCTTGGGCGTGCGCTTCTTGCCCGAACTCCAGTAGTGAATGAACTTGCCATTGTCGGAAAACAGCAGCAGCCCGGTCGTATCCTGGTCGAGTCGGCCGATGCTCTGCACACCGCGCAGCAGCATCTGTGGTGGCAGCAGCTTGAAAACGGAAGGGTGAAAAGTCGGTTTCAGCGAACATTCGTAGCCGACCGGCTTGTGCAGCATCAGGTAAGCCTCGGCGCGGAACTGCCACGGCTGATCGCCGATCGTGAACTCAAGCCCGGGAACACCATCGCTGCCGCCGGGTTCAAAGTCTGCGAAAGGGTCGTCACACGGAACACCGGCAACACTGACGTGCCCGGCACGGACGAGGGCGCGGCATTCCTTGCGGCTGCCGAAACCCTGGGAGTGGAGAAGTCGTTCGATTTGCATGGCTGGCATGGTATCGCGGATGCCCCCTGCGCTTCATCCCATCTCCACCAGGGCCGGCGCCAGCGCTGCGACCATCCTCAAGCTCGGGGTAAACTGCGGGCCTGACCGGCAAGGAGACCGTCTTTGAAATTCGAACATCTCATCGAGGTCAATGACCTCGCCAATCCGCTGCTTACCGTGCTTAGCCGCGAAGAAGTCTGGTTCGGGCTGTTGTGCCGCGCCGAGGATTCGCGTGCGTTTCTCCCCGGACTCGAGCGCTGCACCATCCTCGAACGCAAGGAAGGCGAACTCCTGCGCGAACTCAATTTCGGACAGGTCAGCATTCGCGACCGGGTGCTCTTCAGCGAACTCGAGTGGATCAGCTTCGAATCCGAAGCCACCGCAGAGCACGCGGGCGGCAAACTGGTGATCAGCATCGAAGAGCCCGAGGCCGGCGTGCTGTTCCTGCGCTTCGTCTATTCGACCAGCCTGCCCGACGCCAACGGAAGCGAAGAGGCAAAGTATGCCGATATCGTTCGCTCTGCCTATCATCAGTCCGACATCGACACCATGAAGGTGATCCGCATGATCGCCGAGTCGGGACGGCTGCAATAATCCTTTCCATCCGGCGTCCGTTGCCGATGCAGCGGGCGCTTTTTCGTTCACATCAGGAAATAAATCATGTGGTTCAAGAACCTGCAGTTGTATCGCCTGCCCACAGGGTGGGACATGAGCATCGAGAAACTGGAAGAGCAACTGGCCAAGAAGCCCTTCAACCCGTGTGGCAGCCAGGACATGGAGAGTCGCGGCTGGCTCTCGCCCCTGGGTAACGAAGTTCTGGTCCATGCAGTGGGTGGCCAGTGGCTGATCGCACTTGGTTTCGAACATCGTCTGCTGCCGTCCTCCGTAGTCAAGCAGGAAGCCGACGAACGCGCAGCGGAAATGGCCGACCAGCAAGGCTTCAAACTCGGTCGCAAGCAGATGAAGGATCTGCGCGAACAGGTCGCTCAGGAACTGATGCCGCGCGCCTTTACCCGTCGTCGTCGCCTTCACGCCTGGATCGACCCGGTTGGCGGTTGGCTGGCGGTGGACGCGCCAAGTCAGGCTCGCGCCGAAGATGTCATCGAAGAACTGCGTCACTGCCTCGACAGTTTCCCGCTGACGCTGGTGCGCACCGAACGCTCGCCGGTTTCGGCAATGGCCGACTGGCTTGCAGGCAACGAAGCGCCGGCAGGTTTCAGCATCGACCAGGACTGCGAACTGCGTTCGGTCACCGAGGACAAGGCAGCAGTGCGTTACGTTCGTCATCCGCTCGAAGGCGACGAGATCAAGGGTCACCTCGAAGCCGGCAAGTTGCCGACACGTCTGGCCCTGACCTTTGACGACCGCGTGAGTTTCGTTCTCACCGACAAGCTCGAGATCAAGCGCATCGATTTCCTCGACGTGGTGCGCGACCAGATCGACGGTCAGGCGGAAGACGAAGAGGCGCTTTTCAACGCCGAGTTTGCCCTGATGACCGGCGAGCTGGGTCAGTTGCTGCCTGCTGTCGTTGAAGCACTGGGTGGCGAGTTGAAGCAGGAGGCCACAACGGAGGTTCATTCGGCAGTGACGAAGTCAGCTGCAGGTGATCCACCGTTCTGAGTGGACACGAGGGCGTAAGCCCGAGAGCAGGTCAAAGCGCTGTCGCATTTGCGGCGGCGCTTTTTTTTGGGGTGTTCAAAGGGTGTACACAGTATTTAAAGATTTAAAAGACTATAAAGATTATAGTGACCCGAAATCTGTGGATAAGCACTTTTAACCCATATAAAACAGTTTCTTGGCTATCTGGTAAACGTGTGCACAGCACCCTTGTAAACGACAGGATCATTTGTTGATGAAATTTCTGCCGCTAGTGTTTACTCAACTTATCCACAATCTGCACGGTGTCTGAATAACAGCTTATACATGCTGCTTTTCGTGCACTTTCGATGCGGCTGATCATCGCGGTGGACGTAAAAAAGGGGAGGAATCCATCGGATCCTCCCCTTCCTTGAACACGAAAAACGATCTACAGAATCGATCGATAGATTGCCGTGACCTCTTCCAGGTTCATGTCGCAAGGGTTGGTGGCGATCAGGCGTTGAATCTGCGTCACCACTTCTTCGGCCATGCCGGGAATGTCGGCTTCACCGACCCCCAGCTGGCTCAGACGGGTTTCGAGCCCACCATATCCGGCCATCTCTTCCATGCGACTGACGAAGGCCTCTGCGGCTTCTGCTTCGGACGCGAAGCTGCGGCCAGGGAGTACGCACCGCGCCAGCTCGGCGTAGGCGGCTGTGGCAGCCCTGAGATTGAAGCGCAGTACCGGCCCCATAACCAGGGCGTTGGAATGCCCGTGCGGGACGTGGAAGCGTGCGCCAAGCGGGTAGGCAAGACCATGGATGGCCGCAACGGAAGCATTGACGAAGGCCATACCACCCAGCATTGCGCCTTCCAGCACGGCCGAACGCGCCTGCAGATCCTGACCGTTCTCGAGAACGAGGGGCAGGTTGCGTGAGAGCAGCTCAAGTGCCTTGCGTGCAAGGGCGTCGGCAACCGGGTTCTTGCGCGTGCGGCTGGTGTAGGCCTCGATGGCATGCACCATCGCATCCAGCGCGGTTGCTGCGCTGACCTTGGGTGGCATGCCCACGGTCAGTCCGGCATCGAGCAGGGCGATGTCGGGCAGCAGCTGGGGCGTATAGACGGCCTTCTTCTCACCATTCTCGTTGGTGATGACGGACACCCAGGTGACCTCCGAGCCGGTACCGGCCGTGGTCGGTACCTGAATCAGTGGCAGGCGGCCGCCAGTGGCCATGTCGACGCCGTAGATCTCTTCGATCGTCTGTGTCGAATGCGCCAGCAAGGCCACGACCTTGGCGGTATCCAGTGAGGAACCGCCGCCGAGGCCGATGATGCCGTCGGCCTCGGCGGCTCTCGCCGCTTCCACCGCCTTGCGCACCATCTCCACCGGAGGATCGGCAAGGACGGCATCGAAGGTCGCGGCTTTCAGCCCCGCTGCAGCGAGGACCCTGCTTGCCCGACCGGCGATGCCGCAGGCGACGATCCCCTGGTCGCACACGAGCAGCGGCCGTTTGATCGCCAGCTCCTGCGCGAGCTGACCGAGGCATTCGAGACCGTCGATCTCGGAGATGATCCGTGGCGGGGCACGGAATACGAAGTCAGTCATTTGGGTCTCCTTACTGCACGCCGCCCATGCACAGGTATTTGATCTCGAGGTAGTCCTCGATGCCGTACTTGGAACCTTCACGTCCGAGACCGGACGACTTCACGCCGCCGAAGGGGGCGACCTCGGTGGAGATGATCCCGGTGTTGATGCCGACGATGCCGTACTCAAGGGCAGCGGAGACGCGCCACACGCGGTTCATGCCAGCGGCGTAGAAGTAGGCGGCGAGGCCGAACTCGGTGTCGTTGGCCATCTGAATGGCCTCGGCCTCGTCCTTGAAGCGGAACAGCGGGGCAACAGGGCCGAAGGTTTCTTCTTTCGCCACTTTCATGGCCGGCGTCACGTCGGCGAGGATGGTGGGCTCGAAGAAGGTGTGGCCGAGCGCATGGCGCTTGCCGCCGGTCATCAGGCGTGCGCCCTTGGACAGTGCGTCGGCGATGTGCTCTTCGACTTTCTCCACCGCGTTCATGTCGATCAGCGGGCCCTGGGTGGTGCCGGCTTCCAGCCCGTTGCCGACCTTGAGCTTGGCCACGGCGGCGGCGAGCTTCTCGGCGAAGGCGTCATACACACCGTCCTGCACCAGCAGGCGGTTGGCGCACACGCAGGTCTGGCCACTGTTGCGGTACTTGGAAGCGAGCGCCCCTTCGACGGCGGCGTCGAGGTCCGCGTCGTCGAAGACGATGAAGGGCGCGTTGCCGCCGAGCTCGAGCGAGAGCTTCTTGATCGTGGGTGCGCACTGGGCGGCGAGCTTGATGCCGATCTCGGTCGAGCCGGTAAAGGTGAGCTTGCGCACGATGGGGTTGGCGGTGAGTTCGCCGCCGATCTCGCCGGCCGAGCCGGTGACCACGCTGAACACACCCTTCGGAATGCCGGCGCGCTCGGCGAGCACGGCCAGCGCCAGTGCGGACAGCGGGGTCTGGCTGGCGGGCTTGAGCACCATGGTGCAGCCGGCGGCGAGCGCCGGTCCGGCCTTGCGGGTGATCATCGCCGAGGGGAAGTTCCAGGGCGTGATCGCGGCGCACACGCCGATCGGCTCCTTGGTGACGACGATGCGCTTGTCGGGCTGATGGCCGGGGATCACGTCACCGTAGATGCGCTTGCCCTCTTCGGCAAACCACTCGATGAAGGAGGCGGCATAGCCGATCTCGCCCTTGGCTTCGGTGAGCGACTTGCCCTGCTCTGAGGTCATCAGCACGGCCAGGTCGTCCTGGTGCTCGAGCAGCAACTCGAACCAGCGGCGCAGGATCTTCGAGCGCGCGCCGGCGGTGAGGCTGCGCCATGCGGGCCATGCGGCGTTGGCCGCTTCGATGGCGCGGCGGGTTTCGGCCTGGCCCATCTTGGGCACGGTGCCGACGGTCTCGCCGGTGGCGGGGTTGGTGACGGTAATGGTGGCGCCGGCGTCGGCGGCGACCCATTCGCCATCGATGTAGCAGCTGGAACGGAGCAGGCTCGGGTCCTTGAGTGCGAGTGTCATTGTGTTCTTTCCTCTTGGATGTCAGTTATTGGTCTGGATTGACTGGATTTCGGCCAGTGCTTCACGCATTGCATCGGGTACGCGCACCGGTCGGTTGGTTTTGCGATCGACATATACATGGATGAAGTGACCGGCGGCTGAAACCGTGTCTTCGTCATTGCGGAACAGGCCGACTTCGTAACGAATGCTGCTGTTGCCGATGCGGGCAACGCGCAGGCCGGCCTGAACCACGTCGGGAAAGGCAATCGGGCTGAAGTAGGCGCAAGACGTTTCGATCACAAGACCGATCACCTCGCTGTTCTGGAAATCGAGCAGTCCGCGCTCGATCAGCCACTGATTTACGACGGTGTCGAAGTAACTGTAGTACTGGACATTATTTACATGGCCATAGACGTCGTTGTCCATCCAGCGCGTGGTGATCGCCTGAGTATGCGGGTAGGCGGCGCGGGTTTCTTCCTTTGATGACATATTGGCGAATCCTTACAGTACCGAGGCGTAGATCGCGCGTGCATCCGCTTCGGTCACGTCGCGTGGATTGTTGATCAGCAGGCGCTGAATGTTCATGACGTCGCGAGCGAGCATGTCGAGGTCATCAGCACCGACCCCGACTTCGCTCAGGCGCTGCTCGAACGGCATTTCGGCGACCAGGGTGCGCATGGCCTCGATGAAGGCGTCTGCCGCTTCTGCGGCGTTGGCAAAGCTGCGCTGGGGCAGGATGACCTGCGCCAGTTCGGCGTAGGGCGTTTCTGCCGCGCTGCGGTTGAAGGCCAGCACGGGTGACAGTACCAGCGCATTGCTCAGCCCGTGTGGCACGTGATAGTGCCCGCCCAGCGGGTAGGCCAGGGCGTGCACCGCTGCAACCGGTGCGTTGGCGAAGGCCATGCCTGCCAGCAGCGAGCCTTGCAGCATCGCGGAGCGTGCGGGCAGGTCGCTGCCGTCGGCGATCACCTTGCGGATATTGGTATAGAGGAGTTCCAGCGCCTTCACTGCAAGACTGTCCGACAGCGGGTTCTTCTTGTGGCGCGAGGTGTAGGCCTCGATCGCATGCACCATGGCGTCGATGCCCGTCATGGCGGTGACGCGTGCAGGCAGACCGACGGTCAGCGTGCCGTCGAGCACGGCGATGTCGGGGTAGAGAATGGGCGATACGACGCCTTTCTTCTCCTGCGTCGGCGTGGTCACAATGGCGATTGGCGTGACTTCCGAGCCGGTACCGGCCGTGGTCGGTACCTGGATCAACGGCAGGCGCGGACCGCGTGCAAGCCCGATGCCATAGACTTCGGTCAGTGCTTGAGGTGCGCCTGCGAGCAGGGCAACGAGCTTTGCGGTGTCCATCGAGCTGCCACCGCCAAAGCCGATGATGCCGTCTGCCCCGGCGGCGCGGGCGGCCTCGGTTGCGCTCAGCACCGACTCTTCCGGCGGATCGGCCAGCACGTCGGTGAACACGGTGGTGGAAACGCCGGCCGACTTGAAGCCTTCGAGCGCGGAATTCAGCACGCCGGCCTCGATCAGACCGCGATCGGTCACGATCATCGCGTGACGCATGCCGAGTTCCTTTGCCAGATCGCCAAGACGCGCTGCAGCGCCTGTTTCGCATACGATCCGGGGCGTGGTTTCAAACACGAAATTCGTCATTCTTTTCTCCTTGAGGCGGAATCAGGCGGCTTCGACCACACCGCGTTCGATGCGATAACTGCGGTCGACGAGGTCGGCAGAATGGACGTCGTCGGATTCGGAAAGCACCACGGACAAGCCTTCGTTGCCCAGGCTTGCGATGACCTCGGTCAGGCGGCGCGAGAGCACCGGCGCGACGCCTTCGAAGGGTTCGTCCAGCAACAGCAGGCGTCTTCCGGGCATCAGTGCGCGCGCCAGGGCTACCAGCTTCTGCTGGCCACCACTGAGCTGCAGCGCGCGGCGATCCCGGAACTCCGCCACTTCGGGCATCAGCTCGTAGATCCATGCCAGGCGCTGAGGCGCGTCCTTGATCCCGTTTGCCCAGGCCGGCATCAGGATGTTTTCTTCCACGGTGAGCTGCGGGATCAGGCGGCGGTCTTCCGGGAGATAGCTCACGCCAAGCCCGGCGCGCTTGTAACCGGCCACCTTGCTCATGTCCTGGTCGTGGATACGGATGGCGCCGGACTCGATGGGCAGCAGGCCCATGATGCTGCGCATCAGCGTGGTCTTGCCCGCGCCGTTGCGTCCGATCAGACCAATCATGGCGCCTTTGGGCACTTCCATCGCAACGTCGCGCAGGATGGGAATGCTGTCGATGGACACGTTGAGTCCCCTGATATTCAGCGTCATGCCGCGCTCCTCTCTTTTTCTTCGGTCTTGCGACCGTGGCCGTGACCGATGACGAGTTCCTGCACCTTGGCATCGCCAAACACCTTGGCGGGCGCGCCATCACTGATGATTTCGCCGCTGTAGAACGCGAGTACGCGCGAGACGTAGCGCTCGACGATCTCCATGTCGTGTTCGACGAAAAGCACCGTCACCTTGTGGCGTCGAACCGCAAGCATCACCGTGTCCATCAGCGGAAACTTCTCTTCCACGCTGACGCCGCTGGTGGGTTCGTCGAGCAGCAGCATGCGGGGCTTGCCGATCAGGGCCATGGCGATGTCGATCAGCTTGCGTGCGCCCTGAGGTACAGCACTGACGATGGCGTCGCGGTACTGCTGAACGGCGAATTCCTCGAGGATCTCGTCGGCCCTTGCGACCCGGGACTTGCTGCGAAGGCCGCTGAAGAAGGACGGTCGTGGTCCCTCTGCCGCGACGAGCGCAATCAGCAGGTTGTCGAGCACGGTCATTTCGGGAAAGAGCTGCGCCACCTGAAAGGAGCGCGTCATACCCTTGCGGATGATCTCGCGTGTGCTCTTGCCGACGATGGACTTGCCTTCGAACAGGATCTCGCCCGACGAAGGTGGCAGATAGCCGGTCACCATGTTGATGAAGGTGGTCTTGCCGGCGCCGTTGGAGCCGATGACGCCGACCACCTCGCCGGATTCGATCTGCACATTGAGGTCACGTGCAGCCGTCACCGCGCCAAAGCTGCGATTCAGGCCACGGGTTTCGAGAATGATGCTCATGCCGCAGCCCTCCGTTTCTCGGCGACCAGACTCCACAGGCCCTTGGGCAGGAAGACGATGATGGCCAGCAGCACGAAGCCGAGGATCATCTGCCACGAATGCGGAGCCAGTTCGAGCGCATAGGTGCGTACCAGCGCGAACAGCACGGCGGCGATGAAGGGTGCGGCCACATGTGAAGTGCCGCCGAGCAGGGCAATGAAGACGAACTCGCCCGAGGTGGTCCAGAACGCCATTTCAGGGTCGACATGGCCGGTGGCGAGCGCAGTGAATGCGCCACCTACGGCGGAGATGCCGGCGGCAAAGAGGTAATTGGCGTACAGGATCCAGCGCGGGGAGAGGCCGAGGAACTCCACCCGGATCTCGTTTTCCTTGATGGCCTCGTTGACTCCGCCCAGTCCCGATTTCATGTAGCGGTTGAGCGCGATCGCGATACCGCCGGCCACGAGGACCGTGAGCACGAAAATGACAAGCTTCTGATCCTCGCCTGCAGGCAACCAGCCGAGGAAGGTGACGTCATGGACGTTGAAACCGTCGGTCGATCCCAGAGCCTGGTTCTTGACGATGAGACCGTACAGGATCATCGACAGCGCCAGCGAGAGCATCGCGAAGAAGATGTCGCGATAGCGGGTCATCAGCAAGCCGAGGATCGCGGCCACGCCCACTGAGGCTGCAACCCCAAGGCCGATCAGCACGAATGCATCGTGGATGTCGAGAAAGGCTCCGCCCATGCCGACGCTGTAGCCACCGATGCAGAAGAAGAGCCCTTGTCCGAAGGAGACCAGACCGGCACGCATCTGGATCACGACGCCCTGCACCACCAGTGCCTTGGCCAGGGCCAGCGTCAGAATGAAGGTCAGCCAGCTCGGCAGCAGGAAGGCGGACGCGACCAGCACGAGTGCCGACACGAGCAGCCAGATTTCTGTCTTATCGAGTTTGAACATCAGATTTTCCTCGCCAGATCGCGTCCGAAAAGACCTTGTGGCCGCACCGCAAGTACCAGGGCCATAACGCCGTAGATCACGAACAGTTCAATTTGTGGTGCGAGGTGCACTGCTGCTGCCCGGGTGATCCCGACCAGCAGGGCGCCGACGATCGCACCTTCGATACTGCCCAGACCGCCGACCACGACGACGGCAAACGCCAGCACGATCACTTCGACGCCGATGCCGGGCGACACCGAGATTGCAGGTGCGGTCAGTGCGCCGGCGATCGCACCCAGCGTGGTTCCGACCACGAAGGTCGCGGCGAACATCAACTTCACGTTCACGCCCATGGCGATTGCGATCTCGCGATCCTGAATCACCGCACGCAGGACTTTTCCGGTGTGGGTCCGGTTCAGCGTGAGCCAGCAGGCGGCACCGATCACGGCCGAAACGGCGATCAGTGCAAGGTCGTAGTTGGCGAAGGTCAGTTCCCCGATCTCGCTGCGACCGAGCAGGCTGTAGGGCTGGAAGGTGAAATAGGGGTCGACGCCGAAGATGAGCTTGGTAGCATCTTCCAGAATCAGCAGCAGGGCATAGGTGACGATCACCATCAGGATCTCGTCGCGCTTGTACATGAACTGCAGCAGGCCTTGCTCGATCAGCAGACCCACCACCACGCCAGACACCAGCGCGGCACCCAGCAACAAGGCATAGCTCCAGTAGGGCGCGCCTTCTGCGCCGGAGAAATACCAGCCAACGAGAGATGCACCCGTATAGGCACCGATGGAGTAGAAGCTGCCATGGGCCATGTTCAGGATGCGCATCACCCCGTAGATCACGGTCAGACCCGCCGCCACCATGAACAACCATGAGGCGTAGATCATCCCGTCGATCAGAATTGCATAGAGCGTCGTCATGCTCATTGCTCCGATGAGAGAGGGGAAAACACGGAAAGGAGGCCCCGGCGGAATCGCTCCGCCGGGGCAGGTCACGCAGGCTTAGTTACACTGCGCACCGGGGAAGCCGGCCTTGATCCAGTCGGCCGCAGTGGTGCCGTCCGGCGGGGTCACGCATTCGCCGCTGTAGGATTTCACGTTGGCAATCGTGGCCTTGTCCGACTTTGCATCGAACTTGTATTCGCCGTAGGCAATGCCCTGCAGCGCCTGATGACCGTTGGCACGCGCCATGCGCACGGTGCCCGATACGGACTCGAAGGTCAGACCCTTGAAGCTGCGGGCCACTTCTTCCTTGGCCGGAATGACGCCGGGCTTGCCCGCTGCCTTTTCCACAGCTGCTTTCAGACCCAGGATGGCCTGTGCCATCTTGAATGCAGGATAGGTCGGGTCCATTTCCGCGCTGCTGCGATAGGCGGTGCGGAACCAGGTGCTCAGCGTGTTTTCCGGCGCGAAGGCACCGAAAGGACCACGCGCACCGATCACCAGGCCATTGGGCGCCTGGCCCTTGAAACGGTCGAGTGCGGATTCGCCACAGGTCAGGACGGCCGTACGCTTGTCGAACAGGCCGCGGGCGTTGCCCTGGAGCACGAAGGCTTCCATGTCGCCGCCCCAGAAGCTGCTGTGGATCACGTCGGGCTTGCTGACGCTGAGCGCGGAAATCTCGGCACCGTACTGGCCCTGGAAGAGCTTGGGCAACTGCTCGGTGGTGACCTTGACGCCGGGCTTGAGCTGCTTGATGGCAGCCGAGAAGTCGCCCCAGGAGTCGTGGCCCCAGGCGTAGTTCTGCTGGATGCTGGCCACGGACTCGAGCTTGCGCCCGGTATCGATGAGATAGCGCGCGGCGCCGATGTTGTCGATGGCGGCATCGAGGCCGGTACGGAAAACATAGGTGGGTGCCTTGTTCTCCTCGAACAGGCGCGAGGTGCCACAGTCGAACAGTACCGTCGTGAGCTTCAGCTCTTCCGCCACAGGCGCGATGGCCAGGCAGTCGCCGGACGAGATATAGCCGATGACGGCATCAACCTTGTGACGCTCGGCCAGGTTGCGGAACTCTTCCACCTGTTTGCTTGCACCACCATTCTCGTCGACGATGACGGTTTCGATCTCGAGACCATTGATGCCCTTGAGTCCGTAGGGCGCCGGCACCTTGCCTTCATTGAGGGCATCGATCACGAGCTTGGCGCCGTTGAGCGACGGTACGCCAAACGGGCCAGCCGCTGCGCCGGACAGGAAGGTCACGATACCCACGCGGAATTTTCCGTTTTCCGCTGCGGTGACCGGGGCCGAAAAACCGATGGCCGCGGCAAGTGCGAGGGCGGTGGGTGCGAGATACGATCTTGTTCTTTTCATCTGGTGTTGCCTCCTTTGGTAAAGCTTTGTTCTACGGAAAGTAATCCGCCGTTCCTGCCGCTCGTGAGCGACGTTCGCGGACAAGGGCGGGCGGCGGTGAAAGGTCTTCCGCCCGATATACGGTCCAGTTGCCGACCATGACCCGTGCGGGCGGGAAGCGGTCGTCCGGCACGACTTCGCCGACGGCCTGCATCTGCACGATCTGGTGGGTGTCCGGGTCGATATATGAAGTGAAACCGTCGGGATCTTCGGGTAGCTGCAGGTGCAGCCCCTCCAGCGCGGCCACGATGGCGTCCGTGTCCGTCGCGCTGCCGGCTTTTCTGATCGCTGCAGCGATCATCATGATTCCGCTGTATGCGCCTTCGGCTGCATAGGTCGGGAAGCGGCCTTCGGCCTTGTGGAAATCGTTTACAAAACGGCGGTTGCGTTCGGTCTCGGGCCAGTTGTTGTGATGGCGGGCGGAGACGATCAGGCCTTTTGGCGGTTTGTCGCCGAGGGCGACCATGACCTCGTAATTGGCGCCGGTATCGAAGTTCGCCAGTCGCGTGCGGTCAAAGAAGTCGGTGCTTGCCGCCTGCTTCATGAAGGCGATGAAATCTCCGCCCCACAGCGCGGTGACGACGATCTCGGGTTCGGCCTTTTGCAGCGCGTCGATATAGGGGGAGTAGTCCGGCTCGTAGAGCTTGGGCCAGAACATGCCGACCAGGTCGAACTTGACCCCGAGCCGCTCGAAGTTGCTGCGCAGGTCGATCCAGGAGACGTGACCGTAGTCGTAGTCGGGGGCAATGAACGCGAGGCGCTTCCAGCCGGTCTTGCGCTGCAGTTCTGCAAGGTAGCGGGCACCGGCCGCCATCGAGGTGTAGGAGTCGTTCGACACCCGGAAGTAGTACTTGTGAAAGGCTTCGATGGTGAGGCGCGATGACGCGTGGTCGGTGCCGACCATGATCACCCGGTTGCGCTGGGCGGTCTGGCTCACCGCATGCGCTACACCTGAGCTGACCATGCCACACAGAAAGCGGGCGCCATCGCGGTGGATGAAATCCTCCGCAATTCGCACCGCATAGGAGGCTTTCGAGCGGGTGTCGTCGATCAGCACCCGCAACGTCGGTGCAGGGGTGCCATCGCGGGCAAGGTCGGCAAGTGCCAGCTTCATCCCGGCAATGCTGTCGCGACCGTAGATCGCAGCGCGACCGGTCATCGGGAACATGCAGCCTATCGTGGCGTCTGCCTTGCCGGCAGGCGCACCAAGCTCCACTCGAGCCCATGAGGTCAACGGCTCGACCGCGGCACAAAGTACCAGCAGTGAACATGCTGCCCGGGCTGCAAAACGGCGCCCTGTATGGAACTGGGTCACGACGGTGTCTCCTCTCGATGTCGTTTCGGATGCATGCATCCTTACGACTTTGGTTCAATAACAGCAAAGCCCATGCCAGCCCGGCGATTTGATCGCCAGGGGGCATGGATGCTGGGTTTCAGGGGGTTTTGATCGAGTTGATGCGAACTCGAAGCGCGCATGTGAGCGCTTTATGAGCGGATTCCGCTCGCCGTGCGCGCGTGTCTGAGCGGATTGCGCTCGCTTACAGGCCGAGCCGCTGCAGTCGTCGTTTCAGCGCATGGCGCGAGATGCCGAGAATGTCTGCAGCGCGGCCTTTCTGACCGCCGGCTTCACTGAGCGCCGCTTCCACAAACTGACGCTCGGCTTGTGCCAGCTGGCCGGTGATGGGTCCCACAGACGCCGGTTTTTCCCTTTCCGCAGGTGTGTCCGCGTCCGGACTCGCCGTGCCGACAGTCATCTCCTTTGGCAGGTCGGCAGGCACTATGCTGCGTCCGGGCGTCAGGATGGTGAGCCGCTCGATGGTGTTCTTCAGTTCGCGAACATTGCCCGGCCATGGATAGCGCAGGAAGATCTCCCGCACCTCGTCTGACAGCCGGATCGGTGTGCTGCCTTCCTCGCGCGCATAGCGCTGGCAAAAGTGGGTTGCCAGTTCGATGATGTCGTCGCCCCGATCACGCAGGGGCGGTATCCGGAGCTGGATGACGTTGAGCCGGTAATACAGATCTTCGCGGAACCGGCCCCGGCTCACTTCTTCGGCCAGGTCGCGGTTGGTCGCAGCCACCACCCGCACATCCGTATTCAGTGCCCTTCCGGAGCCAATGGGGCGGTAGCTTCCGTCCTCGAGAAAATGGAGGAACTTCGCCTGCAATGCGAGCGGGAGTTCACCGATCTCGTCGAGGAACAGCGTTCCGTTGCCGGCCAGGGTGACGAGTCCGGTGCGTTTCTGATGTGCTCCCGTGTAGGCACCCTTCTCCGCACCGAACAGCTCGGCCTCGATCAGTTGCTCCGGCAGCGAAGCGCAGTTCACCTCGATGAAGGGACCGTCGGCGCGCTGGCTGCATGCGTGAATGGCGCGTGCAACCAGTGCCTTGCCGGTGCCGGACTCGCCCAGCAACAGCACGCGGGCAGAACTGCTGGTGGCGACGCGGCGCACGATCTGACCGAGCTCGCGCATCGCGGGACTGTCGCCGATGAGTGATCCCGACCCGAGTGCGGCCTCGCGGTGGAAGCTGAGTTCGCTGCGCATGCGCTTCTTGTCGAGCACCGTTTCGATTACGTGGAACAGGTCATCAAGCTCGAAGGGCTTGCTCAGGTAGTCGGCAGCGCCAAGCTTCACCGCCTGAACCGCGGCGCGGGTATCGCCGTGCGCAGAAATCATGATTACCGGCAAATCCGGTTGGCGCTCGCGCAAACGCTCAAGCACCTCCATGCCTGAAAGATCCGGCAGGCGCAGGTCGAGCAGCACGACATCAGGTGCGATCCGGGCTGTGGCCTCCAGTCCTTCGACACCGTTGTGTGCGCTGTGCGGAGTGTATCCCGCTTCCTTCAGCGCAAAACTCAGCGAACGTACCAAGGCGGCTTCGTCGTCGATGATCAGTACTGCACTCAAAGCGTGTCCCCTTGTGTTGGCAGGGTGAGCCTTACCATTGTTCCTTCTCCCAAGGTGCTGAAGAACTCGAGCCGGCCCCCCTGCAATTCGGCAAGCTGCCGCGCAATGCTCAGGCCGAGGCCCGAGCCTTTGGGTTTGGTGGTGAAGAACGGGTCGGCCATTCGGGCGAGAACGGCCTCGTCCACGCCGGTGCCGGTGTCGCGTACTTCGATCGCGGCTTCGGACGGACCGGTGCGTGCGACCTGAAGCCTGACCGAACCGCCCGCCGGTGTTGCCTGAACCGCATTCAGGATCAGGTTGACGAGAATCTGGATCACCTGGTCTTCGTCGGCATGAAAAGTGACATGATCCTGATCTTCGGCCACCTCCAGATCAATGCTGGCCTGAAGGCTCGAAGGGTTCATCAGGGCATACAGACGGGTGAGCAGGGCGCGGGCGGAAACGGCCTGCAAATCGGGCGGGCGCGGACGCCCAAATTCAAGCAGATCGCTCATGACACGGTTCAGGCGGTCGATCTCGCGACCGACGTCCTCCAGGAGCTCGAGGCGCTCGTTGTTCTTTTCGCTTCGGGCCAGCGCCTGTACGGTTGTCTTGATCGTCGCCAGCGGGTTGCGGATCTCGTGTGCGACGCCGGTGGCGAATTCGCCGAGAACCGCGAGGCGTTCGACCCGGACCGTGCGTTCGAACATCTCCTGCAACTTGCTTGCCATGCTGTTGAAGCTGGTCGCAACCAGGCTGATCTCGTCATCGCCCAGCACCCTGATGCGGTAATTCAGGTCCCCCGTCGATACGGCTTCCGCACCTGCAGTGAGGGGTTCGACCCTTCGCCGCAGGCCCTTGGCCAGACGCGCGAACAGCACGATGATGACAAGGAGGGCGGTGATGCTGGCGAAGTAGAGTCCGTGGCGTGCGGTCTTGAAGGGTTTGATCAGCTGGTCGGGATCGACGACCAGCATCGGTTGCCAGCCTGGCAACACCTCGGGGCCCGCAACCATCTGGCGACTGGGGGTGACGGGTTGGCCCACGACGTTGAAGATGCCCGCCGGGGTCTTCAGCACCGGTTGCAGGATGCCGGCAAGTGAGGCGCCGCCGAGCAACTCCGTTACCGATGCGAGGCGCACATGCAAGGCGATGCTGCCCGCATGGTCACCATTGTTGAGGTTACGCAGCGACTGTCGCATCAGGAACCAGCCGGAGGCACCATCTGCCGGTACGACGGGCCCGATTACATCCACACCCGATGCAGGTGTGACCGGCAGGGTGGCCACATCGAAGGCAAGATCGCTCCAGTAGGGGGCGCCTGAAGCGGCCTGGCCAGCGATGATTCTGCTGAGCTGTCCGGATGCACCGAACATCAGGATGCCATAGAGGTCCGGGACATCGGCTTCGATGCGCAGCAAGGCGTCGATTTCGGCATCGAGCCCGGTCAGAGGGGCCTGCGCGAGCAGGGGAAGCGCGGGGTGATTGGACAGGGTTTCGATCTGATAGACGCGAACGTCGAAAAACGAGTTCAGCCGGCTTGCGGTCGATGCCAGCTGAGCCGACAGCCGTTCGCCGGTGATCTGTTCGAGCAGTGCGCTGGCGTAGCGGTCGTAGAGCGCCGATACGAGCACCATCGGCAACACGGCGCCGAGCAGGGACACCAGAAAATACTTCCGGACCAGACTGTTCCGGATCCTCATGCGCTCATTCCGGCGCCCGCAGGATCAGCGTATCCCCGCGCTGCACGAACTCGAGGTGCTTGAGCACGCTCATGCCGAGCAGGATCTGGTCGTCGCGCATTCCCGGGTTGAGATCGCCACGGATCTGGCGGGCCACGAAGGGGCCGAGCGCGAGTTCGTCGATGAGGGTCATGCGCACGGTGACGTTGCCGTTGGCCGTGATCACCTGTGCCGGTGCGCCGGCCTGCAGCCCGAGAACGGGGCCGAGATGGGCGGGGATGGAAACCTGGGTTGCGCCGGTGTCGAGCAGGAAGCTGACCGGCTGGCCGTTGATGGTGCCGGGGGCGACGTAATGCCCCATGCGGTTGCGCTGGAGCACCAGTTCGCGGCTACCCGGCGCAACTTCCAGGTAGCGGTTGGGGTTGAGCCTGCGATCGACCTGATCGGCAAAGAACAGCCACAGTACGCCGAGCAGCGCCAGCGCCGACAGCCACGACATGATGCGACCGAGTCTGCGGGTGCTGTGCTGCCCGGGCGTGTTCATCGCTCAGCGTGCAGACCGGTTCAGGCGAGGACCTGGCCGTGCTCGCGGGTGGCATGGAAGCCGACCTTCGGCCACTTTTCCATGGTCACTGCGAGGTTGTAGCGGCTGGTGGCGAGATAGACCATGTTGCCATCCACATCCTTGCCCAGGCGCAGCGCCTGCTCATACTCGAAATTGCGTCGGGTAAGGTCGTCGGGGAAGGTCAGCCAGCGCGCGGTGTGAATGTCGGCCGACTCGAAAATCGCATCGACCTTGTATTCATCCTTCAGGCGCTGGGCCACCACCTCGAACTGCAGCTGTCCGACGGCGCCGAGCAGCATCTGCCCGCCTTCCTGTTCGAACACCTGGATGGCGCCTTCTTCGCCAAGCTCCTGCAGGCCCTTCTGCAACTGCTTGGACTTGAGCGGATCGCGCAGGCGTGCGGCACGGAACATTTCCGGCGAGAAATACGGAATGCCCTTGAAGCCGAGGATTTCGCCTTCGGTCAGGGTGTCGCCGATCTGCAGCTGGCCGTGGTTGTGAATGCCGATGATGTCGCCGGCCACGCCATCGTCCTTGAGCACGCGCTCGTTGGCCATGAAGGTCAGCGCGTTGGCCAGCTTCATGTCACGCCCTGCCCGTACGTGCTTCACCTTCATGCCCGAGCTGTAGCGCCCGGAGCAGATGCGGAAGAAGGCGATGCGGTCACGGTGCTTCGGGTCCATGTTGGCCTGAATCTTGAACACGAAGCCGGAGAACGGGGCCTCGGCAGGTTCCACCAGGCGCTTGCCGGCGTCGCGCGGCTGCGGTGGCGGAGCCCAGTCGATCAGTGCCTGCAGGATCTCCTGCACGCCGAAGTTGTTGATACCCGAGCCGAAGAACACCGGGCTCTGACGCCCGGCAAGGAACTCGTCGAGCTCGAACGGGGGCGAGGCATCGTTGAGCAGTTCGACGTCATCGCGGACCTGCTTGATTTCCATCGGAAACAGCTCGTCGAGCAGCGGATTGTTGATGTCCTTGATGACTTCGGCATCGCTGCGTTTTTCCTCGCCGGAGGTAAAGCGCAGCACGGCATCGTTGAGCAGGTGATAGACGCCGCGGAAGGCCTTGCCCATGCCGATCGGCCAGCTCACCGGTGCGCACTGGATCTTGAGCACTTCTTCGATCTCGGACAGCAGTTCGAAGGGCTCACGCACCTCGCGGTCCATCTTGTTCACGAAGGTGATGATCGGCGTGTTGCGCAGGCGGCAGACGTCGAGCAGCTTGATGGTCTGTGCTTCCACACCCTTGGCTGCGTCGATCACCATCACTGCGGCATCGACGGCGGTCAGCACGCGATAGGTGTCTTCGGAGAAGTCTTCGTGACCCGGCGTGTCGAGCAGGTTGATCGTGTTGCCCTGGTACTCGAACTGCATCACCGAGCTGGTGACCGAGATGCCACGCTGCTTCTCGACTTCCATCCAGTCTGAGGTGGCATGGCGGGCCGATTTGCGTGCCTTCACCGTGCCGGCGAGCTGAATTGCACCGCCGAACAGCAGCAGCTTTTCGGTCAGCGTGGTCTTGCCGGCGTCGGGGTGGGAAATGATGGCGAAGGTGCGGCGCTTCTGGACATCGCGCAGCAGTTCGGGCGGGAAAGGGGTATCGGCCATGGGAGATCCGCAAAAAACAAAGCCGCCGGCCCGATGGGGCGAGGCGGGAACAGGCACGATTCTAACAAGGAACCGGGCCCGATCGTGGCGATCGGCACCGCCCGGATGAAGCGACAGGGCCTGCAGCGTGGCGGCGTGCTTGCACGCCTGCGGTCACAGGCCCTGTCGTGGTCAGGCGGATTTCTTCGTCACGCGCTTGCGTGGCGCCGGCTTCGCCGCAGCAGCTTCGCCTTCCTCGTCCGTCTTCTTGGCGCTGGTTCTGGTGGCGGCGGTCTTGCCCGCTGCAGTCTTGGCTGCGCCGGCTTTGGGCGTCTTGGCTTCAAACTCGAAACCGACCTTGCCGTCCTTGCCGCGTACCAGGTAAGCCGAGAACTTGCGCCGTGTGCGTGCGGAGACGAAGCCCTTGAGCAATTCGGTCTTGCCCTCGGTCAGCAGCTTGCTCATCTGCTCGCGTTCGATCGGCTGCTGCAGGATGACCTTGCCCGAGCGGAAATCGCAGCTCTTGCCCCGCCCCACGGCTTTCTCGCAGACATAGGCCATGCCATGCTCGAACACGCGCGCCTGACATTTCGGGCAGCTGCCGAGGCTTTCCTGAGCGGAAAAGTCGACCGGTTCGGCTTCCTCGCCTTCCTTGGGCTGACCAAAGTCGAAAGTCGGCTGCTTGTCTTCGTTGAGCACGATGTCGGCGTTGAACAGCCGGCCCATCTTGTTGCGGAACCCGAGCAGCGGGCCGACCTTGCCTTCGCGCAACAAGGTCTCGATCTCGTTGTACTCAAACTGGCGGCCGGCAACGATTTTCCACGTGCTCCAGTCGCAGGACTGGCAGGCGAACTTCTTGTAGTTCTCCTTCACCACCCCACCACATTTCGGGCACGGCGTGCTCAGGGTGACGAAATCGCCCGGTACGGTATCGGACTCGAAGCTCTTTGCGCGATCGACGACTTCGCGCGTCATCTCGGCGATCTCGTTCATGAAGGCTTCGCGCGACAGCTCGCCGCGCTCCATGAGCGAGAGCTTGTGCTCCCAACCGCCGGTCAGTTCCGGCGAGGTCAGCGCGGACACGCCGAGGCCCTTGAGCAGCGTGATCAGCGAGAACGCCTTGGCGCTCGGGATCAGTTCGCGCCCGTCACGATGGATGTACTGCTCGGCGATCAGACCTTCGATGATCTGTGCCCGTGTGGCTGGCGTACCGAGGCCGCGGTCGGCCATGGCGGCGCGCAGCTCTTCGTCGTCGACCATCTTGCCCGCGCCTTCCATCGCCGAGAGCAGCGTCGCTTCGTTGAAGCGTGCCGGCGGCTTGGTCTGCAGCGCCTTGACCAGGAGGTCCTCGGTGGACACCGTCTCGTTCGGCTGCACCGCAACCAGCTGGGCGCCGCCGCCTTCCTTGCTGTCCTTGCCGCCTTCGTCCGACGTGCCTTCCTTGCCATACACGGCAAGCCAGCCTGCGTTCACCAGCACCTTGCCCTCGGTCTTGAAGGCTTCGCCCTCGACCCGGGTGATGCGGGTGGTGATCTGGTATTCGGCGGCGGGGTAGAACACCGCCAGGAAGCGCCGGGTGACCAGGTCGTAAATCTTCTGCTCGGCTTCCGACAGCGACTTCGGCGCCGCGCCAGTGGGAATGATCGCGAAGTGGTCGGAAATCTTGGCGTTGTTGAAGATGCGCTTGTTCGGCTTGACCCAGCCCTTTTTCGCAATCTCGTTGGCGAAGGGAGCGTACTCGATCGGCAGCCCCTTCATCACCTCGGGTACGGTGCCGACATAGTCTTCCGGCAGCGCACGTGCATCGGTACGCGGGTAGGTCAGCACCTTGTGCTTCTCGTACAGTGCCTGGGCGATCTGCAGCGTGACCCGGGCCGAGAAACCGAAGCGCCCGTTGGCCTCGCGCTGCAGACTGGTGAGGTCGAACAGCATCGGTGACATCTGGCTGGAAGGCTTGGCCTCCTCGCTGACCTGTCCCGGCTTGCCTTCGCACTTGGCGCGGATGGCTTCGGCACTTGCCGCATCCCACAGGCGGTGCGCGTTGGCGTGTTCGTCGCCTTCGACTTTCTTGAACTTCTCGTCGAGCCAGCGCCCGGTGTACTCGCCCGCCTTGCAGCCGAACGTGGCTTCAAGTTCCCAGTAGTCGCGCGGCTTGAACTTGCGGATGCGGTCTTCGCGCTCGACGACGATGGCCAGCGTCGGGGTTTGCACCCGGCCGACCGTGGTGAGGTGGAATCCACCGGTCTTGGAGTTGAACGCGGTCATCGCACGCGTGCCGTTGATGCCGATCAGCCAGTCGCTCTCGGCGCGGCAGATCGCGGCATTGCGCAGGCCTTCGACGTCGCGGGCGGCGCGCAGGTTGGCAAAACCGTCGCGGATCGAGGTGGCGGTCATCGATTGCAGCCACAGGCGCTGCATTGGCTTGCCGGTGCCGGCATGCTGGGCGATGAAGTTGAAGATGAGCTCGCCTTCGCGTCCCGCGTCACATGCGTTGATCAGGCCGGTGACGTCCTTGCGCTTGATCAGCCGCGTCAGCAGCTTGAGCCGATCCTCGGTCTTCTCGATCGGCTTGATGGCGAAGTGCGGCGGAATGACAGGAAGATGGGCAAACGTCCACTTGCCGCGCTTGACTTCGTATTCCTCCGGCACGGCGAGTTCAAGAAGATGGCCCACGGCCGACGACAATACGTAGTCATCGGACTCGAAGTAGTCCTTCTCCTTGGTAAAGCCGCCCAGCGCACGGGCGATATCCTGCGCAACGGAGGGTTTTTCCGCGATGATTAGTTGCTTGCTCATGCCGGCTTGGCCGCTGCGGAGCACCCCGATGGGCGTCCGTCCCATAGGTTGTAGAGCGGCGGATGATAAAGAGCCCGCCGGATGACTTGCAAGGGCGCCGAGTCCGCTCCGGACTCAGTGGAAGACTGGCTGATACTCTTCATCGTCGCCCGATAGCAGTTCGTCGATGATGAGACCATCCACAGGTTGTTCCTGTTGCCACAGAACCATCAGCACGATGACCTTGAGCCGGTTCAACGTGATGTTGAAGTCGCCCAGTGCCATCGCACGCTCGACAATCAGCTCGCGCTTGCCGGCATCGAGTACGCCAGCGGCTTCGAGAAAGGCGATGAAGCCACGACATTCGGGGCTGAGCTGGGCGTGTTCTTCTTCGGCATAAATCCGGATCGAACCCGCGCTCGGCGGCGTGCATGGCTGGCTGGTATCGGCGACGCGGCGCAGACCGGCGAGCCAGTCGAGCGCCTCATTGATTTCTTCGTCTTCGAACCCGGCGGCCGAGAGCTTGCGGGCAAGCTGATCGGACGCGGGGCAGGCGTCGGCGTGAATATAGCTTTCGAAGAGGTATACAAGAACGTCGAACATGATGACCTCCCGGAATGAGCTTGACGGTTCAACAGGCCGCACAGCGCGGCACTCGCGAACGTTGGGCACTAGTCCCGAACGGGCGCTCCCTCTTTATGGAGGCGCTGGAACCGGTTGCCTGGCAGGCGAACGAGCACGGCCTCCAGTTCCATGGGCAGCAGGATGGCGTACAGCGCATCGACCGTCAAGCCGCAACGGAGCGCAAGGGTATCGATATCCATGGCCTCGTCACCCAGGGCCGCGAGCAGTTTCGAGGCCTCGGGCGTGAGTGGCAATTGCGGCTGAGAGGGGGTGATCGGGGCCGCCGACGCGGCTTTTCGACGTGGTCGTGCGTGCGCGGGCGGCAGCGTATTCACTCGTCCCCGCAGCTCCTCTAGCACGTCCTCGGCGGTCTCGACCAGTTTTGCCCCTTCCCTTATCAGGCGATGGCAGCCGCGCGCCAGCGGCGAGTGGATCGAGCCGGGAATGGCAAACACTTCACGTCCGATCTCGGTGGCAAGTCTTGCGGTAATCAGAGAGCCGCTGCCGATTGCGGCTTCGACGACCAGCACGCCATGACTCAGTCCGGCAATCAGGCGGTTTCGACGCGGAAAGTTGTGCCGCAAGGGCGGGGTGCCGAGGGCAAACTCGCTGACGATGGCACCGCTGGCAGCGATTTCGCGCGCAAGCGCGGCGTTGCCGGCGGGATAGATGCGATCGGCGCCGGTACCGATCACCGCCACCGTGCTGCCCTCGCCGCTCGAGAGTGCGCCCCGGTGGGCCGCGGCGTCGATACCGAGGGCCAGGCCGCTGATGATGGTGAGCTGTGCCTCGCTCAGGCTGCGGGCAAAGGCTTCCGCGTTTGCCACGCCCTGGGCAGTGGACGAGCGCGCGCCGACAATGGCCAGCCCGGGACGGTTGAGCAGTGCCGGATCGCCCTTCACGTAGAGCAGGATGGGGGGATCGGCGGTGTCGAGGAGTGACTGCGGATAGGCGCTGTCGGCCAGCGTGAGAATGTGATTGCCGGCTTCGGCGGACCACGCCAGTGCGGCATCGACTGCGGTGCGCTCGCACGGGGCCAGGAGCAGATCGGCGCCCTCGCCACCGATCACCGCTGCAATCGAACTGCGGCTGTGCGCGAAGATCCCCGATGGGAGACCGAATGCGGCCAGCAGCTTGCGCTGGCGCTCAGGGCCCAGGCCGGGCACCAGCGCCAGTCTCAGCCAGGCGGCCAGCTCTGCGCTGTCCGCCGTTAGAGCGTTTTCGGTCAGGGTTTGCGAGCGCCGTCAGCGATTGAAACCTGCCCGTCGGAATCCATCACCAGGGCGTAGGAAACACGTTCGAAGGTGCGGAACACGAACACCAGGCCATAGCGTTTCTCGGGAAGCTGATAGGTCTCCTTGACGCCGTCTTCCTTGTACTCGGCAATACCCCGGTTGCGATACAGGGCCAGCACATGACCGCGTTCAATACCGTCACGCTCACCGACGTTGAGGGAGACCACGTTTAGCCTGCCGGTTTCGGCCACGCCGCGGTAAATCGACATGACGCGACCGTCGACAGGATTCTCCGGCGCATGCGGAACAAAGGAGAACACGTTCGGGCGTTCGCTCGGCAGCATCAGGTCGCCGACGCCGATCTCCTCGACGGAATCGACGATCTCGAGAGTGACCGGATCGCTGCGCTCGGAGACGCGCGCGGCACCCAGATAGGCTGCCTCGTAGGCGACGATCTCACCGGTGATGGGATCATTCAGCGGCGTGGCCGGGCGAAAGATCTGCCATACATCCGCATCGTCGCTGACGTTCTTGGCAAAGACGGTGTCACCGGTGCCCGTGAATACGCGATTGGTTTCGGTCGCGATGATCGTGGCCGCGCCCTGCAGACGGGCCTCGTCCACGACGAGGGGCTTGTTCAGGAAGGGCTCGATCACATTCAGCGGAATGCTGGGGAGCTCGTTGCCGAGCGTTTCCTCGTAGATCTGCGGCAGGCGCTTGTCGATGCCCAGGCGCTTGCCGATGCTGAGCCACGGGCCGCTGCGATCGAGGTGCACGATCTGGCCGGGATAGATCAGGTGCGGATTGCGGATCTGGTCGCGGTTCATGCGCCAGACTTCAGGCCAGCGCCACGGCTGCTTGAGGAAGCGTCCGGAGATGCCCCACAGGGTGTCGCCCTTGACCACGGTGTAGGAGTCCGGCGCATCGTCTGCAATCTCTGCGCCCTGGGCGGCCGCAGTGTTGCTGACAAGGGTCGCAATGCAGACGATGAGAGGGAATATAATTCGTATCATTGCTCGCTTCCGGTTGATGCGGGTCGGCACGAGCCGGCCCGGAACGCAAATGGCCGGCGAGCGTCGAAGAAGACATACCCCTATACGACGTCAGGCGCAGCACATGGTCATTCATGTCAAAGCGCTTGAAATTCTGCACTTAAAGGCTTATCGCGGCAAGCATTTATGGCTCTACTACCAATACTCCGTTTCCCCGATCCCCGTCTGCATACGCGCGCGACCGAAGTCGCCGTTGTGGACGATTCCATTCGCCAGTTGGTCAAGGACATGGCTGAAACCATGTACGAGGCACCCGGCATCGGACTGGCGGCAACCCAGGTCGATGTTCACAAGCGCGTCGTGGTGATCGACATCAGCGAGGACCAGACCGGGCTGATGGCATTGATCAATGCGGAAATCATCGAGCGCAGCGGCGAGCAGGTATGTGAAGAGGGCTGCCTTTCTGTACCGGGCGTCTACGAAAAGGTGACCCGCGCGGAGCGCGTCAGGGTGAAGGCGCTCAACGAAAAGGGCGAGCCCTTCGAGCTCGAGGCAGAGGGACTGCTGGCGGTGTGCATCCAGCACGAACTGGATCACCTCGAAGGCAAGGTATTCGTCGAATACCTGTCGCAGCTCAAGCTGGGCCGGATCAAGAGCCGCCTGGCCAAGAAAGCCCGAATCACCGCCTGAGCGCGGACTGCCAGAGAAACCGATGACGACGACCCTCCCCCTGCGCGTGGCCTTCGCAGGCACGCCGGATTTCGCGGCGCGCGCGCTTGAAGCGATTATCGACGCCGGCTTCGACGTGCCGCTCGTCCTCACCCAGCCCGACCGCCCCGCCGGACGCGGCATGAAACTCACGCCCAGCGCGGTCAAGCAGGTTGCGCTGAAGCACGGCATCGACGTCGACCAGCCCGAGCGCCTGCGCACGGCAGAGCAGCGTGCCCGCCTTGCCGAGTGCACGCCGGACGTGCTGGTGGTTGCCGCCTACGGCCTGATCCTGCCGCCCGAGGTGCTGCAGTTGCCGCGTCTGGGTTGTCTCAACATCCACGCCTCTCTGTTGCCGCGCTGGCGCGGCGCGGCGCCGATCCACCGTGCGATCGAGGCGGGTGATGTCGAGACCGGCATCACCATCATGCAGATGGACGAAGGGCTCGATACCGGGCCGATGCTGATGCGGCACGTGTTGCCGATCGCCGCAGACGACACCACCGGCAGTCTGCACGACAAGCTCGCACTGCTCGGCGCCGGCGATATCGTCGAGACGCTGCGTCTCCTGCCCGAGGGCGAGCTCAGGGCACAGCCGCAGCCGCTCGAAGGCGTGACCTACGCCAGCAAGATCGGCCGCACCGACGCGGAGATCGACTGGCAGCGCCCTGCACGCGAGCTCGAACGTGCGGTGCGGGCCTTCAATCCGTTCCCGGGGGCGGTGGGACATCTGCACGAGACCCCGATCAAGGTCTGGTCTGCGCACCTCGTCGACGCGGGTGGCGAGCCGGGGCAGGTGGTGCGGGCGGATGAAGCCGGTGTGGTCATTGCCTGTGGCGAGGCTGCGCTGTGTTTCACCGTCATGCAGCGGCCGGGCAGCAGACGCATGGGTGCAGGGGAATTTCTGCGCGGTTTCGCAGTCAATGCGGGTGACAGGTTTACCGTCGGGAATCCGGCAGCTGCTTGATTTTCCGGTAATTGCCTCCATCTATCGCGCAAACCCAACGTTCTTGAGGAACATGATCAATGTTTGGAAACTGGATGAAAACCTCCATCCTGATGGCCGGTATCGTCGCCCTGTTCGGCGTCGTCGGTGGTGCCATCGGGGGCCAGCAGGGCATGCTGATCGCGCTGCTGCTGGGCGGCGGCATGAATCTGTGGGCCTACTGGTTCTCGGACAAGGCGGTGCTCAAGATGTACAACGCCCGTCAGGTCGATGAGAGCAGCTCGCCCTATCTTTACAACATGGTGCGCGATCTGTCGCAGCGTGCCGGCCTGCCCATGCCCAAGGTCTACATCATCGACGAAGACCAGCCCAACGCCTTTGCCACCGGCCGCAATCCGGAGCACGCCGCGGTGGCGGCCACGTCGGGCATCATGCGCATGCTCTCCGAGCGCGAACTGCGCGGCGTGATGGCGCACGAACTGGCGCACGTGAAGAACCGCGACATCCTGATCTCGACCATCTCTGCCACGGTGGCCGGCGCGATCTCCTCGCTCGCCCAGTTCGGCATGTTCTTCGGCGGATCGCGTGATGGTGAAAACCGTCCGAACCCGATCGTCTCCATCATCGTCATGCTGATGGCGCCGATTGCGGGCATGCTCATCCAGATGGCGATCAGCCGCACCCGCGAGTTCGGTGCCGACCGCGGTGGTGCCGAGATTTCGGGCGATCCCGATGCCCTGGCCAGCGCGCTGACCAAGATCGACGCCTTCGCCCGCGGCATTCCGATGCACGCTGCCGAAGCGCATCCGGAGACTGCACAGATGATGATCATGAATCCGCTGTCCGGCGGCGGTCTGCGTGGGCTGTTCTCCACCCATCCGGCGACCGAGGAACGCGTCGCCAAGTTGCGCGCGATGCGCTGAGCATCTTCCTGGCTGCCCGTGAGGCGGCGTGATACCGGTCGGGGCAGGTGATCCATCTTCGGATCCCTGCCCCGACTGCTTTGCAATCTCCTAGAATCACGGCTTCGGGCAGGTTTTTGGCCTTTCCGAAGCGGCGGTCTGAGTACTGCCATCCAAGCGCCTGCCCGCGAGGGCCGGCATAAAAGCGTGCCGGCGGCTTCCCGCACCGGTGCTGTAACCGACAAATCGGGAGCAACAACATGTCATCCATTGAATACGCCTCCAGCAGGCGTGTTTGCGCTCGCGCTGCGCCTGGCGCGAGCCCTCCGAAACCTGCACACATCGGCGGCAGCGTGCCGGCCCACTCCGAACCGGATCGCGGCCGGTGAAGACTGGCCGCACAGTCGGCCGCACCCTGCTCGCCAGCCTTGCCTTTGCCCTGTCGCTGCCGTTTGGCGCACAGGCGAACGGGCTTGAGACCATTGATCAGCTGCCACCCTTTCCGCCCGCCCTGCTCAAGGCGCTCGATGGTGTGCGCGGCAAGGCGGTGATGGTCAATTTCTGGGCGAGCTGGTGCGGGCCGTGTCGTGACGAGATGCCGGCCTTGGTCGAGCTCGACGAGGCCGAGCCAGGCATGGTGCTGATCACCGTCGCCGTGGCCGACCGTGCAGCCGATACCCGTCGCTTTCTCGATGATCACCTGCTCGACACGCTCGTCGTGATCGCCGATCACGATCAGGCGATCTCCCGCCAGTGGGGTGTGCGCACCATCCCCACCACCTATGTGCTCGACACGTCGCACCAGCCCCGGCTGCGCGTGCGCGGCGAAGCCGACTGGCGCGATGCAGCCGTGCGCAGCCGCGTCCTCAAGGCTGCCGGCTTCGACAAACGAATGAACCCCAATTGAAAGGAAGCACACTGATGAACCGTCGCAATTTTCTCAAGACCACCACGCTTGCCGCCACCCTGGCCATGCCCGCCCTGACCGCGAAGGCCGCTGTTGGCGCGACCCCGGCTGCACCGTTTGCGCCCAGTCCCGAGGCCGGCTGGCGCACCTTCGAGCTGACCAGCCACATCGAACCGCAGCTGACGGATGGCGTGCTGCGCGCATGGGTGCCGCTGCCTTCGGTTGATGCTGCGGAGTGGTTCCGGCCGATGGGCAACCTGTGGCAGGGCAACGCCAGTGTGATGCGGGTCGAGACCGACCCCGTCTACGGCGCTTCCATGCTCTACGCCGAGTGGGCGCCGGATACGGCCAAGCCCCAGCTGGAAGTCGTCAGCCGTTTCGCCACCCGCGATCGCGCCATCGATTTCAGCCGCCCGGCGGCCAGTCCGGTTGAACTCTCGGCTGCCGAGTTCGACCTCTACACCCGTGCCACCGAGCTGCTGCCCACCGACGCCATCGTGCGCGACACCGCGCTCGAGATCACCCGCGGCGCGAGCACCGACGAGGACAAGGCGCGCGCGATCTACGAGTGGGTGGTGGACAACACCTTCCGCAATCCCAAGACCCGTGGCTGCGGTGTCGGCGACATTCGCACCATGCTCGAAACCCGTGACCTGTCTGGGAAGTGCGCCGATCTCAACACCCTGTATGTCGGCCTCGCCCGTGCCGTCGGACTGCCGTCGCGAGATGTCTACGGCGTGCGCGTGGCCGACTCGCGTTTCGGCTACAAGAGCCTGGGCAAGAGTGGCGATGTGTCGAAGGCGCAGCACTGCCGCGCCGAAGTGTTTCTGTCGCGCTTTGGCTGGGTGCCGGTCGATCCCGCCGACGTGCGCAAGGTCGTGCTCGAAGAGCCGCCGGGCAAGCTCGCGCTCGACGACGCCAAGGTGGTTGCGGCGCGCAAGCAGTTGTTTGGTGCGTGGGAGACCAACTGGCTGGCCTATAACTACGGCCATGACCTGAAGCTCCCCGGCAGCACTGGACCGGTCGTGCCTTTCCTGATGTATCCACAGGGCGAGAACGCGGCGGGTCGCTTCGACAGCCTCGATCCTGCCGCTTTCCGCTACACCCTGACTTCGCGCGAACTGATTGCGGCCTGACCGGATCATCCCGCAAAGCAGAACGCCGCCGATGTTGCTCGACATCGGCGGCGTTTTTTTCTATGTTCTCTTACGATTGTTCAAGTAGTCAGGAGTCGCGTCATGCTTTCAAACACCCGTAATGCGCTTGGTCTTGCACTGTTGCTGGCGCTGGGTGGCGCTGCGCCGATGCCCGCCTTCGCCCAGGCCCCGACTGCCGACACCCAGCGCCTGTCCGAGCAATGGGACGAAAAGCGTGCAACGACGCTGCTCGATCGTGCGGTCGCCCACATCGAGGCCAAGGGCAAGGACGGTGTGACGGATTTCAGCCGTCAGGGCAGCTTTGTCGATGGCGATCTGTATGTTTACGCGCTCGCCGACGACGGACGCTTTCTCGCCAGCGGCGGATCGTCCGCTGCCCTGATCGGCAGCAAGGTCACGGAGCAGACCGATGCGGGCGGCAAGGCCTTCTTTCGCGAAATTCTCGATCTCGCGGCGGCCAAGGGCAGCGGCCGGGTGGAGTACCGCTGGCTGAATCCGGTACAGAACCGCGAAGAGCCCAAGGTGACGCTGTTCCGCAAGGTCGGCGATGTCATCGTGGCCGTCGGCTTCTATTCGCCAAGGGCCAGCGCTGCACAGGCCCGCGATTTGCTCGACCGTGCGGCGGAAGCCCTGGCGGCGGATGCTTCGGTTGCGCTGGCCGATTTTCAGCGCATCGGGGGCAAGTTCACGCAGGACGATCTGTATGTGCTGGTGGTGAATATGGAAGACGGACGCTTCCTCGCCCATGGCGCCAGTCCGGCGCTGATCGGGCGCAACGGTCACGACCTGCGCGATCCCAAGGGCAAGGCGGTCATTACCGACATGATCAATATTGCGCGCAGGAAAGGCGCAGGCGAACTCGATTATGTCTGGCGCAACCCCACCACCGCCAAGGTCGAGAGCAAGCACACGTATTTTCGCGCTGTCGACGGCAAGCTCGTTGGTGTAGGCTATTACACCCGCTGACCGGCGCCACCCACAGAGCCCGGCAGCCCCACCCCTGAAGAGGACATCAACATGAGCACAGTAACCCTGGGCGGTAACGCCATCGAAATCGCCGGCAGCTTCCCGCAGGTCGGCGCTACCGCGCCCGCATTCAGTCTGACCGCTGCCGATCTGCAGGATGTCGGCCTCGATGCCTTTGCCGGCAAGCGCAAGGTGCTGAACATCGTCCCCAGCCTGGATACCCCGACCTGCGCCACCTCCACGCGCAAGTTCAACGCCGAAGCCGGCAGTCTGGACAACACCGTGGTATTGGTTGTTTCGGCCGACCTGCCCTTTGCCGCCAAGCGCTTCTGCGTTGCCGAAGGCCTGGACAACGTGCAGACGCTGTCGACCTTCCGCAGCGCAGGTTTCGCGACCGACTACGGCGTCGCCATCACCTCCGGCCCGCTCACCGGCGTGACCGCGCGCGCAGTCGTGGTGCTTGACGCCGACAACAAGGTGATCCATTCCGAACTCGTGTCCGAGATCAAGAACGAGCCCGATTACGCTGCTGCACTGGCGGTGCTGAAGTAAGTCTGGGTCGTTCGTGTCGTCCGCCCGCGCGGCGGCGAAGCCGAAAAGGGGTGCCATCCGCTGGGAGGCACCCCTTTTCGCATTCCGACGCCCCCTTTTCCATGCATTCAGCCCGTCCTTCTCGGATTTCGACGCTTTTTGGGCGCTGCCATGGAACCAGTTGCGCGAATTCATGGGGCCAGATTCTTTCACCCGGGCCACAAAGGGGGTGGATCAGTGGCGACAGGCACCGGATTTCATGCTGTTGCAGTGCAATATATTCGTGCGTCAGCTGGCTGCCACGCACCGCCTCAGTGCCTGCAAGTCCTTGATTGACTTGGATGTGGCAGCATCTTTGGGATTCGCCGGGGTGGTACGGGATCTGCTTAGGACTTGTCTGGCTCCATCGATGGGGCCAGACAACCACGGTCCTTGGACCACTACCGGAGCGGGTGCCATGAAACCAAGCCAGGAAAAGGATTGCTGCCTGATGTGGCGTCAGCTGCTGCCCGACTTCGAGCGTGATGGCGCAACGCTGCAAAGCCAGCTTCGGAGCGCCATCGTGGCCGCGATTCTCGACGCCCGCATCGCCAGCGGCTCGCGCCTGCCCTCCAGCCGCAATCTTGCAGTGATGCTGAAGGTTGCCCGCAACACCGTGGTCCTCACGCTCGAGCAACTGGTATGTGACGGCTATCTTGAGGCGCGCCCGCGCAGCGGCTACTACGTCAGGCAGGGTTCGCCTGCGCAACCCGAGCCGGTCCAGTCCGAGCACGCAGCCCGTTCCACCCGGGTGGCCTGGGGCAAACGCCTGGCGGCCACGCCGCAGCGGGACAAATGGCTGGAGAAGCCGGCCGACTGGCAGCGTTACCCCTATCCCTTCGTCTATGGGCAGTTCGACCCCAAGATGTTTCCGGTGGCCGAATGGCGCGAGTGCAGCCGGCTGGCGCTGAGCGTGGGCGAGATTCACAACTGGGCGTCCGATGCCATCGAGCACGACGACGACGCGCTGGTGGATCAGCTCATCCGGCGGGTGCTGCCGCGCCGCGGCATTGCTGCGCACCCGTCCGAGATCCTGATCACCCTTGGTACCCAGCACGCCCTGTACATGCTGGCCGAACTGCTGATCAAGCCCGGTACCGGGGTCGCCATCGAGGAGCCGGGCTACATGGATGCCCGCAACATCTGCGCGCGGCGTCAGGCACGCATCGTTCCGGTGCCGATGGACGCCGACGGTGCGCTGGCGTCCGGTCATCTGAAGGATGTGAGCTACCTGTACTGCACGCCCAGCCATCACTGTCCGTCGGGCGCCACGCTGTCCACCGAGCGCCGCATCGCATTGCTGCAGGAAGCGGCCAGAAACGACGTGGTGATCATCGAGGACGACTACGATGCCGAGATCCAGTACAACGGACAGCCCTCGCCCGCTCTCAAGGCCATCGATCGCCACGATCAGGTGGTGTATATCGGCAGCGTGTCCAAGGTGATCTCACCCGGGCTGCGCGTCGGCTACATGGTGGGCAATCCGGAGCTCATCTCCGCCGCCCGCAAACTGCGCCGCCTGATGATCCGTCATCCGCCATCCAACAATCAGCGCGCACTCGCGCTCTTCATTGCACAGGGACACTACGACTCGCTGCTGCGCCGGACCACGTCGATCCTGTCGGAGCGGGCAGAGCTGCTGTCCGATGCACTCACCCGTCACCTGTCCGATTTCGAGTTCCGCCGTCCGAGCGGCGGTGCCTCGATCTGGGCAAAGGTCCCGGACGGCATCGATCCCCTTCGGCTGCGTCGCGAGGCGATGGACGCCGGCGTGCTGATCGAGTCCGGCGAGCCCTTCTTCTCCGGTTCGGCCCACGAGCACTTCATCCGGCTGGGCTATGCGTCGATCGCACCGGAGAAGATCGAGGCGGGTATCATCGCGCTCGCACAGGTGGTGAAGAAATGCCGGCCGGCGCGATCGAATCATTCGATTCGTCTACTTCGGCCCTCGGAATACGGGGCGGTGGCAATGGCCAGTTGAGTCAGGCCGCAGAACCTTTGTACCGGGGGCGCGGTCCGACTGCCACATTCCATCGTTCATGGCCAACATGTCGACGACCCGCGTACTTCCCCTGTTTTGCTGGTGCAGTCCGGCCTGGCGTCACCTTGCCGCTGCACTCGTGCTGTCCCTGTCTGCCGGCGCAGTGCCTGCCCAGGTCGCGGGCCCGCAATGGCAGGGTGCGGCCTTCGAAGGCGACCGTGCGGCGCTGACCCGGCTCGCCGAGGCCGGGGCCAAGGTGATTCGTGTCTATCGTGAGTCCGACGCCTGGGTGCTCGATGAGGCGCAGGCACGGGGTCTCAAGGTGGTAATGGGCCTGTGGGTCGGGCATCCGCGCCACGGGTTCCGTCTCGACGATGGCGCTGCGCTGCGGGCGCAGGAGGAGGACATCCGGCGCTTTGTCATGCGCTATCGCGGCCACCCGGCGATCATTGCCTGGGGCGTGGGGAACGAAGTCGAAACCGGTGAGGCCGACCCCATGCCCGCCTGGCGCGAGGTTGATCGTCTCGCCGGGGTGGTGAAGAAGCTCGATCCCGCCCGGCCGACGATGATGGTGGTGGCCGACACCAGCCTCGACCGCCTCAAGCTGCTGGCCGATTGTTGTGCCAATGTCGATCTGCTCGGCATCAATCTCTATGCCGGCGCGGTGTTCGATCTGCCACAGCGCTTGCGCAGCGCGGGTATCACCAAGCCGGTTGTCGTCGCCGAACTCGGTGCGCTGGGTCAGTGGCAGGCCGGGCGCAAACCCTGGGGCGCGCCGGTGGAGCTCACCAGCCGCCAAAAGGCGGACTTCTATCGCAAGGCGCTGGCCGCACTGCATGCCGAACCACAGGTGCGCGGGGTGTTTCCTTTCCTGTGGGGCGCCAAGCAGGAGCAGACCGCCACCTGGCACGGCCTGCTGCTGGCTGACGGCAGCCTCACCGAAATGACCGATGCGCTGGCCGAGGCGTGGGGCCGCCCGCTCCTGCACCGCGCGCCGACGATTCTCGGCGTGGGCATCTCGGCCGACGTGTTCGCGCCGGGCGCGAGGGTGTCGGCCGGGGTCGACGCCCGCAGTGCCGACGATGTGCGTCTGAGCACGGAGTGGGTCGTGCGGGCCGAAGCCACCGACCTGCGCCTGGGGGGCGACAAGGAAGCCGCCCCCGCCCGCATCGATGTTCCGCTGCTGGGCTCGGACAACGGTCAGGTGAGCTTTCTTGCGCCGAAACAGCCCGGCGCCTATCGCCTGTTCATCACGGTCAGGGGCGCAGGCGGCAAGGCCGCGACCGCCAACTTGCCGTTCCTGGTGCGCGTGGCCCCCTGACGCATTGCCTTTTCGTTTCTGACGGGCGGCAGCGTGGGCCGCGATACGCTTGCGCCCTACTGGAACGCCACCTCGGTAAAGCTTCTCAGCTTGCGACTGTGCAACTTGTCCACGCCCTGTTCGCGCAGGCGCTCGATGGCGCGGATGCCGATTCTCAGGTGCTGATCGACGCGCTCGCGGTAGAACTGGTTGGCCATGCCGGGGAGCTTGATCTCGCCATGCAGGGGTTTGTCGCTGACGCATAGCAGGGTGCCGTAGGGCACGCGGAAGCGGAAGCCGTTGGCGGCGATGGTGGCGGACTCCATGTCGAGCGCGACTGCACGGCTCTGGCTGAAGCGGCGCTCCGGGCTGCTGTTGCCGCCGTGCGAGGGCAGCAGCTCCCAGTTGCGGTTGTCGGTGCTGGCCACGGTGCCGGTGCGCATCAGGCGCTTGAGCTCATAGCCGCTGAGCCGGGTCACGTCGGCCACTGCGGCCTGCAGCGCGAGCTGCACCTCGGCCAGCGGCGGGATCGGCACCCACAGCGGCAGTTCCTCGTCCAGCACGTGATCTTCGCGTACATAGCCGTGAGCCAGCACGTAGTCGCCCAGTTCCTGTGTGTTGCGCAGCCCCGCGCAGTGGCCGAGCATGATCCAGGCGTGGGGGCGCAACACCGCGATGTGATCGGTAATGGTCTTGGCGTTGGCCGGGCCGACCCCGATATTCACCATGGTGATGCCGCCGCGCCCGGTGCGCTTGAGATGGTAGGCCGGCATCTGCGGCAGCCGCGGCGGTGCCTTGCCCGCTTCATCGCCGGGATGCGCGGTCTCGTCAGCGCGGCGGGTGATGACGTTGCCGGGCTCGACGAAGGCCTTGTAGCCGTGATCCGCAGTGTTTTCCTGCATCAGGGTATGGCCCAGCTTGATGAACTCGTCGATGTAGAACTGATAGTTGGTAAACAGCACGAAGTTCTGGAAATGCTCGGGCGCGGTGCCGGTGTAGTGGCTCAGGCGTTGCAGCGAGTAGTCCACCCGCGGGGCCGTGAACAGCGCGAGCGGATGGGGTTCGCCCGCCGGTGGCTCGTAGGTGCCGTTGGCGATGCCGTCGTCCATCGCGTTGAGATCGGGCAGATCGAAGATGTCACGCAGGCGCTGGCGCTGTGCGGGATCGAGCTGACCTTCGATGTGATCCTGGCCGGTCATCGCAAAGTGCAGCGGGATCGGCTGCGTACTGCTGCCGATCTCCAGCGAAACACCGTGATTTTCCAGCAAGAGTCGGAACTGCTCGGGGTAGTAGTCGGCAAACAGTCCGGGCCGCGTGAGTGTCGTTTCATAGATGCCGGGCCCGGCCACGAAACCGTAGGACAGGCGCGAATCGGCACGCGCGACGGTATCGGTGCGCACGCGCACGAAGGGATAGCAGGCGCGCACGTGGCGACCGACGCCGTCGCCGGCGACGAAGCGTTGCAGCGCATTGCGCAGGTGGGAAACACCGCTGTCGTAGATCTCGCTTACACGGGCCATCGCGGCGACCGGGTCGTCGAAGCGCGAAGGGGCAAAGTAGGGCGCGTCACCATGGACTTCGGGAGCCATGACAGCCTCCTGTGGGTTTATCAGTTCGATTCAGGCCGAGCGTAGCGCAGTTCCGTGTGGATAGGATGAAGCCCGGCCAAACCGGCACGGGATCCGGGGTTTCGCCCTGGCGGCGTGTTAAGCGACAAGGTCTTGATCCTGCACATATCCCTCGTGCCGCATGGGGGCTATGCTTCTTCGTGTACATCGTGTCGATCGCAAAGAGTTCGTCATGCCGCGTCGCTTTTTCCTGATCCTGGTCGTGCTTGCCGGGTATGCCCTGCCCGCGTATCCGGGGCCGTGGCGAGCCCTTGAGAACAATGTGCAGGGCTGGGCGTTGATGACACCCGACGAGCGCATCGAGCATCAGCGCCGTCTGCGCGGCTTCGATACCTACGAGGCCTGCGCAGCCTATGTCGCCGCGCACCATGCCGAAATGCAGGCCAGGGCAGATCGCGCCGGCCTCGTGCTGAGCCCGCGTCGGCAGTCCGTGTGTGATCAGTTGCGTGCCGAGGGCAGGCTGAAATGAACACGCGGTCCCGCTTCCCGCTCAATGAAATGATCGCGCCCGCCTTGCTGCTGATGCTTGCACTGAGTGGCGCCGGATGGGCGCTGCCACAGGGTTTGCCGCCCTGGCGCAGCGTCGCCATCGTATCGGCCTGGCTCGGCACCGGCCTGCTGGTGGGCAGTCTGCTGCTGATGGTCAGGGGGCCGCGGCTGGCTGCACTCCTAGGCGGGCTCGACGTTCAGTATCGCTGGCATCATCGCAGCGGGACGCTTGCCTATGTGCTGTTGCTGCTGCATCCGCTGGCCATCGCACTCGATGCCTGGACACAGTCGCCGCAGCGCGCATGGCAGGCACTGGCGCCCTGGTTCCAGAGCTGGCCGCTGTGGCTGGGCTGGGCCGGGCTGCTGTTTCTGATGCTCGGTCTCGCCACGACCTTCAGCCTCAACCTGCCCTACCGGCGCTGGCGTGCGCTGCATTATCTGCCCGGTATCGGCGTGCTGTGCGGGCTGCTTCATGTGTGGGCCCTGCTGGGCGAGCCGGGTGCGCTGTGGGTGTTCATGGCACTGGCAGTGCTCGCCCTGTGCTGGCGCCTGTTCGGGGTGGATCTCGGCATCGGCGCCCATGCCTACCGGGTGCGCAGCGTGGTGAAACCTGCGGCGCGGATGATCGAAGCGGTGCTCGATCCCTGCGGCGCCCGCCTGCGGGTGGTGCCGGGCCAGTTCGTGTTTGCCGCCTTCGGCGATGGTCCGCACTTTCATGGTTGCGGCGAGTTTCACCCGTTTACGGTGAGCGGCATCGGCGCCGATGGCAGCCTCGCGGTGGGGATCAAGGCGCTGGGGCCGTGCTCGACCCATGTGCAGGCGCTCGAATCCGGCGTGCTGGTGCGGCTGGAAGGCCCCTTCGGCAACTTTCTGGCCGGGCGCCATTCCAGTGCCCAGTTGTGGATTGCCGGCGGCATCGGCATCACCCCGTTTCTGGCTGTGCTGCGGCGCGAACGCCTCGCGCATCCGACCACCCTGATCTACCTTTACCGCAGCGACGCCGATGCGGCCTACCTCGAGGAGCTGAAGGTCCTTGCGGCGGCCGACTCCGCGCTTACACTGATCACCATGCGTGCCGATGGCGCGCCCGATTTCGACGCCTTGCTCGGCAACATCGAGGACGTGTCCGGGCGTGTCGTCTACCTGTGCGGTCCGGCGCCGCTGATCGATGCCGCGCGTGCGTCGCTCGACCGCCACGGTGTGCCGGGCGCATCCATTCACTTTGAAAGGTTTGACTTCCGATAATGCGCAAGCTCTTTGTTTCTTCCACGCTGGTGTTCTGGCTTGCGGTGGGCGGGTTCTGGATCGCAAGCCTGATGACGACTGCGCCCGACGCCGGGGCTGAAGTGAAGCCGGCGGCAGCCGTGCGCGTGGTAACGGCGGCCGAGGTGGCGCGGCACAACAGTGCGGCGGACTGCTGGATGATTCTCGGCACCGATGTCTTCGATTTCAGTACCTATCTGCCGCAGCACCCGTCCGATCCGGATGTGATCACGCCGTGGTGCGGCAAGGATGCGTCCGAGGCCTACCTCACCAAGACCAAGGGGCGCCCGCACTCGCCCTACGCCGACGCCCTGCTGCCGAAATACCATATCGGTGTGCTGAAGTAAGGCTTGGATGGGCCGGCCGACCCTGCCGGTGGACACAAGCGTGCTTGTCTCTAGAATGGGGCCTCGCAGCGATTGCGCATGGACATTCGCCAAGGGATCTCGGGAAATCGGATATGGAACTCAAATGGCTCGAGGACTTCCTGAGTCTCGTCGCCAGCGGCAGCTTTTCGCGCTCGGCCGAGCAGCGCCACGTCACCCAGCCGGCGTTCTCACGCCGCATCCGCGCGCTTGAAGCCTGGCTCGGCGTCGCCCTGATCGACCGCAGCACCTATCCCACCCGGCTCACACCTGCGGGCGAGGCCTTCAAGGGGCCGGCCGCCGATCTGGTCAAGCGTCTGCATGCGGCGCGCGCCCAGGTGCGCGGTTACCAGGCGGTTGCGAGCGATGCGCTGGTGTTTGCCGTTCCGCATACGCTGGCGTTTGCCTTCTTTCCCGGCTGGCTCGGCCAGCTCAAGGCCGGTTTCGGCGAACTGCCGACACGCCTGATGGCGGGCAATGTCCATGACGTGGTGATGACGCTGGTCGAGGGCGGCTGCGACCTGCTGCTGTGCTATCACCACGCATCGCACCCGGTGTGGCTCGATCCGGCGCGCTTCGAAGGCCTGACCCTGGGAGTCGAGCGCGTACGTCCCTTCATTCCCCGCACGGCGGCGCAGGACCGCCACTGGCAGCTGCCCGGCACCCCGGATGCGCCGGTTCCGTTCCTGCGCTACGGGCCCAACACCTATCTGCGGCGCATGGTCGACACCATCCTCGACCGTGCCACGACCCCGGTCCATCTGGCGCTGCACTACGAATCCGACATGGCCGAGAGTCTCAAGGCCATGCTGCTGGCCGGCCACGGGCTGGCCTTCTTGCCCGAGAGTGCGGTCAGTGGCGAGCTCAAGCGCGGCGATCTGGTGGGTGCGGGCGGGCCGGAGTGGAGTCTCGACATGGAGGTGCGCCTGTACCGCGATCGCGCCAACGTCCGTCCCGAACTCGAGCAGTTGTGGGAGCACCTGTTGAGCACCGCTGCGGCGTCTCCTGCTGCCTGAGCCTGGTCGCGGAGTGCGGTGCATGCCCGCATGGCATGGTTATGCGCAGAACGCATGAGGACATGAAGCAACAGCATCCTCTCGCCATTTGAGCTTGCGCAGAATGCGTGCTTCACTCCCCACACGGAAGAAGCACATGTCTGCATTGCCCGGTTCCGATTACGCCAAGGCCCGCATCGCCGGCCTGTCCTACCTCAATCCGGCTGCGCCCGAACCGTGGGCGAGCTTCGTCGAGCAGATCGAACGCGTCCGCCCCTACCTGGGCGATCTCGAACGCTGGATCGAGACTCTCAAGCACCCCAAGCGCACCCTGATCGTCGATGTGCCGATCGAGCGCGACGACGGCACGATTGCGCACTACGAGGGTTACCGGGTGCAGCACAACCTGTCGCGTGGTCCGGGCAAGGGCGGCATCCGCTTCCACCCCGATGTGACGCTCAACGAAGTGATGGCGCTGTCGGGCTGGATGACGGTCAAGAACGCGGCGGTCGGCCTGCCCTTCGGTGGCGCAAAAGGCGGCATCCGCCTCGATCCGAAGAGCGTGAGCAAGGGTGAGCTGCAGCGCATCACGCGCCGCTTCACCTCGGAGATCGGCATCATCATCGGCCCCGACCGCGACATTCCGGCGCCGGATGTCGGCACCAACGAGATGACCATGGCGATCATGATGGACACCTTCTCGATGAACCGCGGAGGCACTGCGACCGGCGTCGTCACCGGCAAGCCGATCGCGCTCGGCGGCAGCCTCGGGCGCCGTGAGGCCACCGGTCGCGGCGTGTTCATCACCGCCCGCGAAGCGGCACGTCACCTCAACGTGCCGCTCGAAGGCGCGCGTGTCGTGGTGCAGGGTTTCGGCAACGTCGGCGGCATTGGCGCCCGTCTGTTCCATGAGTCCGGTGCGCGCGTGATCGCAATTGCCGACCACGCCGCCACGCTGGTGAATGAGGCGGGCATCGACATTCCGGCCGCGCTCGCCCACGTCGCCGCCAAGGGCAGTCTTGCAGGCTTTGCCGGCGCGTCGGCGATCGATATCGAGGACTTCTGGCGCCTCGAATGCGAGTTCCTCGTGCCTGCAGCGCTTGAAGGCCAGATCACGCCGCAGCGCGCCGAAGGCATCCGCACCCGCATCGTGGTCGAAGGCGCAAACGGCCCGACCACGCCGGCAGCGGACGACATCCTGCGCAATCGCGGCATTCTGGTGGTGCCGGACGTGCTGGCCAATGCCGGCGGTGTGACCGTGTCCTACTTCGAGTGGGTGCAGGATTTCTCCAGCTTCTTCTGGACCGAGGACGAGATCAACGATCGCCTTGAGCGCATCATGGTCGGCGCCTTCAACGCGATCTGGCAGATCGCCGACGAGAAGCAGGTGTCGCTGCGCACCGCCGCCTTCATCATTGCCTGCCATCGAGTGCTCGAAGCCCGCGCCGAGCGGGGTCTCTACCCCTGATCGGGGGTTCAGGGCCGGTTTCTCAGGACGTGCCGCCGGAACGGGGAAAGAGAGTCCGGCGGCACGCCATTTTTAACCGACCCGCGTCAGCCATTCGGCGTGACGCCTGTCTTCTCCGCGCACGGCAGCAAAGAAGCGCTGCTGCAGTTCGCGGGTCATCACGCCCGGCTGACCGCTGCCCACGCGGCGGCGGTCGACCTCGACCACGGGTGTGATCTCGGCAGCGGTGCCGGTGAAGAACACTTCGTCCGCCACATAGAGTTCGTCGCGGGTGATGCGGCGGGCGCGGATCTCGTAGCCGGCTTCCTGTGCCAGCGCATGGATCGTGCGCCGGGTGATGCCGTCCAGCGCCGAGGTGATTTCGGGTTCCCAGATCACGCCGCGCTTCACCACGAACACGTTTTCCCCCGGCCCTTCGGCGACGAAGCCGTCGGTGTCGAGCAGCAGGGCCTCGTCGTAGCCTTCGGCCCGCGCTTCGCGGCAGGCGAGGATGGAATTGGTGTAGGTCGACACCGATTTCGCGCGGCACATCTGTACGTTCACATGATGGCGCGCAAAGCTCGCCACCTTCACCCGGATACCCTGTTCCATGCCCTTGTCGCCAAGATAGGCGTTCATCACCCAGGCGGCGACCATGACGTGAACCGCAGCGCCGGCGGGGTCGATCCCCGCCTTCTCGGCGCCGAGAAAAACCAGCGGGCGGATATAGCCGCTTGCCAGGCCGTTGCGGCTGATTGCCTCGCAGCAGGCGCTGCGCAAGGCGCCGCGGTCGAAAGGCATCTCCAGCCCGAGAATGTGGGCGGAGTCGAAGAGGCGTTCGACATGGTCGTCGAGCCGAAACACGGCCGGGCCGTCGGCAGTGGCATAGGCGCGGATGCCTTCGAAACAGCCCAGCCCGTAGTGCAGGGTGTGGGTCATCGCGTGCACTTTCGCATCGCGCCAGGGCAGCCATTGCCCGTCCATCCAGATCCAGCCGTCGCGGTCTTCCATGCTCATGATGTGCTCCTTGTGCGATCGAAAAGGGAAACGCACGCCGCATCTGCGGGGGCGTTGTCGCGCACCGGTGATGACGGTGCGTTCGATCCACGTGGAGAAACGACGATGGGTTTCAGCGGCCTGGCACGGGTGTGTGCGCGGTCGTGCGGTGATCGAGTGAGGCGGGTGTGAGCAGAGTGCCGCTCGCGGTGACCTGCCTCAAACGAAAACGCGGCCAGTTCGGGTGAACAGGATTCATGCGAGCCGCAGGGGGCTCAGCCCGGTACCTCGCTTCGTGCGCGGGCCTGCAGCCAGCGCACGAAATGCCGCACCCAGCGCTGCTCGTAGGCTTCCGGGCGCAGCACCGCATAGAAGCCCTTGCCTTCGGCATGGTGCGCGAAAGGCCTGACCAGGCTGCCCTCGGCCAGATAGCTGCGCGCAAGCAGGCCGACGGTGAGCGCCACACCGACGCCTGCTGCAGCGGCTTCGAGCATCATCATTGCATCCTCGAACACCATGCCCTCGACCGGTTCTTCGCGGTCGATGCCGGCTGCGGCGAACCATGGTTTCCACTCGAGCAGCGGGTGGCGCAGCAAGGGCAGCGTGGCGAGCTGTGCGGGATCGGCCGCTGTGCCGAGTCGTGCTGCGAGCGCCGGACTGCACACCGGAAACACCGTTTCGCGGCGCAGTTCGTAGGCCTCCAGCCCCGGCCAGGGAGGTTCGCCGTAACACACGCCGAGGTCGCTCTTGCCGGCCGCCACCGGTGCCAGGGTCGACGCGGTGGATAGCACGAAGCTGACTTCCGGATGTTCGCTGCGGTAGTCGGCGAGCTGGCCGACGAACCATTTCGCACCCAGCGCGGGCGCAACCGACAGCCGCAGCTCATGCTTTCTGGCGCCACGCATGCGGGCGCTGGCGGATTCGATGCGGCCGAGCGCGCTCTGCACTTCTGCCAGATAGTCCAGCCCTTCGGCGGTCAGGGCGATCTGCCGATGCCCGCGCTCGAACAGTCTGATGCCCAGCCAGGCTTCCAGCGCCTTGATGCGGTGGCTCACAGCGGAAGGTGTCAGGTTCAGCTGGTCCGCCGCTGCCAGAAAACTGCCGCAACGTGCGGCGGCCTCGAAAGCGACAATCGACTGGAGCGGAGGCAGATGCATGGCGGGACTTTAGTGGATATTCCGCACGGATGGTAACGCGCCACGTGACCGGGTGGGCGGGCGCGGTGCGCACGCCGAAGCGGTTGTCGCGCTAGCGGCTGCCGCAGGGGTGGCGGTCGGCGCCGCAGGTATCGAAGTTACCCAGCGGACGGTTGAAGGTGTATTCGAGCGGCGCCCCGATCCATTCGCTTGCGGTCTCCTCCACACTGCCACTGGGCACCGTGAAGGGCAGGGCGATGATGAAGCCAGCCGTGCCGATCACCGTGGCAACGATGCCGAGCGGGCGCACCAGAATCAGATCCACTGCCATGTCGCTGCCCCTGTCGCCGGTTATCGGCTCCCGCTGCTGGGCTGACACCGGCTGGCACAGTGCCAGTGTCAGCGTGATCACGATGAGCGCGGTCTTGCTTCGGGTCAGGTGGCGTCGCATTTCAGGCTCCGCAAAGTCCTCCTGTTCAGTATGGACGGCGTTCAGCCCTTCGGCCACAGGATCATCTGCGAACAGCGGAACAGGGCCAGCTTGCGCCCGCTGGCCTCGTCGGTGACCACTGCGTCCCAGACCTGGGTGCTGCGCCCGAGATGCTGGGCGGTTGCCACACAGGCGATGCTGCCCTCGCGCACGGTGCCAAGGTGGTTGCTCTTGAGTTCGATGGTGGTAAAGGATTCGGCTCCTGCCGGCAGATGGGCGACGGTGCCGTAACCGCAGCTGGTATCGGCCAGGGCAACAATGCTTGCAGCATGGAGAAACCTGTTCGGCGCAAAGTGCAGCTGTTTGACCGGCATCCGGCTGGTCAGCACGCCCTCGGCAATGCTCAGGATCTCGATACCGAGGTAACCGGGCAGATATTCGCTGCCGCGCTGCCTGAGGAGTTCGAGGGTGATGTCGGGGCGAAGCTGGCTCATTCGGGGTCTCCTGATGTGTTGTTCATGCAGCATACCAATCGCTCGGGCGTGCGCAAGACGGCGTCGCCAGCCCCGCATTCGCGCGCTGAGCCCGCTGCTTTGAAGGTCCCGGTTCGCGGGACGCCATGTCGCAAATCCGAGGCAATTCTGCAATAAACGGGATGTAAGGTGGGCCGTGTGGGAGCCCCGCGGTCGCGGTGTCTGGTTTGATGTCAGGCGGATGACATACAAATAAATGGCGAGTGCCTCCGCGTGTGCATCAAACATTGACTATGACCGGATAACGGCCATAATGACCTAGGCATGTTGCGGCGCACCACAACTCGCAAGAAGACGGGATCGCACTCACGCGCGCCTGACCTGCACCGAAGCATCGAAACACGTACTCTCACAAGGAAGATCATTATGATTAAGATCACGTCTGAGCAATCAAAGGCCCTGAAGACGAGCACCGAAGCGTTCGCGACCTTGTCCGAGGTCACGCTTTCGAGTCTCGAACGCCTTTCCGCGCTGAATCTCGCGACGGCAAAGACGGCATTTCAGGACGGTATTGCAGCCTCCAAGTCATTCACCGAAATCAAGGACATGAACGAGATGCAGAATCTGGCAGGCCCCTTTGGGGCAAAGGCAACGGAACAGGTCATGGAATACTTTCGCGGTGTGACCCAGATTACGGCCGACATGCAGCAGGAGATCTCCAAGGTCGTGACCCAGCAAATGGCCCTGCTCGGCGAAACCACCCCGAGCACGAATCCGATGCTCGAAATGTTCACCAAGCTCGCTGAGCAGGCGACCGAGTTGACCTCGGCCAACCTGAAGACCATCACCGACAGCATTCAGGAGTCGACAGAGGTCGGCGCAGCGCCTGCCCCGAAGGCAAAGAAAACCGCCTGAGGATGTATCTGGCGGGGTGTTCGCACGCCGCCGCTCAGGGACTGGACGGTGCTGGGGCGCCTTTGGCGCGTCCGGCCCCAGGCCAGCATCACGCGAGCCCATGCACGAAATCCCCCCGTCTGATCACCGTCCTGCCAGCATGATGGCCCGGCCCGGGTTTCTTGCCTTTCTGCATTCCGAGGCCGGCGCGGGTTTTCTGGCAGGCTTTGAACACATCAGGTACGCCAAGGGCGAACTGATCGCTACACCGGGCAGCGCCCAGGACCGGGTCTTCATCGTCATCAGCGGGCGCGTGCGTGCCTACCTCGCCAGCGACGAGCGCGAGATCACGCTGTCCTTCCTCGAGTCTGGCGATATCTTCAGTACCCACACACCGGCCTATCTTGCCAGTGCCGGTGCAAGCACCATTGTGGCCATGGATACTCGCCGTTTCGCCGAGCGCATGGCGCATCACCCGGGGCTGACGCCATTTCTGATGCGTGCGCTGGGCAAGCTGCTCAACGACGTCATCCGCCGCATCGAGCGTCTTTCCCTGAAGGATGCGGGCGCACGCCTTGCGGCCTACCTTGCCGAGACGACGCGTCAGCGCGGCACACCCGACGGTGAGGGCTGGCTGACACCGCTCGGCATGTCGCTGGGTGAAGTTGCGCTGTTGCTCGGCAGCACCCGCCAGACGGTCTCCGCCCAGCTGAGTGCGATGGTCAGGCTCGGTATTCTCGAGCGTCGCAGCAGACATCTGCTGCGGGTGAATCAGCTGGAGCGACTGGAGCACTGGCACGAAAGCGGAAGAATGCCGTCCTGATTGGATTTTTCGTCGTCCACGCGACAGACAGCGCAGGCTTGCGGGCGCGATGATGCGGCCTCCGATAACGCATCCGCCAGGTCGCCATGAGTACCCCTCCCTCCCCCTGCTGTGCCGCACAACCCGATCGTTATGTCAGCTTCAAGGGCATTGATTGCGACGGCAACGCGCGTCGCCTGATGGACATCCTGCTCCGTCTGCGGAGTGAAGATCCCGACGAGCAGACCTTGCTCAAGCTGTTCAAGGAACGTCGGGCCGCGACGACCGGTGTGCGCTGCGACGATCTGTTGCTGCTCGCGAGTTTCGTCAACCCGGTGCGCGAGCTCTTCGAACGTCATCACGATCAGGAAGCGCTCGACCTGCTGGAACAGCTCGAGGAGCAGTGCTTCTGAGCCCTTCCCGCCCGCTGCCGGTGACCGCGGGCGTCATGCCTGATTGAACATTGCTATAGTGCAGAAGCGCGCGGCACCGTTCCTTGCGCTGCGTTCCTGCATCAGTGCATGACAATAAACAGGACTCAAGTCCGGGGGAGACCGAGCATGTTCATCGTCACCAATCGTGAAGTCGACGAGACCAAGACCACCGTCAAGGACGCATTCAAGTCTTATCCGAATGCCTGCGGGCCGAACGAACTGCGCCTTGCCGAGGCGGTGCGGGATGGCAAGGAGTGGCGGATCAGGATCCTGCCCGATCAGATCTCCGACGAGATGGCGGCCGAGGTCGGGCTGACGCACGAGGTCGATCCGGATACCGGCGAGAAGAAGCCCCTGTATGCAAGTGCCTATGTGGCCCGTCGCATCGTCGAAAGGGTCAATCCTAAGATGCTCGGCGGAAAGCCGATGGGCAAAGGCAAGGGAAAGCAGAAGGGCCGCAACCTGGTGTTCTTTGTGCACGGCTTCAACAACAACGTGCAGGCCGTACTCGATCGCGCCGAAGAAATCGAAGAGACCTACGGCGTCGAAGTCCTGCCCTTCACCTGGCCGGCCAATGGCGGCGGTGTGAAAGGCGTGGTCAGCTACCTCAGCGACAAGCGCGACGCACTGGCGTCCACCGGCGCACTCGACCGTTGCCTCGGCAAGCTTGAGGACATCCTCAACCGGATTCACGAAGACCACGTGAAGCGGGTCGAAGGGCTGGCCAACGCGCGCTACGCCAACAAGGACAAGCCCGGGCAGATCGATGCGGAACAGTGGGATCTCTTCTTTACCAAAGAGTCGCAGAAATGGTGCCCGTTCAACGTCAGCATCATGCTGCACAGCATGGGCAACTACCTGTTCAAACACCTGCTCAAGTCTTCGGTGTATCGGGGCAACCGCCTGCTGTTCGACAACGTGCTGATGGTGGCGGCCGACGCCAACAACGAGAATCATGCCGAGTGGGTGGGCCGCATCCAGTGTCGCGGGCACATCTATGTCACCATCAACGAGCGCGACAGCGCCCTGCTCGCATCACGGATGAAGGTTGGCGAGCAGCAGCTGGCGCGCCTGGGGCACTATCCGTACAAACTCGACTGCCCTCAGGCGGTGTATGTCGATTTCACCAATCAGCCTCATGTCGGCAGCGAACACGCCTACTTTGAAGGCGGCGCGCTGAAGAATGCGAAGGTGAAAGCGTTCTTCGATGATGCGTTCAACGGCAACTACGCCGAAACCGGTCTCGTCTTCGATATCGGCCGCAACATGTACAGGCTGAACTGACGCAGCAGGCGCGACGGGGTCAGGCGCCGCAACTGGGCGCCCGGCCATGTTGGTTTCGCTGTTCAGTTTCCCGTTTCAGATTGCCTTGAACAAGGCATTGAACTCGTCCGCGGCCTTGGCGTTGCCGCGCAGGATCTCGCGTGACAGGGCGTACACCTTCTGCGTGGTGTCTTGAACCTGCTGCTTCAGGTCTGCCTGCTGCTCGGCAGACAGGCGGTCGTCGCCAGCGTAGCGGGCCAGCAGTTGATCGACGAGTGCATTCATCTCCACGCTCAGTTCCGCCTTGTCGCGGCCGATGAGTGCGGTCTGGTCGGCAATGAAGCCGTGACGTGCGAGCAGGGCCTGCAGACGGTCGCGGTAGGCTTGCACGAAGTCCGGCGCGTTGCGGATCATGACGCCATTGTTGCTGTCCATCATCAGGCTGCGCACATCGGCGTTGGCCGAGCCGATGAAGACGTCCCGGTCGAACAGCATCACCTTGGAATGCAGCGAGCGGCGGCTGGTGTCCACCGGCTGGTATTCCAGGTAACGCAGGGTGGCCGCGCTGGCGGCAGTGCCCGTCTCCTGCAGGTGATCGGCCAGTGCCTTGAGCTGCCACACCGCGAGCAGGTTCACCACGTTGAGATCAGTGGTCGCGAGCGAATTGGTGATCAGCGACAGGCTCACGCCCGGGCACGGACGCGTGCCGTCGAGCATGGTGCCGACGTCCTGCAGCAGGTTGGCGGGCATGAACAGGTAGGCATTGTGGAACACCACCTCGCGCGGGGTCGTTCCTGCAGCGCACACGCTTTGCAGCGCGGCGCGCCACAGCGCCTGAATGTGCTTGTTCGTGGCCGCTTCGCGGTTGTGGCGCACGCCGTAGCTGCGCTGGCCCTGGGTGACCGGCAGGTTCTCAAGGTAGTGGATGCTGGCGCCGTCGTCGATGCGCAGCGGTGGCGGGGCGTCGGCCACGCGGTATTCGTTGGCATAGCGCAGGATGTGCTGGCGGTGGCGGGCGTCGACGGCCTGCATGCGGCTGGCAAGCGGGACGAAGCGTCTGTCGAGTTCGCGATCCACGCAGGCGCTGTCCTTGCCGCCGTTGCACACATCCTGCGCGGCCTGGACGGCGTCGAAGTTGGCGAGCAGGTCGTTGGGCGCGTGCTGGCGCACCTCGGCGATCGAGGCCACCATGCTGCGCAACTGCCACAGACGGTCGAAGGTGGTGGCCAGCGTTGCATCCTGCCCCTTCAGCGTCAGCCTGACGTCGGTGTCCATGAAGGTGTACTTGTCCGCCAGCGGGCCCGGCTCCATGTGGTAGGAGTCTTCCACGTTGCGACCACCGAGCAGCAGGCTGCTGCGGTCGGCCAGCAGAAACTTGTGGTGCAGGAATTCGGTGAGGTAATCCCAGTCCTTCTGGGCCTGAGCGTTGTTCTGGCGCGCGAGTGGCAGGTAGCTGTTGACGGTGTCGAACACCGGATTCACCTGATCGGCAAACACGGTGCGCACGTAGGCGAGCTTGAGCTTGGCGACGGTACTCTCGACGCCGCCCAAGTAGCGTGCCTTGAAATAGAGTTTGCCGAGCGCCTTGAGTTGCTCGGTGCGCTTGTCGTCGGCCGCCGGTGCGCCAGCGGCCAGTGTCTCGGTGTCGATGCTCTGGCCGCGCGTGACCGCATAGGCGAGCAAGGGCGCGTGCTTGCCGTACAGGCCCGACAGGAAGAGGCCGGAGCCCGCAAAGCTGCGATTGGAGAAGCCCTGTCCGTTAAGGGCATCGGGTTCGAAGTGGCTGTTGACCACCCGCACTTTCTCGTCATCGCAGGCGCTTCCGCTGGCGCCCACATCGGCGCAGCTCAGGGTGAGGAAGGCCGCATCCTTGATGATTTCCAGTGTCGGGCGGTTATAGAAGCGCACTTCGATGTTGCCGCCGCCCTGCTGTTCGAGCCAGCTGAAACGGTCGAGATCCTTGTAGCCGCTGAAGTAATCCACCAGCAGGCGCACGCGCACGCCACGCTCGGCCGCATCGATCAGCGCCTGGCTGAGCAGTGAGGAGGTGTAGTCGTCGGAGAAGATGTAATACGCCAGGTCGAGACTTTCGCGCGCTGCCGAGATCAGCCGCAGCTTCGCCGAGAATGCGGCGTCGTTGTTCATCATCACGCTGCCCTCGGCGAGCGCCAGCGGACCGGCGCTGGCGTTCTGCGTCAGCGCCGCGTCGAGCGCGGGCTGCTGCATCAGCGTGTTCGAGGCGCAGCCGGCCATGAGTACGGCCGGGACGGTGAGAAGTACGAGTAGGTGCCGCTTCATTGATGTCTCCCTGCGCATTTGTTCGAAGCACGTCTGCTGAGCGCATGCCGTGTGTGTTGGCAGCGGCCCAGCTTAACGTCATTGGATATCACAGCACAAACCGCGCCGCAGGCGCGGGCGCAGTGCGCCGTCCTGGGGGTCAGATCGACTTCTGATTCACCCGCCGCGACAGCTCCTCGGCGCTTTCCTTGCGTTCGCTGTAGCGGTCCACCAGATACCCCGCCGCATCCCGCGTCAGCAGGGTGAACTTGACCAGTTCTTCCATCACGTCAACGACCCGATCGTAATATGCGGATGGCTTCATGCGGTCGTTATCGTCGAACTCCAGGAAGGCCTTCGCCACCGACGACTGGTTGGGGATGGTCAGCATCCGCATCCAGCGCCCGAGCACACGCATCTGATTGACCGCATTGAACGACTGCGAACCGCCACTCACCTGCATGACCGCCAGCGTCTTGCCCTGGGTGGGGCGCACGGCGCCTACCGCGAGCGGAATCCAGTCGATCTGTGCCTTCATGATGCCGGTCATCGCCCCGTGGCGTTCCGGCGAGCACCACACCATGCCCTCTGCCCACTGTGCCAGCTCGCGCAGCTCCACCACCTTGGGGTGTGTGTCGGGCGCGTCGTCCGGCAGCGGCAGGCCGCTCGGATTGTAGATGCGAACTTCGGCGCCCATGGCCTGCAACATGCGGGCGGCCTCTTCGACCACCAGACGGCTGAATGAGCGCTTACGCAGCGAGCCGTAGAGCAGCAGGATGCGCGGTGCATGGGTTGAGCGCTGTGCGGGGCACAGTTGTTCCAGATCGGGTGCCCGGAACAGATCCGCACGCAAACTGGGCATGTCGTTCAGTGCATCAGACACGATTGCCCTCCGCATCCACCACCGCCTGTCCGTCTTCCTTGGTGAATGCGCCCTGCTGTGCCTGCGGCAGAATCTCCAGCACCACCTCGGACGGCCGGCACAGCCGCGTCCCCAGCGGTGTCACCACGATGGGCCGGTTGATCAGGATCGGGTGCGCCATCATGGCGTCGATCAGCGCATCTTCGCTCAAACCTGCATCGCCCAGGCCCAGATCGCTGAACACCGCTTCCTTGCTGCGCATCACCTCGCGCACCGAAAGGCCGCTGGCCGCAATCATTTCCAGCAGTTGCGAGCGTGTCGGGGGGGTCTTCAGGTACTCGATCACGACGGGTTCGGTGCCGGTGTTGCGGATCATCGCCAAGGTGTTGCGTGAGGTGCCGCATCTCGGGTTGTGAAAGATGGTGATGTCGCTCATGGCTATGTGCCCTCCGGGGGCGGGTCATTGAAGTGAGCCGCCAAGTATCGCCGATACGGCGTCAGACGCAACTCGGGCTGCACCGGAACTGGAGAATGCGCTCGTGCGCACTTGCCACGCCGGTGAGCTTGCATTGGCCGTAGCGGCGAACTAGGCTTGGCTCATCTGCCGTCAGGTAATGCGTGGATCAGACCGTGGGCATCGAAGACCATCAACGCGCCGAGCGCGAAGGCTACTCGGGCATGCACGCGGCACCGCCGTCGAATGTGGACGAAGCGATGGGGCGTGCTGCGGGCGAGGCGCGCCGGTATGCCGACCAGCAGCTCGGGCAGGAGGCCTCTTCCGGCTATGACACGGTCCGGCTCCCGATCCGCTTCGTGCCACTCGCCATTGGTGCGGGTATCGCGCTGTTTCTGGGCGTGAGGCCGATGTTATTGCTGCTCCTGGCCGCTGCCCTGGAGGGACTGGCGCTCAGCACCTTTGTACGCAGGTTCCTGCGCGGTGCCACACCCGTGTATGTGGGGGCCCTGATTGGCCTGTGCATGAGCGCAGTGTCATTGATGGGGAGCGACGCCCCGCTGATTGCCGAGAACCTCCTGATCTATCCGGCCCTTTGCGCGCTGGGTGGCGGCGCGTATGCCCTCTTTCGCCGCATCTCACGGCGCTGATCCGGTATTGCTGCGTTGAAACGGGAGATCGGACAAGCCTGACAGTCGGGGGCATGTCCTGTGATCCGCCAAATGTGGAACAGGGGATCCGACCTCACCTTCCAGCGTCAGATGAGTGCGACATGAATAAACGCCTGCGGTTTGCGATTGCGATTGCGCTTGCCATGCTTGGCTTCGGTGGCATCCAGTCCCTGACCGGCCCACTTGGGGCCGCCGTCACCGCCGAGCGTGTCCAGTCTGAAGACCAGATCCTCGCCAGCGCATTCAGCAACCGGCAGAGCGACCTTCAGGTTCAGGGCAGCGGCACGGTGCTGAAGCTGCTGGCCGACGACAACAAGGGAAGCCGGCATCAGCGTTTCATCCTGCGCCTGGACTCCGGGCAAACCGTGCTGGTGGCGCACAATATCGATCTGGCGCCGCGGATCGACGGGATCAGCGTCGGTGACAGGGTGGCGTTTTATGGCGAATATGAATGGAATCCGCAGGGCGGCGTGATTCACTGGACCCATGACGACCCTGCGGGCCGGCATGTAGCGGGCTGGTTGCGGCATGGGGGCCAGATGTATCGTTGAAGATTACACTGCCGCGAGGATCTTGCCGGTCGCGAGTCAACTGGATCCCAGGGCCACGATCCGGGATGCCGACCGGGCCAAGATTGTGCGTCAGGGGCGAGGCGGAGCGGGAATACCCCTTTATCATGATTGTTGGCCACAAGGGCTGATCGGGTGCTCATCGTGGGCACACCACGTGTGCCCGGTTCGTGAAGCTGCAGGTGACCAGGATTGGAGGCTGTTCATGTTTCTTCGCTTCGCAATGCGTTTGCTGGTGCTGTTCGTCCTTGCCGGGTCGGTCTCGGCCGCCGATCTCCTGAAGTCGCAGGCGCTCGGCAGCGGGGTATTTGCGCTGATCGGTGAAATTGGCGGACGTACCTACGAAAATCATGCGCTGAACGCGAATTTTGGCGTCATCGATACGCCCGATGGCGCAGTCCTCATCGACAGTGGCGCCTCGTTCGAAGGCGCAAAGCTGCTCGATGCGGAGGTGCGCAGGCTGACCGGCAAAGCGGTGAAGTGGGTCATCAACACCGGCAGTCAGGACCACCGCTGGCTGGGTAACGGCTATTTTGCGTCGCGCGGCGCCGAGGTGATTGCGCTGTCGCGAACGGTCGCGACCCAGAAGGCCAATGCCATTGCCGAGTCAGACGCGCTTGCCGCCCTGCTCAAGGAACGCTTCAAGGGCACGCAGCCGGCATACGCCAGTCGCGAACCGGCGGACGACCGCGCCGTGCTCGAACTCGGCGGGCGCAGACTGGAGATCCGCTATCTTGCCAACGCGCACTTTCCGGGCGATGTGGTGGTCTGGCTGCCGGCCGAGGGTGTCGTCTTTGCCGGTGATCATGTGTACGTCGATCGCCTGCTTGGCGTCCTGCCACAAAGCAATGTGAGCACCTGGCTCGACGCGTTCAAGGCCATCAAGGCACTGTCGCCAGTGCATGTCGTGCCGGGTCACGGCAGCGTCACCGATCTCGCGGGTGCCCAGCGCGATACCGGCGACTACCTTGCTTTCGTGGCATCGGGCGTGCGGCGATTTGCGGACGACATGGCCGGCGTGGACCAGGCGGTTGCCGCCCTGGGCGATGCGCCTCAGTTCGCGCATCTCGCGAACTTTGCAGAGTTGCACCGGGGCAATGTCAGCCGTGCCTACCTGCGGCTTGAGGCGGGAGAGTGAGGCGCCGCTTGCGCTGACGCACCTGTTCGGACGCGTGCGCGCTCTGCTGCCCCCGGTGGATCGGTGCGTAACGGGGACCTGTCCGTATGCCGGCTTTCCCGAGACATTCGCTCAGAATCTGCATTAATGCACACTTCATGGACTCAATGACTCTTGGTGTGCATATTTTTGATCGAATTTGTTGAGTTAAATCAATTAACTATAAATTTGTGATGGAGTGCTCCGCTGCGTCTTGCTATTCTTCGCTCGCCTTGTGGCTGAATTCAAGCAGCATTGCCGAATGATCCGATGATCTGATTTGCATCGTCTGCCCGTCTTCGGGCGGCAGATGTGCAGGCCGGCCGGAGTGACCACAGCACCATTTTCCTCATAGCGGATGCCATGAAACTGCCTTGATGCGCCGCTTGCATCCAGCGTGGTCGTCAGCCTGGAAGTACATCATGCGGCGTCTATTGCGGGGTGCGAAGTACATCCCACGAGAGTCGAACTCGGCTCATATTTCCGTTGCGCACCTTGCCGAAGCGATCCGTTCGCTCAAAGCGGCCGACGACACCGCATACAGGGCGCTGCTCGATGCCTTGAACGTATCGGATACGCATGAAAAGACCGAGCGCTTCACGCCTGAGCTTCTGCAGCAGGTGGCAAGCCGTCCGTGCCTTCGACATGGCCCATGTTTCCGTCCGACAAGGAAGGCTTTGCCCCCGAGTTCGATGCGCGCGTGCTGAAGTCACGCCTGAGCGACTATGTGTTCGACCCCGTCACCGACTACCTGCTCCTGCATCAGGACGTCGATGTTGAAACGGTCGAACTCACGCTTGGTGAGGTCGCCACAAGCTTTCTTGCCGGGTTCGATTACGAGCATGTACCGAATCAGCTCGCCACCAAGCACCAGAGAGTCTACTTTGATCACGACATCGAGATCGACGGCAGCAGGCTGATCCTGAGCTACTCGCGGGCAAGGCGCGCCTGCATTCAGGACATGCTGGCCCAGAACAGAAACAGGATCACCGATGTGCTGACCGACATCCTCGCGGACATCAAGTCACATATCCGCCAGCTCGTCTCGTCCATTGATCAGGCCTTCAAGTACTCGGTGGTGAACGAGACATGGAACGTCCCGTTGCATGAGCCGGGCGGCGCAGCCTGCTGCTGGAGTCGTGCCGCAAGGGCTTCTTTCAGGAGCACTTTGGCGATGGAGATGATCTCAACTGGCTCGGCGACGCGAAGATGGAGATCACCGAGCGACTCGACCTGCAGGAGATCGGACTTTCCATCACGGAGTCGAGTGACAGGATTCATCCGCTGTTGCCGTTCTGCCTCTATGTTTCAGAGCTGGACGATTTTCGCAACGAGACGCAGAAGCCGGTCAAGGGGCTGAGTTTCGAGGTGTTGCTGGCCGGCCATTTCCTGATGACCAATGCAACCCGCAGCAAGTCGGGTGAGCGTTCGTGCTTCAACAGCGGGGTGCTGTTCCTGGTCGACCTCATCGACAACCTGCCGAGGCCGGAGCACGTCAAGCTCGCGTTTTCGCATCGGCTGCAGAAGACCGAAAGCGCGCTGTCGGGCGACCACGCAGAGCAGAACGAGTCCGACCTTTACAGCAAGGCGCTCGAGGCCTGGGCCAGGCTGAGCACCGACAACAAGACCCTGTTTTCAATCCTCGCCGAGAACATCCAGCTGTCGAACTACTCGCCGCGGATCAGCAAGACGCGCAAGGTGCTCGAGAAAGTGCTGGATACCTGTCAGGCCGACGACACGGACATACCGCTGCTGCGAATCAACTTTGAACTCATGTCCAAAGCGGCGGACGACAGCGACGAGATTGATTACAAGCAGGAAAAGTTCGCTTAGCCGGCTTTCTTCGGTTCGGCGCTGGCAGGCTGCAGTCCGGCAGCTTCACGCTCCTTGGCCTTCAGCGCCTGCCACTGTGCTTCGGTCAGGCCGTGGCTGCCGTCGCAGTATTCGCGACGGCCACAGCCGCAGCGGCCAACGTCGGACGAATTCGTTTGTACTCGCATCTGCTGCTCCGGATGGTTGCAATGAAAAAAGCCAGATTCCCGTGTGCGGGTGATCTGGCTTCAGTCGTACTGCATTTTGCTGCCGTTGGTGCCCTGGGCGAGACTCGAACTCGCACGACTTGCGTCACTACCCCCTCAAGATAGCGTGTCTACCAATTTCACCACCAGGGCTTCTGCTCCGCTGCCGACTTTCATCAGGCAGTGCGCGCCAATGACGCGCCAAGGGTGCTGAAGGGCGCGGATTATAGACGAGAATTGCCGGTGTGTGGCAAGTGAAATGTTCAATACAGGGCAGAAAACAGCAAGGCATGTTGCGGTCGTGGTCTGCCGCTACAAATTCGCTACATTCCAACACAATGCGCGGGGGATACGGGCTGTAAGATTTTCGCGTCAAACCTCGCGTTTCTGCCGCATATCGTCGTTCTGGCGATGCGGGCTGCGCAGGGTGAACATTGCGAGAACGTCCATGATTGCCTCTGCCGGGCTACGGCCCATCCCTGAAACTGTTTCCTCTTCATCGCGCACCACTCGCTTTGCGCTGACGCTGGCGGCCGTGCTCACCTTGTCCGGGTGCATGACCGTGGGGCCGGACTATCAGCAGCCGCAGACTGCCGTTCCGGCGAAATGGTCTGCCACCGGTGAGGTGGAGGCGCCGGACGCGACCGTGCTGGCCGAATGGTGGCGGCAGTATCAGGATCCGGTCCTCGACGGGCTGGTCGCCGATGCGCTGGCGGCCAATCTCGATCTGGCGACTGCACGTGCGCAACTGCGCGAGGCGCGCGCGCGACGTACGCTGGCTGGCGCTGCGCTGGGGCCGTCGCTGACTGCGTCGGGTTCGGCGAGCCGGTCGCGGACGAGCTCGGAGAGCAGCAGCGGCACCACGAGCGATCTCTTCAGCACGGATTTCGACGCCAGCTGGGAGCCGGACATCTTCGGTGGCCTGAAGCGCGGGGCGGAGGCGGCAGAGGGCGACCTCGGTGCCAGTGCCGAGAGCCTGCGTGACACGCGGGTGTCGCTGGTGGCCGAAGTGGTGCTCAACTACGTCGAACTGCGCACCGGCGAGCGCCGCCTCGCGGTTGCCGCGGCCAGTGTGGCGGCGCGCGGCGAGACTTTCGATCTGACCCGCTGGCGGCGACAGGCCGGGCTGGTGTCCGATCTTGACGCGGCGCAGGCGCGCACCGAACTGGAAAGCGCGCGTGCCAATCTGCCGGCGCTGCGCACTGCAGTGACGGAGGCGCAGAACCGGCTGGCAGTGCTGCTCGGGCGCTCGCCGGGTGAGCTGGTCTCGTGGCTGTCCGAGGCCGACATTCCGCAGACCGTGGTATCGATGGCGGTGGGCATTCCGGCCGACACCCTGCGTCAGCGTCCGGATGTACGTGCGGCCGAACGCAGGCTGGCTGCACAGACCGCGCGCTTGGGCGAAGCCGAAGCGGCACGCTACCCGAGCTTCAGCCTGTCGGGCTCGCTCGGCCTGAGTGCGCTCAGTCTGGATGCACTCGGCAGTACGGGTTCGGTGACGCGCTCGCTGCTGGCGGGTATTTCGGCACCGATCTTCGATTTCGGGAGCATCGAAGCCAATATTGAGATTCAGGATGCGCTGCTTGAGCAGGCCCGGCTGGCCTACCAGGCGGCAGTCCTGACGGCGCTCGAAGATGTCGAGAACGCACTCGTTTCAGTGGCGAACGCCGGCGAACGCCATACCCAGCTGATACAGGCCACGGCCTCGGCACGCGAGGCGCTGCAGATCGCCGAACACCGCTATGCCTCGGGCCTGACCGACTTCCTCAACGTGCTCGACAGCCAGCGCACCCTGCTCAGCCTCGAAGACCAGCTCGCCAGCAGCACCGGGGAGCTCGCCAGCGCCCAGATCCAGCTCTACAAGGCCGTCGGTGGCGGCTGGTCGCCGACGGACTCCGCACAAGACACCAGGACCGCATCATGAACGACGTATCCGGCAAGGCCGGCAATGGGCAGACGCCCGATCTCAACGCAATTCTGGCCGGCAGCGCCGGTGGCGGTGGCCTGGGGCGCGGGAAGCGCTGGCTGATTGCGCTCCTTGTGTTGGTGGCGCTGGTGTTTGCGTGGTTCATGTTCGGCGCCAGCAACGACGCCGGCCTGCCGCAGTTCCGCACCCAGGCGGCGGCAAACGGCGGGCTGGTGGTCACGGTCTCGGCCACGGGCAATCTTGAGCCGACCAATCAAGTCAGCGTGGGCAGCGAACTGTCGGGCACGATTGCAGAGGTGCTGGTGGACGACGACGACCGGGTGAAGAAGGGCCAGGTGCTGGCCCGGCTCGATCTGTCCAAGCTTGAAGACAGCGTCGCCAAGTCGCGTGCGGCGCTGGCCGTGACCGAGGCCAGCCTGGCGCAGGCACATGCGACGCGGACGGAGGCGGCGGCCAAACTCGACCGCTACCGCGAAGTGTCGCGGCTCTCGGGCGGAAAGGTGCCCTCCAGGATCGAAATGGAGGTCGCCGAGGCCGATCTGAAGCGGGCCGAATCGAATGTCGCCAGTGCGCATGCGAGCATTGCCGAAGCCAAGGCCAGTCTGCAGACCGACCTCACCAACCTCGGCAAGGGCACGATCCGCTCCCCGATCAATGGCGTGGTGCTGGCGCGCGACGTCGATCCCGGTCAGACGGTGGCGGCATCGCTGCAGGCGGTCACGCTGTTTACCCTGGCCGAGGATCTGGCGCGGATGGAGTTGAGCGTGGACGTCGATGAAGCGGATGTCGGCCAGGTGAAGGCCGGGCTGAAGGCCACGTTCTCGGTGGATGCCTGGCCGGGCCGGCGTTTTTCCGCCGCGATCACCCGGGTCGGCTTCAATGCCACCGATTCCGATGGCGTGATCTCCTACCCCGCGGTGCTGCAGGTGAGCAACGACGATCTCAGCCTGCGACCGGGCATGACCGCGACCGCCGAGATCACCACCATCACCCGCGATGACGTGCTGCTGGTGCCGAACGCCGCGCTGCGTTTCACGCCGCCGGTGGCGCAGGCTGGCGGGAAGTCGCAGGGCGGCATCCTGTCTTCGCTGATGCCGCGCCCGCCGGGCGGTCAGCCGAAGCAGCAGGTGGTGCTGAAGGAGGGCAGTCAGCAGGTGTGGGTGTTGCGCGACGGCCATCCGGCGCCGGTCGAGGTGAGCACGGGTGTGACCAACGGGCGCTTCACCGAAATCACCGGTGGCGAGCTCCAGGCCGGTATGCAGGTGATCACCGAAACCGTGAGCGCGGCGAAATGAGCGCCGAGACCATGCGCACAGACACCCGCAGCACGAGCCCGCTGATCCGTCTTGCCGGCATCACCCGAACCTACGGGCGTGGCACTGCAGCCTTCCAGGCGCTGAAAGGGATCGATCTCGACATCGATGAGGGGGACTTTGTCGCGGTGATGGGGCCGAGCGGTTCGGGCAAGTCGACCGCGATGAACATTCTTGGTTGTCTCGATTCGCCGACGCAAGGCAGTTACGAGTTTCAGGGTGTGCACGTGGAGCGCATGACGCGCGACCAGCGTGCGCTGCTGCGACGGCATTTTCTGGGTTTCGTGTTCCAGGGCTTCAACCTGCTGTCGCGCACCACCGCACTGGAGAACGTCGAGTTGCCGCTGATCTATCGCGGCGAGCCGGCTGCCAAACGCCATGCCGCTGCGCGTGCGGCATTGAAGCAGGTGGGGCTCGATGGCTGGGAGGACCATGCGCCAAACGAGCTGTCCGGTGGTCAGCAGCAGCGTGTTGCCATCGCCCGCGCCATCGTCACCGCGCCCAAGGTCCTGCTCGCCGATGAGCCAACCGGCAACCTCGACACTCACAACAGCCAGGAGATCATGGAACTGATCGCAGGCCTCAATCGCGAGCACGGCATCACCGTGCTGATGGTCACCCACGAGCCCGACATGGCCGCCTATGCGAAACGCGTCGTGCGCTTCGTTGATGGCCGGGTCGACAGCGATCATCTGCAGGAGGCCTTCGCCTGATGCTGTGGAATACCTTGCTGCTGGCGATGCGGGCGATCCGCCGCAACCTGATGCGCTCCTTCCTGACCATTCTCGGGGTGGTGATCGGGGTGGCGGCGGTCATCACCATGGTGACGCTGGGCAATGGCGCGACGCGCTCGGTAGCCGATCAGATCGCCAGCATGGGCAGCAACCTGCTCATGGTGCGCCCGGGGCAGCGCTTCGGACCGGGCAGCGATGAGGCGGCCAAGTTCAAGACCGCCGACGTCGAGGCGATACGCAACCAGATCACCGACGCCGCAGCCGTGGCGCCGGTGGCAAACAGCTCGGCGACCGCGGTCTACCAGGCGCGGAACTGGTCGACCATGGTGACCGGCAGCAGCAACGATTACTTCAGTGCGTCGGGCTGGGAGCTCGTCGCCGGGCGGGGCTTTACCGAAGCGGAAGAGCGCGCCGGCAAGGCCGTGTGCGTGATCGGCAGCACGGTGCGCGAGAATCTCTTTGGCGCACAGAATCCGGTGGGCGCGGAGATCCGCATCGCTCAGTTCGCCTGCGAGGTGATCGGCCTGCTCAAGTCCAAGGGTCAGTCGGCGATGGGCTCGGACCAGGACGACACCGTGGTGATGCCGCTGCGCACGGTGCAGCGCCGGCTGAGCGGCAGTCAGGACATCAACATGCTGATGGTCTCCGCCAGCACCACGAATGCGGTCGACGCGATCAAGACCCAGCTCGAACAGCTGCTGCGCGAACGCCGCAACATCAGCGAAAACGAGGATGACGACTTTCGCGTGATGGACACCCGGCAGCTCGCCGAAACCCTCACCGGTACCACCCGCATCCTCACCATGCTGCTGGGAGCGGTGGCGGCGGTGAGTCTGCTGGTGGGCGGCATCGGCATCATGAACATCATGCTGGTGTCGGTCACCGAGCGTACCCGCGAGATCGGCATCCGCCTCGCCATCGGCGCGCTCGAACGCGAGGTGCTGCTGCAGTTCCTGATCGAGGCGGTGGTGCTCTCCAGCCTCGGCGGCGTGATCGGCATCCTCCTCGCGGCGGCGGCCTCCATTGCCTTGTCCGGCGTCATGAACATCGACTACCTGTTCGACCCCTCCATCAACCTGCTGTCCTTCCTGTTCTCGGCGGCGATCGGTGTGGTGTTCGGCTACTTTCCGGCACGTCGGGCGGCACAGCTCGATCCGATCGAAGCATTGCGACACGAGTGAGCCTCGCGTGTCGGTTTGTCGGGTTCGCGCCATGGCGCGGGCCTGATCAGGCCGGTTTCATGCGTTTTTTGAGCGTTTGCGGCGTGGTATCGGAATTGCTTTCTCCTTCTGTGGAGGAAGCAAATGAAACATCAGCTCGACTGGTCGTCCTACGAGACCGCAGGCCAGGGTGACGCCTATGCAGGCATCCCGGCCACCGGTGGCGACTTTGCCAAGGCGGTGGCGGTGTGCATCAGCGACCGCCTGTGTCAGCGCAAGCCCAAGGGGGTGATGTGTCCCAGTTTCAGGGTCACGGACGCCGCCGGGCACTCACCCGGTGGGCGGGTGCTGGCGCTGAAGGCGGCGCTCAATGGTGAATACGGCCCGGCACCCTTCTCCGACCCGCGTCTGGTCGAGGCCATGGACCTGTGTGTCGGCTGCAAGGGGTGCAAGCGCGAGTGCGCCAATCAGGTCGACATGGCGGCGATCAAGATCGAATGGCAGGCGCAGCGCAACGCCATCAACGGCATCTCGCCGCGTGACCGCCTGTTTGCCGACCTGCCGCGCTGGCTGAGCCACCCTCGCCTGCTGCGCACGCTTGTGCGCCTGCGCAACCGGGTGCCGCTGCTGGCACGTCAGCTCGAGCGCAGCTTCGGTATCTCCGCGCAGCGCACCCTGCCCGAACCGGTTTCCCGCCCCTACGTTGCACCAGCTGCGCCTGAGCCGGCAGCGGTGAGCGATCGCAGCGTCTACCTGTTCGTTGATACCTTTGCCCGCCATTTCGAGCCCGATATTGCCGAGGCCGCCCACGCCGTCCTCACGCGTGCCGCTTACGACGTGAAAGTGCTCGGGCCCGCGGCCGACGACCCCGAGCCGGGCCGCGCGCTGTGCTGCGGTCGCACCTGGCTGTCGCTGGGTCAGATCGATGCCGCCCGCCGCGAAGCCCTGCGCATGCAGGCCGCGCTGCGCCCGGCGCTCGCCGATGGCACGCCGGTCGTCGGGCTTGAGCCGTCGTGCATCCTGTCGCTGCGCGACGACCACCTCAAGCTCGGTCTCGGGCCGGAGGCCGAAGCGCTGGCGAAGCAGGTGTACCTGTTCGAGGAGTTCATCGCCCGCGAGCATGACCGCAAGCGTCTCACGCTCGCACTCAAGCCCATCGGCGGCGGGAAGACCCTCGTCCACGGCCACTGTCACCAGAAGGCGGTTGGTGCGATGAAGTCGCTGCGCAAGGTGCTGCGTCTGATTCCCGACTTCGAGTTCGAGTTTGTCGAGGCCAACTGCTGCGGCATGGCCGGCAGCTTTGGTCTCGATGCCGAGCACGCGACATCTCGATGCAGATGGCCGAGGCCGATCTGCTCCCCGCCTTGCGTGCGGCACCCGATGCGCCGCTGCTGGCAAACGGCTTCTCCTGCCGCCACCAGATCGTGGAGGGTGTGGCGCGGCGCCCCGCCCACGTGGCGCAGCTGATGCGTGACGCGCTGGCCTGAGGCGAGCACACCGCTGGCAACATTTCCTTTGACATTGACGGCAGAAACACCATGAACAGGATCGGCATATTCTTCGGCACCGAAACCGGCACCACGCGCTTGATCGCCAAGAAGATTCACAAGAAGCTGGGCGATGACATCGCGGCCAAGCCGCTCAATGTGAATCGCATCGCACTCGCCGACATGCTGCAGTACGACGCGCTGATCCTCGGCACGCCGAGCTATGGCATCGGCGAGATCCCGGGACGCAGTGCAGGCTGTCTGGAGCCGAACTGGGAAGAGTTTCTGGCGCAGTTCGAGTCGGCGGACTTCTCCGGCAAGCGTGTCGCGCTGTTCGGTCTCGGTGCGCAGGAGCGTTACTCGGACCGCTTTGCGAGTTCCCTGCTGCGCCTGTACGAGGTGTTCAAGGGCTTCGGCGCCGAGATCGTCGGTAGCTGGCCCACCGACGGCTATACCTTCGACCACTCCGCCGCCATCGTCGACGGGCGCTTCGTCGGCCTCGTCATCGACGCCCGCACGCAAGGCATGCATACCGACGAGCGCATCGATATCTGGCTGGAAACGGTCAAGCCGCTGCTGCTGGAGAAGGTGGGCATGTCTGCGTAGGGGTGCCCAAAAGCCGGTTTACTTGTGACATGCGCATGTCTGTCGGCACAATGCTGCGGACATGATGCACCGGTTTGGGGCCGGGCATTTCTGCAATCACCGGTAGCCGACTTATGCGTATTGAAGGCACGCTTGAAAAATGGAACGACGCGCGCGGGTTCGGGTTCATTAAGCCCAAGCACGGCGGACAGGACATTTTTATCCACATTTCCGTTTTTCCGCGCGACGGAAAACCGCCACAGATGGGTGAGTCCTTGCTGTTCGAGATCGAGCTCGACAAGGACGGCAGGAAGCGTGCGGTACGGGTGGCGCGCCCCGGCCTGTCGATTGCGCCGATGGCCCCTGCACACAGCACGGAGCGTTCGCGCCAGGCTCCGCACGCACAACGTCACACAAGGCCTGCCCGACCCGAGCGCCGCAGCAGCCTTGGCCGCGCATTGCCACTGCTGATTCTCGTGGTGGTGGCTGCATTTGGGTACCAGAAATACGCTCACCGATTCTCAGGCGGCGACAACTGGCAAGTGGTTGACGAACCGACTACCGTTCAAAGGGTGGTGCCGCGGTCTGCGCCGGCGCCCGAATCGAACTTTCGTTGCGACGGGCGTCAGCATTGCTCGCAGATGCGCTCCTGTGCCGAGGCAGAATACTTTCTGCAACATTGCCCGAATGTGAAGATGGATGGGGACGGCGACGGGATGCCCTGCGAACGGGGACCGTGCTGAGCGACATTCGACACCAGTGCGAGTGAAGGCTGAGCGCGTGCTGATCAGGTTCGCGCCTTCAGATCAGCTGCTCAGCACCGGGCGCTTGCGCGATTCTTCCGGGCTGCGGAACACCAGTGGCGCTTCGTGCATGCGCCCCTCCCCGCTCTGTGCGCGTTCGACGGCTTTGGTGACGACGTGGTGATGGGGTGACTTGTCGCATACCGGGTCGGCGGCCGCCGGGTCGCCGGTGAGCATGAAGGCCTGGCAACGGCAGCCGCCGAGGTCTTTTTCCTTGTCCGGGCAGCTGCGGCAGCTGTCTTTCATCCAGCCGTCGCCGCGATAGCGGTTGAAGCCTTCCGAGTCGTACCAGATCTGCTTCACGTCCATGTCGCGCACATTCGGAAAGCTCAGGCCGGGCAGCATGGCGGCGGTGTGGCAGGGCACGGCGGTGCCGTCGGGCGTGACGGTGAGGAAGACGTTGCCCCAGCCGTTCATGCACTTCTTGGGACGGTTCTCGTAGTAGTCGGGCACCACGTAGAAGATGCGGATGCGGTCGCCGTACTGTTCGCGGCGGGCGTTGGTGACTCGCTCGGCGCGTTCGATCTGTTCGCGTGAGGGCAGCAGCTGGTCGCGGTTGAGCAGCGCCCAGGAGTAGTACTGGCTGTTGGCGAGCTCGAGGTATTCGGCGTCCAGCTCCACCGCCATGTCGATGATGCGGTCGATGTAGTCAATGTTGAGGCGGTGGATCACGCAGTTCATCACCATCGGCCAGCCATTGGCCTTGATGATGGCGGCCACTTTCTGCTTCAGCTCGAAGGTACGGGTATGCGACAGGAAATCGTTGAGCTCGCGGGTGGAGTCCTGAAACGAGAGCTGGATGTGATCCAGACCGGCTTCCTTGAGCGCGGCGGCGCGGCTTTCGGTGAGGCCGACGCCCGAGGTGAGCAGGTTGGTGTAGAAGCCCAGCCTGTGCGCTTCGGCCACCAGAATTTCGAGGTCGTCGCGCAACAGCGGCTCACCACCCGAGAAGCCGCATTGCACGCTGCCTGCCGCACGCGCCTCGCGCAGCACGCGCAGCCAGTCGTCGGTGGAGAGCTCGTCGGGGTGGTGGGCGAAATCGACCGGGTTGTAGCAGAACACGCAGTGCAGCGGGCAGCGGTAGGTGAGTTCGGCCAGCAACCACAGCGGGGGGCCGATCTGCGGGCTGGCTTGTTCCGGGGCTGCGGGCGTGTTCATGTCAGTACTCGATCCAGTGCTGCTGCTGCGCCATGGCGAGAAAGGCGAGCACGTCAGTCTGCAGGTTGGTGGTGTCGAAGGCCTGTTCGAGTTCGGCGACCAGCGCGGCCACGGTCTGCTCGCCGCTGCAGCGCTTCAGGATTTCGCCTGCGCTCTGATTGAGCTTCACCATGCCTTCGGGGTAGAGCAGCACCCAGGCCTGCTGCGCCTCTTCCCATTGCAGGCGGAATTTCTTCGATACGCGCGGCATGGCCGCCAGCATGTCGTGTTCCGGTGTCGCGGTGCTCATGCCTTCGGCCCCTTGATCTCGATTTCGCACTGGCTGAGCATGATGGCGTCGGCCAGCGCCCACAGCACGTCGAGCTTGAACTGCAGGATGTCGAGCGCACGCTGCTGCATCGCCCGGCTCTGGCTGAAATACTCCAGGGTGAAGCGCAGGCCGTGCTCCACGTCGCGGCGTGCCTGGGTGAGCCGGTTCCTGAAGTACTGCAGGCCTTCGGTGTCGACCCAGGGATACTGGGTAGGCCAGGTGTCGATGCGCTGCTGGTGGATGTGCGGGGCGAAGAGTTCGGTCAGGCTGGAGGCGATGGCTTCCTGCCAGGGGCGCTGGCGGGCGAAGTTGATGTAGGCATCGACCGCGAAGCGCGCGGCCGGGGCGACGAAGCGCAACGAGGTGACATCGTCGCGGCTGAGGCCGACGGCTTCGCCGAGCCGGATCCAGGCTTCGATGCCGCCGGCGTCCTCCAGCCCGCCGATCTGGTAGCCGTCGTGGTCGAGGATGCGCTGTATCCACTCGCGACGGATCTCGCGGTCGGGGCAGTTGGACAGGATCGCCGCATCTTTTACCGGAATCGCGATCTGGTAGTAGAAGCGGTTGGCGACCCAGCCGCGCAACTGCGCCGGCGTGAGCTCGCCTGCGGCCATCATCAGGTGGAAGGGATGATGGATGTGGTAGCTGGTGCCTTTCTCTCGCAGCAGGGCTTCGAACTCGGCCGGCGACCACGGCGCCTCCTGCGTTGCAGCGAGGCTGATGTCGGCGATATGTTCGATGGTGTTGTCGGTGTCGAATGCGATCACAGTTCGATCTCCATGCCGTCGAAAGCGACCTCGATGCCGTGCGCGTTGAGGCTTGCGCGCTGAGGGCTGTCTTCGTCGAGGATCGGGTTGGTGTTGTTGATGTGGATCAGCACCTTGCGCGTCGTGGCGGGCAGGCGATCCAGCCATTCGAGCATGCCGCCCGCGCCCGATTGCGGCAGGTGGCCCATGGCACGCGAGGTCTTCTGCGAGGCGCCGAGGCGGATCATCTCGTCGTCGGTCCACAGCGTGCCGTCGACGAGCACGCAGTCGGCCCGTTCCATCGCCGCCCACACATGTGGCTCCATCTCGCCGAGGCCGGGTGCGTAGAACACGCGCTTGCCGTTTTTCGTGTTGATCAGGCTGACGCCGATGTTGTCGCCCGGCTGCGGACGGTCACGGTGCGGGGAGTAGGGCGGCGCGTTGCTGGTCAGCGACAGGGCTTCGAAACCGAGGCCGGTGGCGCGCTCGATGCTGAAGGCACCGGCCAGCGGCACCTCATGCCAGTCGATGCCGGCATAGTGGCCGAGCACGCCAAACAGCGGGTTGCCCACCGACAGGTCTTCGCGTACGCCGGGCGTGCACCAGACGGGCCACGGCTGGCGATGTTCGCGCAGCATGTAGAGGCCGGTGGTGTGGTCGATCTGCGCGTCGATGAGCACGATGGCGGCGATGGCGGTGTCGCGCAGGGCGCGGCCGGGTTGAAGTTCTGGGAAGCTGCGCAGCTGCTGCAGTACATCCGGGGAGGCGTTGAACAGCACCCAATGCTCGTTGTCACCGCTGACTGCAATCGACGACTGGGTTCTGGCCTGGGCGCGGATGCTGCCTTTGCGCAGGCCGTCGCAGTTGGGGCAGTTGCAGTTCCACTGCGGAAATCCACCGCCAGCTGCGGCACCGAGTACTCGTATTCTCACGCGGCCTCCCGATTCATTCGTGGGTGGGGCGGCCGACCTGCCCGCCCCTCCGGGGCACATCAGCGGTTGGCGATGTACATCGTGATTTCAAAACCAAAGCGAAAATCGCAAGCTGCAGGGGTTTCCCATTTCATGGCGTGTCTCCAGTGTGGTTTTTGAACCGTGACTGCCGGCATGGCAGGGCACGACTGCATGGTGCGCCGCCGGGCGCTGGCGCGCATCGCGCATCTCTTGAAAGCCATCTAGCGATTTTCTGTAGATTGTCCGCAGCGCACCGGAACGCAGCCTTGCAGCCCGAGCAATCCGTGACCGGGCACGATATGATCTGACAATGACCCTGCCCACCATTCCGCCTGCCGCCGACGAATCCAACGCCGGCGCCCTGTTCGATGCGATCGAGCCCTTCAACCACGGCCATGTGGACGTGGGCGACGGTCATCAAGTCTATTTCGAGGAGTGCGGCGCGCCCGAGGGCATGCCGGTGCTGTTCCTGCATGGTGGGCCGGGCAGCGGTTGCAGCGAGCGCCATCGGCAGTTGCTCGATCCTGCGCTGTTTCGCGTGGTGCTGTTCGATCAGCGCGGCTGCGGCCGCAGCACGCCGCGCGGCGAGATTGCAGCCAACACCACGGACCACCTGGTCGCCGACATCGAGCGCCTGCGCAGCCATCTCGGCATCGAGCGCTGGCTGGTGTTTGGCGGTTCATGGGGGTCGAGCCTGGCGCTGGTCTATTGCGCCCGCCATCCCGATGCCTGCAGCGGCGCCATCCTGCGCGGCATCTTTCTCACCGGGCAGGACGATCTCGACTGGTTCTTCCGCGGCGCTTCCGCCTTGCTGCCCGTGGCGTGGGAGCGCCTCGGCGACTACCTCGACGAAAGCGGGCAGGAGGACATCGCGCAGCACTATCTCGATGCGCTGCGCTCGCCGGACCGTCTGACTGCCGCACGGGCCCTGCAACGCTGGATGCAATGGGAGGCCGCGCTGTCGAGCCCCGGTCGTCTGCCGCCGGCGGAGGAGCCGCTATCGGCCGATGCGCTCGACGTGGCGCTCGACAAGTACCGCATCCAGGCCCATTACCTGGCCCATGCCTGCTTCATCGGCGAAGCCGAGGCGCTGCGCTGTGCGGGGGCAATGGCAGGGATGCCGGTCGCCATCCTGCACGGCCGGCTCGACTTCGTTTGCCGCCCTGCCAACGCACGCAAGCTTCAGCATGCGCTGCCGGGTAGCCGGTTGCGCTTCATCGACGACGCAGGCCACAGCCCCTTCGATGCACCGATGACGGCGGCGCTGGCGGAGGTGGCCAGCCGTTTCCATGCGCGCGGCAGTTTCGACGGCTGGGGGGATAGCTGGAACTGAGCTTACTGGTACGCGCCTGCGGCGTAGGTCAGTTCGTAGCTGTGGCTGTAGATTTCGAGGATGTTGCCGAAGGGGTCTTCCATGTACACCATGCGGTAGGGCTTCTCGCCCGGGAAGTATTCGCGTACCGGCATGCGCTGCTTGCCGCCTGCGGCGACGACCTTCGCGGCCAGTCCTTCCACATCCGGATCCTGCACGCAGAAATGGAAGATGCCGGTTTTCCAGTATTCGAAGTTGTTCTCCGGCTTCACTGCATTGCGAAACTCGAAGATCTCCACGCCGATGCGGTCGCCGGTGGACAGGTGGGCGATGCGGAACGATTTCCAGTCGGCGCCGAACACATCGGTGCACATCACGCCGATGGGGGATTCATCCTCGGTAATGGTGGTGGGCGGCATGATCAGATACCAGCCCATGACTTCGGTGTAGAACTTCACGGCGGCGTCGAGATCGGTGACCGAAAGGCCGATATGGGAAAAGCTGCGCGGATAGACCTGAGACATGCTGAGCTCCTTGTTGAGTACGTGGCTCGTAGTCTAGGCAGACGCAGGCATAATAAGAACAAGGTAGATGTTATCTGTTTGATAAGAGTTCATTATGCTTAGCCCTCAATGGCTGCGCAGTTTTGCCACGCTGGCAGAGCTGGGAAACTTCACCCGCACGGCAGAGCGCCTGGACCTGACCCAGGCCGCGGTAAGCCAGCATGTGAAGCGACTGGAGGACGCGCTCGGGCAGTTGCTGGTCCGCCACCCGCGCCACGTCGAGCTGACCCCCGCCGGTCACGCCTTGCTCGACTACTGTCGCGAGCTTGCCACCGCGGATCAGCGCCTGCAGCTGCGCCTGTCCGGCACCGACGCCGAGCACGGCGAGATCAGCCTGATCAGTCCGGGCAGCATCGGTCTCGCGCTGTATCCGCTGCTGCTCGATCTGCAGGCCGCGCATCCGGGGCTGAGCATCCGCCAGCGCTTTGCGCCAACCAGCGAAGTCATCGAGGCGGTGCTGGCCAACCGTTACGAGCTCGGCCTGGTCACCCTGAAGCCGGACGATCCGCGCCTGAGCGTTCAGCCCTTCGTGCAGGAGCCGCTTGAACTGGTCGTGCCCGCCGGTGCGGCGGTCGAAAGCTGGGAAGATCTGGTGCGCCTTGGCTTCATCGATCACCCCGATGGCGAGGCCATGGCCGGACGCCTGCTGAGCCGCTGTTTTCCGGGCAGTCCGGGTGTGCGCAGCCTGCCGTGCAAGGGTTTCACCAATCAGATCGGTCTCATTCTGGAGCCGGTTGCACGCGGCCTGGGCTTTACCGTGATTCCGCGCTTTGCGCGCAAGGCGTTTGCGCGCGCCGATACGATCCGCGTGGTGGAGCGCGAGCCTCAGGTGGTCGATACCCTATGGCTGCTGCATCGCGCCGAGTGGCCGCTGTCCGGGCGCGCGCAGCGCGTGCTCAAATGCATCGAAGTGCTTCAAAATGACAAGAATTACTAACGCTTTTCAGCAGTGAAAGGGCGGAGTTAAATCCTGGCGCGCAAGTCGGTGGCCGCTCAGACCGCCTGGCGCTGCTGCACCGGTTCCAGCCCCCAGATCGTCGCAAGCTCCGAAAGGACGGCGCGGATGATCGGGTCGTTCGCCCGCTTCCGGAGGTAGGCGAAGCGCAGGCTGATCGTGGGCAGCTTCATCGGCAGGGCGTGCATCCTGCCTTCCCGCTCGGCGGCCTCGACATCGGAGCGGCGCATGATGCCGAGCCCGACGCCCGCTGCCACCATGGCGCGCATGGCATCTTCCTGGTCGGCCATCATGGTCTTGACCGGCATGCAGCAGTGCGATTCGAACAGCGGTTGCATCAGCTGGTAATAGGCGCAGTCCGGCGAGGTGTAGACCCACGGCAGGCGCGCGAGTGCCGGGATGTCGGGAGAGGCGATCTGATCGCGCAGTGCATTTGGCACCGCCACCGCCATTTCCTCCTCGCGCAGCACATGGGAGTCAAGCAGGGGCTCGTCGCAGTCGCCACTGACGAAGGCGGCATCGAGTTTGCCGACCCTCAGGGCAGGGATGTTGTTCCCCGTTCGGCCGGACATGAATTCGAGATCGAGCTGTGGATAGTGCGCGCGCAAACCAGCCTGGAGTTCGACCAGACGCAGGAATTCGGCATCGGTATTCAGGCCGATGCGGATGCTGCCCAGCAGCTCGTTCTGCATGCCCTTGGCATGGTGCAGAAAGTCGCCTGCAGCAGCCAGTGTGCGTTGCGCGCGATCCAGCAGCTGCTCGCCGGCGGCGGTGAGCAGCATGCCCTTTGGCGTGCGGTCGAAGAGCGTGAGGTTGAGCTCTTCCTCCAGTGCCTTGATATGGGCGCTGATCGCCGGCTGGCTCGTAAACAGGCGCTCAGAGGCACGTGTCAGGTGTTTCTCTTCGGCTACCGTGACGAAGGTCTTCAGGTGGTATAGCTCCACGTCGGTCACTCCGGATGCGGGATTCTCAGGTGTTAGTAAAGCGCACTCCGGCCGACGACGCCATCACATTTCCTGAACACGCGAATCCCGAAAAACGATTGGATTGTGTTACGTGCGAACGCCAGGATGCAGTCATCACCGATGCCCTGAAGGAGACGCACCATGAGCCCCATCACCCACGCCCGCATGATTCCCGTCAGCCGCCTGCCCGCCTTGCGCAGCACGCTGGCCGCCCTGCTCGGTACGCTAGGCGACACCTTGCGCACATGGCAGACCCGGGCCCGTCAGCGCCGCGAGCTGCGCAGTCTCGATGACGAAGTGCTGAGAGATGTCGGCATCAGCCGCGCGCAGGCACGCTTTTCCGCCGACAAGCCATTCTGGCGCGAATGAGCGCCGACGGGCCAGCGCGGCCTTGAAAGCCGGTTCGGTGGGGCTATGCTGAAAGGATCAGCCTCCATCCGGCACCCTGCGGTGTCCCGTCTCAATGACCCGGACCGAAAAGCTGCTCAGAATCACTCGACGCCTGATCATCCTGACCGGGATTGCGCTGTTCTTGGTCGTTGGCCTGTTTGGTCTCACCCTGCTGCGCGAAGAGCGTTTCATGGTGTCATGGGCATGCTTCGGCTGCGGCTTGCTGGGCGGATTTGTCAGCATCCAGCAGCGCCTCCGGAAGTTCGGCGATGAAGAGCTGGAGTTGCTGTCGCAATCCTGGTGCCAAGTCCTGCTGATTCCGGTGTATGGCGGCATCTTCGCGCTCGTGCTGTACATCGGTTTTCTCAGCGGGGTCATTGAAGGTTCGATGTTCCCGGCCTTCTCCAGCCACCCCTTTTCGCAGCCGGTCCCGACCACCGCGGACCTCAAGCGCTTCTTCTCCGAAACCTATCCGTCAAGCGGTGCCGACGTGGCAAAGCTCCTGTTCTGGTCTTTCCTCGCCGGCTTCTCCGAGCGGCTGGTGCCACAGATTCTGGATCGGACGCCGGGCAAGGAGGGGTGAGTGCGTGCAGTGCTTCAGGACCGTGCCGTCTTCATGAACTGCAGAAACTGCGGGTTGCATGCGTAGGCGACGTTAATCCGAATCGCAGCTGGCGCTTCGGACTTTTCCGGTCGGAAGATGGAGCCCGGGGCGAGAAAGATGCTCTCCTTGGCGGCGCGGCGTGCCAGCGCGAGTTCATCCTGTCCCTCGCCGAGCTCGCCCCATAGGTAGTAGCCCCCGTTTGCGGAATACGGCAGGTGAATACCCGCGCCCTGGACCGCCTTGATGGCTTTCTCGGTAGCCTGTTCGACGTGCAGCTTGAGGCGGCGCAGATGACGCAGGTAATGGCCACTGGAGATCATGTTGAAGACGATGCGCTCGAGCAGATCGGACGTGTTCACAACGGTGAGCATCTTCAGGTCACAAAGCGTTTCCATCAGCCGGGCTTCACCTGCGACGTAGCCGACCCTCAGGTTGGCAGAGAGCGTCTTGGAGAAAGTCCCGATGTACACCACGCGCTTGAGTTGATCGAGCGTGGCCAGGCGCGGGCTGGCGGCCGGAAGAATGTCCGCAAACGGATCGTCTTCGACGATGTAGAAGCCGTACTGCTCTGCGATCTGAAGGAGCCGGTGCGCGACCGGGAGGGAGATCGCGCTTCCGGTCGGGTTGTGCGCGAGCGACTGGGTAAAGAAGACCTTGGGACGGAACATCTCGCACTTGCGCACCAGATCATCGAGATCGGGTCCGTCGTCCAGGCGCTGGACACCGATGGTTCGGGTCTTGCCGAGGTGCAGTTTGCCGAACAGGGGGTAGTAGCCCGGACTGTCGACAAGCGCGACGTCGCCCGGCTCCAGAAGTTGGCGGCTGACCAGGTCGAGTGCGTGGTTGGCACCGTAGGTGAGCAGAACCTGGTCGGGGGAGGCGTGAATCGAGCGTTCGATCAGCATGAGTGCGAGGCGTTCGCGCAGTGGCTGGTAGCCCCATGGACTGCTGTAGCCATGGTTGGCCTCGGTATCGAGACCGGATTTGAGCTGAGCAAGCTGCCGCCCGAAGTCGAGACGACCCATCCATTCCGCCGGGGGACGGCCGTCACCGACGCGTACGGCGTAGTGCCGCACCAGTTGCTCGCGCAGCAGCGAGGCAGAGTCGATTGCTTCTGCAATATGTGCGGATGGGGTACCCGAGGCCAGGCTGCGTCCACTCGTCACGAAGTAGCCCGAGCCCTGCTTCGAGCTCAGCAGCCCCTGGGCGACGAGCCGGTCATAGGCTTCGGCGACGGTGTTCTTGGATACGCCGGCTTCGACCGCCGCGGCACGAACCGAGAGCAGCCGGTGGCCGGGCTTGAGCAAGCCGCTTTCGATCTGGGCCCTGAGCTTTTCAATGATCGCATCGGTACGTCCCATGGCCTTCCTCCGTGCCAGCGCATCGGCAATTCACGCTGTTTCACTTGAACTGTCACTCTTATTCAGCTGGGACAGTTGTTTGACAATTCAACAAAGTGTCCCTTGAACTGTCCCTGTTCATTGTAGATGATCTGCAAAACGAAAAATCGGAGACATTGAACGCCGGACCTGCCAACAAAAAGCGACCTCGAGTTGCACCTGGCCGGTGTTCTGCGCAAGTCATGGGTGGTTTCACGCCATCCGGAAGTCTGCCCGCAAGGGGCAGAAGCCAAAGGAGGAGTAAACAGAATGAAAGTCATTACTCGCAGGAATGCACTCAAGGCGCTGAGCATCGGCGCGGTCGGCGCGGCAGCCAATGTGGCTGTCAGTACCCCGGCGCTGGCTCAGGAGACGGTGACCTGGCGCATGCAGGCGCTTTGGGATGGTGGCACCACGCCGCAGAAATTTGAGGAACGTTTCGTCAAACGTGTCGGCGAGCTGACCGGTGGAAAGTTTCAGATCGAACTGTTCTCCGCCGGCCAGCTGGTCCCCGCGAACCAGGCATTCGATGCAGTTCGCGGCGGTGCATTCCAGCTGATGAAGACTTTCGACGGTTACGAGGCCGGCAAGATTCCGGGGCTGGCATTCACCAGCACGGTACCCTTCGGCTTTCCCGAGCCGGACCAGTTCGAAGCCTGGTTCTACGAACTTGGCGGCCTAGAGCTCGCGCGCCAGGCCTATGCGCCTGCGGGTCTGTTCTACATTGCGCCGACGGTATATGGCCCGGAGCCGATCCACTCGAAGTTTCCGATCCGCTCTCTCGCCGACATGAGCGGCAAGAAGGGGCGCTTCGTCGGTCTTGCGTCGAGCGTGATGGGTGCGCTCGGTGTAGCCGTTACCCCGATGGCCACAGCCGAGGTGTATTCCGCGCTCGACAAGGGTGTGATCGACTTCGCCGACCGTGGCGATCTGTCGGCCAACCTCGAGGCCGGCCTGAGCGAAGTGGCAAAGTACATCGTGATGCCCGGCCCGCATCAGCCGACCACCGCGACCAGCTACGTGGCCAACCGCGGCGCGTACGACCGCCTGCCGGCCGAGTTCAAGGCCGCACTGGCGGTTGCGGCGCGCGAAACCTCTTCTGCACTGCGCCAGCACATCATGGTGTCGGACGGCAAGGCAATCGAGGCCTTCCGGGCCAAGGGCGTAGAGGTGACTTCACTCGACCCGAAGGAGGTTGCCGCCGGGCGTGTCAAGGCGCGCGAAGCCTGGAAGGCTGCCACCAAGAACGACCCGACTGCGGTGAAGATCCTGGAAAGCCAGATGGCCTTCATGAAGCAGCTCGGCCTACTGTCCTGAGCGCAATCCGCAGCGCCTGACCTGTCGACTCTGCGGGGGCTCCGTCAGGGCCCCCGCCCAACCTGTTTCGGGAATGATCGTGCCCAAAGTGATACGCCTTTATGTGAAGGCCATCACCGGAGTGAATCGTCTGCTGTTCATGGGGGTCGCCTTGCTGGCCTTCGTGATCGTTCCGGTGATGCTGTATGAAGTAGTGGCCCGCTATGTCTTCAATGCACCCACGGTCTGGGGCATGGAGCTCGCGACGCTGATCTTCGGTCCGTACTTCCTGCTGGGTGGCCCCTATCTGCTACACCTTGGAGGGCATGTAAGCCTGGACCTCGTGCACCGTGCCCTCTCGCCCGCGTGGAAGCGCAGGTCGGACCTGTTCAACCACCTTGTCATCATCTGCTTCTGCGCCATTCTGCTGTACTACTCCCTGCCGCTCGCGATGCAGTCCTGGGCGTTCCGCGAGACATCGTTCTCGGCGTGGAACCCGCAAATCTGGCCGGTCAAGTTCTCGATTCCGTTGGCTGTGAGCCTTCTCGCAGCGCAAAGTCTGGCGGAGTTCCTGTGTCTGCTGTACCGGGAGCCGTCGTCGCGCCCGGATGAGGACGAGGTGCAGGCATGACGCCCAACCTGATCCTGCTGATCATGTTCGGTGGCCTCACGCTGCTGATGCTGTCCGGCCTGCCGATCGCATTCGTTCTGGGCGGCTTGTCACTGCTGCTGACGGTGACGCTGTGGAACCCGGATGCGGTAGTGCTGATGGTGCTGCAGGTGTTCGACACCATGCACTCCGAAGCCATGCTCGGAATCCCCCTGTACATCCTGATGGCCAGCATTCTTCAGCGTTCGGGCATCATCGAAGCGCTCTACGAGGCAATGGAATTGTGGTTCGGTCGCGTGCGCGGCGGGCTGGCAATCGGCACCGTTGTCATCTGCGTGGTGATGGCTGCGATGACCGGTGTGGTCGGCGCGGCCGTGACGGCGATGGCTGTGCTTGCCATGCCGCAGATGCTGAAACGTGGCTACGACCCCAAGTTGGTGACCGGCACGATCTGCGCCTCGGGAACGCTCGGCATCCTGATTCCCCCATCGGTGCTGACCATCGTCTATGCGGTCACCGCTCAGGTCTCGATCGGGAAGATGCTGATCGCGGGCCTCGTGCCAGGTTTGCTGCTGGCGACACTCTACATTGCATACATCATCGCGGTTGCCTACCTGAAACCGGGTGCGGTGCCGGCGGGTTCGAACGAGCGCGTGCCGATGGCGAGGAAGCTTGCCAGCCTCAAGTCGCTGATCCTGCCGGCAATGCTGATCGTGATGATTCTGGGCTCGATCTTCTTCGGTGTCGCGACCCCTACCGAAGCTGCCGCAGTTGGGGTGTTCGGCGCGATGGTGTCGGCCGCGCTATGCCGGCGCCTGACGCTGGGAGGTCTGGGCAGCGCCGCCGTCGAAACCCTGAAGGCGACATCGATGATTCTGTGGATCACGATCGGCGCGAAGGCATATGTCGCCATCTTCACCGGCCTGGGCGGGGCCGACACGCTGCTCAATTTCATCCGCACGCTCGATGTGCATCCCTACGTGATCCTCGGCGTAATGATGCTGATCCTGATCTTTCTCGGCACCGTGCTCGACGAGATTGGAATCATCCTGCTCACCGTGCCGGTATTTCTTCCCATCGTGCGCTTGCTTGGCTTTGATGAGATCTGGTTCGGCGTGCTGTATGCGCTGACCATCCAGACCGGATACATCAGCCCGCCCTTCGGCTACACCCTGTTTTACATCAAGGGGCCGCTGCCACCGCATCTCGGCATGGGCACCGTCTATCGCGGCATCCTGCCCTTCCTCTACCTGCAGATCCTCGCCCTGCTGATCTGTGCCGCTTTCCCCGGGCTGGTTACCTGGCTCCCCGCATTGGCGTCCGGCTGACGCACGACCCCATCAATCGACTGGAGACATCCACAATGAGCACACCAGAGAAAACCTCACGCGTGTCGGGCTTCCACAAGAAGAGCCCGCGCGAACGCCTCGACTTCGTTGCCGGGTTCAGCGGGCTGGATGAAGACGAGGTCGGACATCTCGCCAATATGGGAAACCTTGACCCACATCTGGCCGACCACCTGATCGAAAACGTCATTGCCACCATGAACGTACCGGTGGGCGTGGCGACCAATATGCGTGTCGATGGCGAGGACATCCTCGTGCCGATGGCAACCGAGGAGTCGTCAGTGGTGGCTGCGGTGTGTAATGCGGCGCGCCAGTGCTATGACAGCGGTGGTTTCGTGACCTCGATGTCCGGCACGCTGATGATTGCGCAGGTGCAGCTTGTAGGGGTGAGTGACCCGGTGCATGCCCGTATCCGCATTCTGGAGCGTCGAGAAGAGATCAAGGCCGTATGTGACGCCTGCGATCCGGTACTGGTGAAGCTGGGGGGCGGTTTTCGTGATGTGGAGGTACGCATTATCGAATCGGCTGGCGGGCCGATGGTGGTCACTCATCTCATCGTCGATACCCGCGACGCAATGGGTGCGAATGCGGTCAATAGCATGGCGGAAAAACTGGCGCCCCAGATTGAGGTCTGGTGCGGGGGGCGCGTGTACCTGCGCATTCTCTCCAATCTGGCCGATCGCCGCCTGGCGCGCGCGCGGGCCGTGTGGACCTGCGACGCAATTGGAGGGGCTGCGGTGCGCGACGGTATCATCAGTGCTTTCCAGTTTGCGGCTGCAGATCCATACCGGGCGGCGACCCACAACAAGGGGGTCATGAACGGGATTTCGGCGGTGGTGCTGGCCACCGGTAATGACACGCGAGCGGTCGAAGCCGGTGCCCATGCCTATGCGGCGCGGCGTGGCGCGTATGGAAGCCTTACCGACTGGGAGGTGACTGCGGAAGGAGATCTGGCCGGCACCATCGAATTGCCGATGGCGGTCGGCCTGATTGGCGGTGCGACCAAGCTTCATCCCACCGCCCGCGCGTGCCTCAGGATTCTTGGCGTCGCCTCGGCCGACAGGCTGTCCCGCATCATTGCCGCGGTGGGGCTGGCGCAGAACTTCTCTGCGCTGAAGGCATTGGCGACCACCGGTATCCAGAAGGGCCATATGTCGCTGCACGCACAAAACATCGCGATGATGGCCGGTGCCGTGGGCGATGAGGTCGCGGCTCTTGCCAGCGTGCTCGTCGGTCTGGGCACGGTGCGGGTCGACGTGGCCGAGATCGAGTTGAGGAAGCTGCGCGGCTGAGGGCGCTGCCCGGTGGCGAGGTGATCTTGCTGCCGGCTACAGGCTGAACGAATGCCCTCCGCCGTGGAACGGATTGGGCTTTTCGGGGGCGGGGTGGAGGATGGCGCGGATCGATGGCGGGCACTGCGGCAGTTCGTTCTGCATCTGCTGCTGCACCTGCGGGAACAGCTGCCCCCATTGCTCGGCAGAGACCTCGATTGCGGCGGGAAGTGCCAGCGCGTTGGCGATCAGTTCGACTGCACCTGTGCGGTCGATCTCGGTGCGGACGCGCTCCTTGAGCCGGACGTAGATCCGGAACTCGATCAGTCGACTGCCCGGCCGGGTGCCGAGGTGCACGATGTCGAGATCGTAGAGCAGTGCAAGGGCGGGCTGGCCACGCACAAAGCCGAGTGCGGTGAGATATCGAAATCCGTCGTAGGCGATGATCGCCAGCTCATCGTCTTCGGTCGGCACCGTCAGTGTGCCGTCGATGGTTTGCAGCACGGTGGGAAGGGTGGCGAAGACGGATTCCGTTTTCTGGGGCGGCGAGGTCATGGCAGCTCCGGGTCGATAGCGGTGGCCGAAAGGCGTCCTTCACGAGACAACTTCCTCAGTGTAGATGCTGCCGGCCGCCGCTGCCATGAAGAGAAGGGGCGCGATCCGTGTCCTCGGACCGGCCGCGCCCCTGTATCCGCAGACGCTCAGCTCGCTGCAGGTTCGCTGGCCTTCTCCGCATCGGTGGCTGCGGTGCCGCCAGTCTTTTCGGATGCGGAGTCTATCAGTGCCATGACGGCCCATCCCGGGCCGGGTTCCAGCGCATTTTCTGCCGAGAACACTTCGAGCCGGCCCTTGGGGTCGATCGCGAACAGCAGCGTGGCATGGTCGCCATGCATGTTGCGGAAGTGCTCCATCGTGAAGGCTTCCGACAAGGTCGTGCGCCGGATCTCGGCACCGCGGTAAAGGCGGCGCGAAAGGTCGATGTAACCGACCTTGTCGCTGAATGCGGTGCGTCCCTCTCGTGCCGTGTCACTGCGGCCGTTGGTGCCCGTCGTGCCGCCAACCCGCAGCGCGAAGACGTCTTTCGCGCCGAATACACCCTTGTAGCGGTTGCAGGCGAGTGCGTTGAGGTGGGCGTCTGCCGTGACGGCCAGCATGCGCCCGAGGCCGGTGGTGTCGAGATAGACCTCGGCGTGTTCGGAGAGCGGGTTGCCGTAGTAGGCCTTGAGGCCGGCCATGCGGGCACGGCTGACGTTGTCCCACAGGGTGTCGCACAGCAGGACCCGGATCTTCTGCTGCTCGAGGGCCTGCGCCAGCTTGCGTGCAAGCGGATTCGCGCCAAGGATCAGAAAGCCGGCCGGCTCGGGTTCGGCCACCTTGAGCATGGCGGCGAGCTTGCCCGCGGTCAGGCTCTGCAGCACGACGGTGCCGATGATGACAACAAAGGTCAGCGGCACCAGCAGGGCTGCCTGGTCGACGCCCCGCTGCTCGAGCTTGAGTGCGAACAGTGCGCTTACTGCCGCGGCGACGATGCCGCGCGGCGCAATCCAGGCCAGCAGGGTGCGCTCCTGCCACGGGATGTTCGATCCCCAGGTGCAATACATGACCTTGAGCGGACGGGCGATGAACTGGATGGCCAGAAACACCCCGACCACCACCCAGCCCAGCGCTTCGAGCTGGGCAAAGTCGAGGCGTGCTGCGAGCAGGATGAAGAGCACCGTGATCAGCAGCAGCGAAAGGCTTTCCTTGAACGCCAGAATCTCTTCGATCGGCACGCCTTTGCGGTTGCCGAGGTAGATGCCCATCACCGTCACCGCGAGCAGGCCGGATTCCTCCGCCACGGCGTTGGAGAAGGCGAAGCAGCAGAACACCGCGCCCAGCGTGGCCACGTTGAACAGGTAGTTGGGCAGCCAGTCGCGCCGCAGGGCCTCGCCCATCAGGTAACCGCCGGCGAGGCCGGTGATCGTGCCGATGGCAATGGTGCCGAGGAACAGCAGGATGGTCGCGCTCAGCGCGCCACCGGCCTCGGTGGACACGACGAACTCGAACACCAGCACCGCGAGCAGCGCACCGATCGGATCGACGACGATGCCTTCCCAGCGCAGGATGTTGGCGATGCGGGCGGTCGGGCGCACAGTGCGCAGCATCGGCACGATGACGGTGGGGCCGGTCACGACCATGATGGCGCCGAACAGGATCGCCAGGCCCCAGTCGAAACCGGCGATCAGGCGTGCTGCCAGTGCGGCCACCGTCCACGTCACCAGCACGCCGCTGGTGGCGAAGCGCCGCACGACATGTTGCATGCCGCGGATTTCGGAGAATTTGAGCGTCAGTGCGCCCTCAAACAGGATGATGGCCACCGACAGTGATACGAAGGGGAAGAGCAGATCGCCCATTAGCGCGTCGGGGTTGAGCCATCCGACGCCGGGCCCGGCGACGATGCCGGTGATCAGCAGAAAGAGAATGGCGGGCAGGCGCAAGCGCCATGCGAGCCACTGGCAAGCACCACCGAGCATGGTGATTGCTGCGATGGTGAGCATTGCATGTTCACCCAAAATATGTCTCCTGAATGGCCGTAAGCGTCAGTACTACCGCTGCGGGCAGTGAAGCGGTGGATGATTGTATATGAATGGGGGCGTCGTTCTTTGCCCTTGCTTGATGCAGGGACAGTTCGCAGCCCGGAATGGGGCGGGTGACGGTGGCGGCGCGCACGAGCCTGTGTGCAGTGCTAAAAGCGGGAGCCGGGCTGTTCGAGGAAGGCCGTTTCAGCTGCGGTTGATTGCCGTCCCAGCGCGGCATTGCGGTGCGGAAAGCGGCCGAAGCGATCCACGATTTCGCGGTGGCGGCGGGCGAAGTCCAGATAGCTGTCGAAGGACGCCTTGACCGCGGGGCCGGCTTCGGCCGCCAGGGCTTCAAAGCGTCGCACCGATTCGGCCTGGTCGTTGCGGTCTTCGGAATGCTCGAGTGGAAGATAGAGAAACACACGTTCGATGGGGCGACACTGGCGGTCGATGCCGAGCGTGATTGCCTTCTTGCTCCAGCCCAGGGCCCGTGCGTCGAAGGCAAAGGCGCGTGCGCTGTTGCGGTAGATGTTGCGCGGGAACTGGTCGGTGAGCAGGATCAGGGCGAGGCGGCCGTGCGGCGTTTGCAGCCACGCGTCGAGCTCACCGTTCCCGGCCTGGATGACCCGGTGCTCGAAGCGCTCGCGGATCGCGGTGTCGACCTCGTCGCGCTTGCGCCACCACAGTGCGGACTGACTGGCGATGATGCTGGCCTCGTCGGTATCGGTCCCGAACCAGAACGTGCAGATTGTCTCGGCTGTATCCACGCGCAACTCCTTTCCGATGCCATTCGGCGTGTGTCAGGCCGCCGCCCTGCGTGCCGCGTGGGCGGCCTGAAAGTAGTCGATGAACACCCGCAGCCGTGCCGGCATGTGGGTGGTACCGGGGAAGTATAGATGGGCCGCGCCCAGCGTCGGCGCGTATTCGTCCAGTGCGGTGACCAGGCGTCCAGCCCGAATGTCGTCCGCTGCGGTCGACTCGACCACCTGCGCAAGGGCAAGTCCGCGGCGGGCGAGGTCGAGCTCGGCGACGAAGTCATTGACGATGAAACGCCCGCTGACCTCAAGCTCGAACAGCCTGCCATCGCGCTGCAGATCCCAGCGCGCGAGGCGGCCGCTGGTGGTGAAACGGAAGCGGACGCAATCGTGCGCAGCAAGGTCTTCCGGCGAACGCGGCGCAGGGTTGCGGGCGAAGTAGTCGCGCGTTCCCACGATCACCATTCGCGATGGCCGGCTGAGCGGCACGGCAACCATGTCGGCTTCGATGCTGTTGCCGAGCCTGACGCCGACGTCGAAGCGCCCAGCCACGATGTCGGTCAGACCGTCGTCAAGGTAGAACTCGAGCCCGATGCCAGGGTAGCGCGCTGAAAAATCGACGACGTGCGGCGAGAACAGATCAGCGTAGGCTATTCGCGACAGCGCGATCCGCACCCGTCCGCTGGGCTGGCCGCGTGCGTCAGCGAGTGCGCTGAGGGCGCCGCCGAGTTCGGCCAGTCCGCGGCGGACACCATCGAGGATGCATGCACCTTCCTCGGTCAGGCTTACGCGGCGCGTGGTGCGCGCGAGCAGACGCACGCCGAGGCGCTTTTCCAGCGCGCGTATCGATTGCGAGAGGGCGGAGGGTGAAAAGCCCATCTCGGCCGCAGCGCGGGTGAAGTTCGCGTGGCGCGCAACGCACTCGAAGGTGGCGAGTGCGGGCAGGAGCGCGGGATCTATTTGTAAGTCAGGCTTCATGACTCATTCAGTATTTCTGCGTCGATCTTAATAGCCAAACAGTCTAATCTGAATCGTCCGGTATGCAGGGCTGCACCCTGCGACCCTGTTGATGTTTGACCCCCTTCCCCACGGAGTTGCCCGATGACGACTTTCATCCTGAACGGACAGCGTGTCAGTTCCGATCTGCCCGATGACACCCCGTTGCTGTGGGCCTTGCGCGACGGCCTCGACCTCACCGGCACCAAGTTTGGTTGCGGCATGGGCCTGTGCGGTGCATGCACGGTGCACCTGGACGGCGAGCCGGTGCGCGCCTGTTCCACCCCCCTGTCGGCGGTTGCCGGAAAGAAGGTGACGACGATCGAAGGCGTCGATGCCGCCCGTGCGGGGCAGGCCGTGCAGGCCGCTTGGCAGAAGCTCGACGTGGTGCAGTGCGGCTACTGCCAGTCCGGCCAGATCATGTCGGCCACCGCTTTGCTGGTCGCCAACCCCAGACCGACCGATGCCGAGATCGATGCGGCGATGAGCGGCAACATCTGTCGCTGCGCCACCTATGTGCGCATTCGCGCAGCCATCCACGAAGCCGCCACGGCCCTGGCATGAAGGAACGCGACATGAAAACCCGTATCGAAAACGTCTCCCGCCGTGATTTCTTCAAGGCGGGCGCAGGACTGACCCTGGCGCTGGTGCTGCCGTCGGCGCGCGGCGCTGCCGCCAGGGTCGCGGGCCCCGGCATCGCCGGTTCCGCCCCGGCGGTCGCAGCCGCGTTCGAAGCCAATGCCTTTGTGCGCATCGGCACCGACAGCACGGTGACGGTGCTCGCCAAACATCTGGAGATGGGTCAGGGCACCTTTACCGGCCTTGCGACACTGGTTGCCGAGGAACTCGACGCCGACTGGGCGCAGGTCGTGGTCGAAGGCGCGCCTGCCGACGCCGCACGCTACAACAACCTGTTCTGGGGGCCGGCGCAAGGAACGGGGGGCAGTACCGCGATCGCCAACTCCTTTGAACAGATGCGTCATGCCGGCGCGACCGCACGCGCCATGCTGGTGGAGGCGGCAGCCGGGCGCTGGAAGGTGGCGGCGGAGTCGATCACCATCAGCGCCGGCGTGGTGAGCCATGCGCCGAGCGGACGCACGGCAGGTTTTGGCGAGCTCGCCGAGGCCGCCGCCGCGCTGCCGCTGCCGGCCACGGTGACGCTGAAGGACCCGAAGGATTTCACCCTCATCGGCAAACATGCGCCACGCAAGGACAGCGTGGCCAAGACCACCGGCCGCGCGATGTTTACCCAGGACGTGAAGCTGCCCGGCATGCTGGTTGCGGTGGTGGCACATCCGCCGCGTTTCGGTGCGACCGTGCGTGGCGTCGACGACACGGCGGCGCGGGCCGTGCCCGGCGTGGTCGAGGTGGTGCGCATTCCCTCCGGCGTGGCGGTGCTGGCGGGGGACTACTGGACGGCAAAGAAGGGGCGCGACGCGCTGCAGGTGGACTGGGACGAAACCGCCGCCTGGCGCGGCAGTTCGGCACAGCTGCTGGCCGACTACCGCAAGCTCGCGGCCACGCCCGGTGCGGTGGCGCGGAACGATGGCGACGCCGAGGCTGCGCTGGGCAAGGCGGACAAGGTGGTCGAAGCCGAATTTGCGTTCCCCTATCTCGCACATGCGGCGATGGAGCCGCTCAACTGCGTGATGAAGCTGGACGCGGACGGCTGCGAAGTGTGGAACGGCGAGCAGTTCCAGACCGTCGACCAGGCCGTGGTCGCGGCCATCCTCGGGCTCAAGCCGGAACAGGTGAAGCTCAACATGCTGTTCGCGGGGGGCAGTTTCGGGCGTCGTGCCAACCCGAAGTCCGACTATCTGGTGGAGACCGCCCACATCGTCAAGGCGATCGGTGGCAGGGCACCGGTGAAGCTGGTGTGGTCGCGCGAGGACGACATGCGTGGCGGGCACTACCGTCCCCTGTATCTGCACCGCCTGCGTGCCGCGCTCGATGCCACGGGCCGGCCGCAGGCGTGGTCACAGCGCATCGTGGGGCAGTCCATCATGCTCGGTTCGCCCTTCGAGTCGCTGATGATCAAGGACGGGGTCGATGCGACCTCGGCCGAGGGCGCGGCCAACCTGCCTTACGCCATTCCCAACCTTGCGGTTGATCTGCATACGACCAATGCGCTGACCAAGGTGCCGGTGCAGTGGTGGCGTTCGGTGGGCTCCTCCCACACGGGGTTTGCGACCGAGGTGTTCATTGACGAGCTCGCGCTTGCGGCGGGTAGCGATCCGGTGGCCTACCGGCTTGAGCTGCTTGCAGCACATCCGCGCCATGCAGCGGTGCTGCGGCTGGCTGCGGAAAAGGCCGGCTGGGGCACGCCACTGCAGGCCGCGAGCGACGGTGGCAGGCGCGGTCGCGGGGTCGCGGTGCATGAATCCTTCAACAGCTTCGTCGCCCAGGTGGTGGAAACCACGGCCGCCGCCGATGGCAGCTTCCGGGTCGACCGCGTGGTGTGCGCGGTGGACTGCGGGATTGCGGTCAATCCGGACGTGATCCGTGCGCAGATGGAAGGTGGCATCGGCTTCGCCCTGGCCGCAGCCCTGAGTGGCGAGATCACCCTCAGGGACGGTCAGGTCGAGCAGTCCAACTTCCATGACTACACCGTGCTGCGCATCAACGAGATGCCGGCCGTGGAGGTGCATATCGTGCCCTCGGCGGAAAAGCCGTCGGGTGTGGGCGAGCCCGGTGTGCCGCCGCTGGCACCGGCGCTGGTGAATGCGCTGTACGCGGCAACGGGCAAGCGTATTCGCAGGCTGCCGATCGGCACGCAGTTGCAAAGCTGATGCGGATGCCTTCCCGGAGTGATTCTTGCTGCAGGAAGGCTTCGCCTGAACCGCCGCCAGCTTCTGCCGAAGCCGGCGCGCCGGCTTCCGTACCGATTTGAGATGGGGTAAGGGGCATGGATAGTCTGGATCTGGAAGTTCTGCAGCGTGCCAGAACATGGCTCGCAGACGGAAAACGGGTGTTGCTGGCCACGGTCGTGCGCACCTGGGGCTCGTCGCCACGCCCGCCAGGCGCGCTGCTGGCCTTGCGCGAAGACGGACGTGCGGTGGGGTCGGTGTCGGGGGGGTGCATCGAGGACGACCTCATGCAGCGCCTGCGCGCCGAAGGCATGCCCGAAGCGGCATGCAAGGTGAGCTATGGCGTCGGTGCCGAGGAGGCCCGCCGTTTCGGGCTGCCGTGCGGCGGCACCATGGAACTGGTGCTGGAGCCGCTGGCCGACCCGGCACCGCTCGACGCCCTGCTGGCCAGGCTGGCGGCGGGCGAACTGGTGGAGCGCAGCCTGCATCTGCCCAGTGGCAGGAGTGCGCTGGCGCCGGCGCATCCCGAGCAGGCGACGGGCTTCGACGGGGAAACCCTGGTCAGCGTGTTCGGGCCGCGCTATCGCCTGCTGCTGATCGGCGCCGGCCAGCTCGCGGCCAGCCTCGCACGCATGACGCTCGCGCTGGACTTCGCCGTCACCGTCTGCGATCCGCGCGAAGAGTGGTCCGAGGAATGGAACGTACCGGGCACCGTGCTCACCCGCGAGATGCCCGACGATGTGGTCATCGGCATGCGCCCCGACGCGCGCACCGCGGTGATCGCACTCACCCACGACCCCAAGCTCGACGATCTCGCGCTGATGGAGGCGCTGCGCTCGCCTGCCTTCTACGTGGCGGCGCTGGGCTCGAGACACAACAATGCCGTGCGGCGCGAGCGTCTGCGCGAGTTCGATCTCGACGCGGCGCAGGTGGCGGCCCTGCGCGGCCCGGCCGGGCTGTACATCGGCAGTCGCACGCCGGGCGAGATTGCGGTCTCGATCGCGGCTGAACTGGTCGCGGTAAAGAATGGTGTGGTGCCCGAGCGGGTCCTGCCGGTGGCAGAGGCCAAGGCCGCACTCGAACTGGCCGAAAACGCCTTGTCCGCCTGCGCCCGCAAGTGATGGTGCGCGGCATCCTGCTTGCGGCGGGTTACGGCCGCCGCTTCGATCCCGAAGGGCGGCGCGACAAGCTGCTCGTGCGCCTGGCCGATGGTCGTCCGCTGATCTGGCACAGCGCCCTTGCCTTGTGCGCGGCGCTGCCCGGCAGCCTCGCGGTGGTGCGTCCGGGGCAGGCGGAGCGGGGGCACTGGTTGCGCCTGGCAGGCTGCGAGATCCTGGAAACCGCGCACGCCGAGCAGGGCATGGGCAGTGCGCTGGCGGCGGCAGTGGCGGCCAGTGCGGATGCTGCCGGCTGGGTGATCGCGCTCGCTGACATGCCCTGGTTGCCCGCAGCCGCGGTTGGCACGGTGGCCGCCGCCATCGACCGGCCCGACACGGTGGTGGCCCCCATGCACGGCGGCCGGCGCGGGCATCCGGTCGGTTTCGGTGCGGCATGGGGGCGCCGTCTTGCCGCGCTGGAGGGTGACCGTGGCGCGCGCGATCTGCTGCAGGAGGCCGACGTGCGCATGCTCGACTGGCACGATGACCGCATCCTGCGCGACGTCGATCAGGCCGCCGATCTCGATCCGGCGCTGCCTTCCTGCGGCTGAATCAGACCACTGGCGCGGCCGGGTTCACCACGTCGGCGGGGGCATCGCGCACGACACTGTCGGGCTCGGTAACGGGCGTGCCGCGCACTGTCTGCAGGGGAATGACACCCGCCCATACCGGCCAGCCGAGATCCTCCTCATCATCCTTGACCCCGCCTGCGCGAATCTTGGCCGACGCCTCGGTCAGGGGGATGCGCAACACCGTGGTGGCGTTGAGTTCCTTGCCGGTGATCGGGCGCAGTTGTTCCCAGCGCCCCGGCGCAATGCCTTCGATCAGGGCACGCAGGCTGTTGAGCTTGGCGTCCGGCTCATCAAGCTGTTCGAAACACCCATAGACCACCACCGCGCGGTAGTTCATCGAGTGATGCATGGCCGAGCGCGCCATCACCAGTCCGTCGGCGAGCGCAATGGTGACGCAGGCCTGACCGGTGGTGAGCGCCTTGAGCATGCGCGAACCCTTGGCACCGTGGATGTATAGGTGCTCGCCCTCGCGCCAGTGGATGGTGGGCAGGGCATGGACGGAGCCTTCCCACTGGAAGGCGACGGAGCACACCGTGGCGGCGTCGACAATGCCGTTGATGGTCTCGCTGTCGTAGTGGGCGCGCGCCGGGAGGCGTCTGACGCGGGTGCGCTCGGAAGGGGCGGGGTGCGTGTTCATGTCGGGGTGCCTGACGCTTGTTTGAGGTGAACGGCCAGCATATGCTGCTGGTGGCACCATCAGTAGTGCCACCAGATTCATTTGGATTGGAGCCACCATGCAACTCGACTGGCTGCTGGCCCCACCGTTTCCGCCGGGTGTGCCGCGCCAGCGCCTGCTGTATCAGCGGCTGCGCGAGGCCATTCTGAGCGGCCAGCTGAAGGCCGGCGCGCGCCTGCCTTCCAGCCGCAGCCTTGCTGCCGGTCTGGGCATTGCGCGCAACTCGGTGCTGTTCGCGTATGAGCAGTTGAGCGCGGAGGGCTGTCTGCAGGCCGACCGTCATGGCACCCGCGTGGCGCAACTCACGCTGCCCGATGCGTCCGCACGCAGATCGCACGGCGAGACCGTGGCCCTGCCCGGTCTGTCGGTGCGTGCCGCAGCTGCACTTCAGCCCGAGCACGGGCCGGACACCGACATCCTGCCCTTCGCGCCCGGTGCGCTCGATCTCGGTGCCTTCCCCTTTCGCAGCTGGCGGGCCAGCCTGGACCGGGCGTGGCGCGAGGCGGGTGCGCGCCAGCTGGGTCATACGCCGTATGGTGGCGAGCCGGTCCTGCGGGCCGCGCTGGCCGAACAGCTCTCGACCGTGCGCGGCTTTGCCGTCACGCCCGGGCAGGTGATCATTACCAGCGGTACCCAGTCGGGGCTGGACCTGTGTGCGCGGCTGCTCGCCGACAGTGGCGACACCGCGTGGGTGGAGAACCCCGGTTATCTGGCGGCGCGCGGCGCACTCGGCCTGGCCGGCCTGCGCCTGCACGCGGTGGCGGTCGATGAGGACGGACTGGCGCCGGCCGAGGCAGACTGGCACGCACATCCGCCGCGCCTGATCATGGTCACGCCCTCGCATCAGTATCCCAGCGGACACGTCATGTCGCTCGCGCGCCGTCTGTCCCTGCTGGAGGGCGCACGTGCGGCTGGTGCGTGGATCATCGAGGACGACTACGACAGCGAGTTTCAACGCGGCGTCCCGGCGCTGCCTGCGCTCCACGGACTGCAGCCGGGGGCGGCGGTGGTGTATGCGGGCACGTTCAGCAAGACCCTCTATCCCGGCCTGCGCATTGGCTATCTGGTGCTGCCGCCGGCGCTGTCCGGCGCATTTGCGCACGCCGCAGGGCAAGCCGTGCGCGCCGGTCAGGGCATCGAACAGGTGGCGCTGGCCGATTTCATCCGGCGTGGCCAGTACACCTCCCATCTGCGCCGCATGCGCAAGCGCTACGAGTTGCGCCAGCGTGCGCTGCGTGCGGCGCTGCTGCGTCAGCCCGGTCCTGAACTCGGTATCGACGGCGGCGCGGCGGGCCTGCATCTGGTGCTGCGTTTGCCACCCGCGCTGCGCGATACCGAGGTGGCGCGGTGTGCGGCCCGGCTCGGGCTCGGGGTGCGGGCCCTGTCGCACTATGCGCACGCGCCCTTGTGCTGCAACGGGCTGGTACTGGGCTACGGCAACGTCGACGAAACGCAGATGGACGAACTGGTGCGCAGGCTGCGGCTCGCAATGGCCGATGGTGCGTGACCGGCCGCGGCGGCGTCTTGCCGCCTTCAGCGTGCGCCGGGCTGGTTCAGCACATAGGCCCGGGTGGTCAGGTAAAGCACCAGCCCGTTGAGCAGGTGCCACAGGAAGTGTGTGCCGAGCGTAGCGGTTTCGCAGAGTGCCATGTCGAGCGAGCGAAAGCTCAGCGACACCACGAAGACGAATACTGCGAGCAGCAGGATCAGCGGCTCGCGCTTGCCTGCGGCGCGGTGGTAGATCCCGATCGCAGCGATGAACACCAGCGCGCCGCCGTAGGCCAGCGAGCCGTTCACCCATGCGCTCGGCAGCGTGGCAAAGCCGACGGACACCAGGACGTAGACCAGCACCAGCGCAGCGACCCTGGAGGGTGCGAGGCCGCCGATATTGCGCGCATACAGGACAAGAAAGGCCATCTGGTAGATGAAGATCGGCAGCACGTCGGCGAACATCGTCCACCGGTTGGCCAGGGTGTGAAACAGAAAGCTGCCGATCCCGATGCAGGCCATGTTGGCGGTCAGGAACACGGCCGGAGCGCTGGCGCGGATGCCGTTGCGACGCATCAGCAGCATGATTGCGATCGCCGCCAGCACGAAGGACAGGTTGGTGAGTGCGTTGACCGGCTCTGCCCAGAAGCCGGGGCTGGTGCGTTCGCAGTAGAGATCGATGGCGGCGGAGAGTGATGCGTCCATGGGTGCGGCTGGCGATGACGACGGGGTTGCGCGGGGTAATGATGCCTGACTATCGGGCTGAAAATGATGATGCCGGCAGCCGTTCATGGTCGCTTTCAGTGCACCAAAATCCCGCGTGTTCCTCTATTCTCGGCGCCCTGTTCGAATTTTATCGCCTGCAGGCAGTGCCGTGCATGCCCAGGCGGGCGTTGCCATCTATCGGAAAACGATCATGAAAGTTGTCATCAGAGCATTCTTCAAGACCCTGCGTCTCGTCATCGGACCCATGATTCTGCTGTGGGAAATGATTACCCGGCCCAAGGGCGTGTCACGCCCGGCGGAAGAGCAGGGCAAGGTCGACAGGGAATGCGGCATGCTGGCCCTGTATGAATTCAAGACCTGTCCGTTCTGCATCAAGGTGCGCCAGGAGATGCGTCGCCTCTCGCTGCCGATCGAACGTCGCGATGCGCAGCAACCGGGCAGCGTCCGCGAGGAGCTGGTGCGCGGCGGCGGTCAGGCCAAGGTGCCCTGCCTGCGGGTTTCCGACAAGGCGGGCAACAGCAAGTGGCTGTACGAGTCGGACGAAATCATCGCCTATCTGCGCGGACGCTTTGCGCCCCAGTAACTGAAGCAAGAGGGCGGCTTACTCGAGCACCTCGACCGCCATCCCCGCTTCCAGCCGCCCCGGGCCGTCGTGAATCAGGTTCTGCCCGAACATCACCATGTTGTTGTGCCGCCGGTAGCCTGCCAGCGTGCGCAGGGGTTCGGGGCTGCGCAGCGCAGTCTCGGGGTCGATTGTCGTGATTGCGCAGCGTGCGCAGGGCTTCACCACGCGAAAGACCACGCCGCCGATGCGAATCAGCCGCCAGCGGTCTTCGGCAAAGGGTTCGCAGCCGCTCACCACCAGGTTGGGGCGGAAGCGCTGCATCGGCAGCGGCTGCTCAAGCCGTGCGTTGAGATCGTCGAGCGAGGCCTGCGAAATCAGCAGAAAGGGGAAGCCGTCGGCAAAGCCGGTCTGATCGGATGGCGCGGCATAGTCGGGGTCGAGCGCGCGCTGAACATCCTCGGCGAACTGCACCAGGCGGCATGCTTGCGCCAGAAAGCGGCTCAGCCAGGCGTCTGCAGCCGGATCGGCCAGCGTCGCCTCTACCGTGTCTTCCCACACCGTGACCGGCATGCGCTGCTGTGTCGTTCCCTGCAGCGTGATGTCGGGCATGTCCGGCGCGCTCAGCGTCAGCACGCCACCTGCATCGATCGGGGTAGCGATCAGTGCCATTTTCGGCAACTGACGCTGGGTGAGAAAGTGTCCCTGCGCGTCGACGACCATCCAGTGGCGGTCGAAGCTGAAGCCCTTCGCGCCGATGTCGAGCGCCGGGTGCTGCGCGCCGCGCAGGGATTTGACCGGGTAGCGATACAAGTGGGTGAGAGTCAGCATGCTCATGATTGTCAGGTCGGAAGGTCGGCGCTTGCCACGCAGTTTCGTCCACGTGCCTTTGCCATGTAAACACCTTCATCTGCACGCCGCATCAGTTCGTCAGGGGTGTGCATGGCGGTCGTGCGTGAGGCAACGCCGATGCTCACGCTGCCCGGCCACTCGCCACCACCGGCGGCGACCCGCAGCGCATTGACCCTCGCCCGCAGGCTTTCGCCGAGCTGCATTGCACCTTCCAGTGGCGTGTGGGGGCAGATCACGAGAAACTCGTCGCCACCCAGGCGGCACACCATGTCGTCGGTGCGCACCGATTCTGCGAGCGTTCGTGCCAGCGTGGTCAATACCGTATCGCCGGCTTCGTGGCCCCAGGTGTCATTGACGGTCTTGAATCCGTCCGCATCGATCATCATCAGCGAAAGCGGGCTCCCCGAGCTCTGCCACTCAAGCCCAATGACGTGCATTGCATGGCGCCGGTTGGGCAGGCCGGTCAGGACATCGGTGAGCGACAGCGTTTCGAGGTTCCTGTTGGCGACGGCCAGTTCGCGCGTGCGTTCTGCAACTTTCGCCTCAAGCGTCTGGTTCAGCTCGTGCAGTTCGCGGTTCTGCTGCGACACCTGGGCAAAGAGGCCGCTCAGTGCAGCAAGCAGGGGCTCGGTGGCACGGGTGCCGAGCCGGGCATCTTCGGACAGGGCCTGTTCCGGGCTCATGCCCTGGCCGATCAGGCGCAGTTGCCTGGCCATCGACTGGTCGGAGCCGAGGATGTGGTACGCCAGCCAGTGGATGAGAAAACTGAGCAGACGGCTCGAAAGCTCGGCGGTCATCTCCGTCTGCGAAATACGGACAATCTCATCGACGAAGCTCTCGTGCTCGCGGGACTGCGATTCGAGATGTCGCGGGTCGATACCCTGCGCGGCCATCATCGACTCTTCGGCCGCAAAATGGAAACGTGTGTAGGCAGCGAGTTCGTCGATCAGGTATGCAAGCGATTTCGGGCCCGCTGCGGACGCATTGGACAAGGCGTCGCCAATGCGGTTGATGATGCGGACCAGCTCCATGTGCTGGCTATCGACTTCGTCTATGCCGGTGACGAAATTCTCGTCCCACTGAAATGAGTCCATCGTCCGTTCCCCTGCTGGGTTGCCCCGGTCAAAGCAGCGTCATTCGTAATCTACTGCCCAGATTGGGGTTAATCTTGGGAGTGTATTACGAACGGTGCATGGCTTCCGGCCATTTTCGAAACAGGGCTGGTACATTGGCTGCAGCCGCCGCCGGATCGGCCACACGCGTGAGGACCGTGTGCGGGCCGCGTGTGCGCTGGGAAATCCGTATTTCGCGAAGTTGGCGTTGATGTGCTGCTGCAGGTAGTCGCCCGCAGTGATTGGCGGGTGCATTCTGCCCGGCCCTTCGATGACGGCACTGCGATTGGCCTGGCAGAAGAAGGCAATGCTGTAGCGGTCGCCCTGATACTCATGCGGCTGTGGATTGCGCACACGATGGAAGTTCGACGGCAGCTGGTCGTCGCTCCAGCGCATCAGCATGTCGCCGATGTTGCAGGTGATCACGCCGGTCGCGGGTTCGACGGGCGTCCATTCCTGTGCGTCGGCTTCCTTGCCGGGACAGACCTGCAGGCCACCCTGGCCGTCCTGCTGGAACAGCAGCGTCAGGCAGTCGAAATCGGTCGGCATTGTGGCCCTCGACGGATGCGATCGACAGCTCGCCGCGGCGGCAAATCATGTCGAAGTACTTCAGGGCGCGCCCGCCGGGGACTGAATATGGGTACAAAAGCTGCTAGGAAAAGCCTGCTCGCCCGGCTGCAGGGGTTCAGCGGAGCCATTTTCCGCAGATCTGCACCAATCCGGGGCGGGTTCCCGAGCGCATCGCCATGCTTGGTGCGCGGTGTCCTTGTCTGTGAGACAGGAGGTCTCAAATGCGTCTGGAAATTCTGGAGCAGGTACAGCGCTGGTCGCAAGACTGGTTTTCGGCAGCGGAACGGGAGGCGGCGAGTGCGCGGCCATCCATGGAGGATGGCACGGTGGACCGCGAGGAGCAGCGTGACGACGCCCTGGCTTACTGGATGCCCTTGTTTCCACCCGGCTGATGCATCTGCCCGGGAGCGTCAGACCCGGGTTCCACCTTGCCCTTCAGCCGGCGGCAGAACCGCCGGCGTTCAGCTTCATGCAGCCTGCGCGACCGGGTTGCCGGCCGCAGCCGGGTCCAGCCGGTTCACACCGCTGACGATGGCGCGAATGGACGCGGTGACGATGTTGGTGTCGATGCCGACGCCATAGCAGTCGATGCCGCCGCTGGCGCCCGAGAGTTCGATGAAGGCGCAGGCTTGCGCGTTGCCGCCGTCCTCGCTCGGCGCCACCGAACGCTCCTCGAAACTGCGCACCTGAACGTCGATGCCGACGGTGCGCAAGGCATGCACTGCGGCATCGATCGGACCGTTGCCTTCACCGGCCAGCATGTGCCGCGTGCCACCGATCTCGACCACGAGGCGGATGCCCTGTGCCGCGCCATGCTCGAACAGGTGATGCTCGCAATAGCGCACCGGTGTGTCGGTCTCGAGATAGGTGTCCGAGAACAGCCCCCAGATGTCGGCTGCCGCCATTTCACCGCCGGTCGCATCGGTCACCTTCTGCACTTCGCGTGAAAACTCTACCTGCAGGCGACGCGGCATGGCGATGCCGTATTCGGTTTCGAGCAGGTAGGCGATGCCGCCCTTGCCCGACTGGCTATTGACCCGGATCACCGAGTCATAGCTGCGGCCGACATCGGCCGGGTCGATCGGGAGATAGGGTACGTTCCACGGGGCGCCGGCCTTTTGAGCAGCGAATCCCTTCTTGATGGCGTCCTGGTGGGAGCCTGAGAAGGCCGTGAATACGAGATCCCCCACATAGGGGTGGCGTGGGTGGATCGGGAGCTGGTTGCAGTACTCGACGGTGCGTGCAACCGCGTTGATATCGGAGAAATCGAGCCCCGGGTTGATGCCCTGGGTGTAGAGGTTGAGCGCGAGGGTGACGATGTCCACGTTGCCGGTGCGCTCGCCGTTGCCGAAGAGACAGCCTTCCACGCGGTCGGCGCCCGCCATGAGGCCGAGCTCGGCGGCGGCGACGCCCGTGCCGCGGTCGTTGTGCGGGTGCAGGCTGAGGATGACGCTGTCGCGACGGGCGAGATTGCGGTGCATCCACTCGATCTGGTCCGCATAGATATTGGGCGTGGCGACCTCGACCGTGGCCGGAAGATTGAGGATCACCTTGTTGTCGGGCGTCGCGCCCCACTCGGCCGTGACCGCATCGCACACCTCGACGGCGAAGTCGATCTCGGTGGCGGAGAAGGTTTCCGGGCTGTATTCGAGCACGAACTCGGTTTCCGGCTGCTCGGCGGCGAGCTGCTTGATCATGCGTACGGCCGATACGGCGAGCGCAATCACTTCGGGCTTGCTCATGCCGAACACGACGTCGCGGAAGGTCGGCGATGTCGCGTTATAGACGTGAATGATGGCGCGCGGCGCGCCGCGCACCGACTCCATGGTGCGGCGGATGAGGTCTTCACGTGCCTGGGTGAGCACTTCGATGGTGACGTCGGCGGGAATGTGACCGCCCTCGACGAGCTGACGCACGAAGTCGAAGTCGGTTTGCGAGGCCGAAGGGAAGCCAACCTCGATCTCCTTGAAGCCGATCTCGCACACGGTGCGGAACATGCGCATCTTGCGCTCGACATTCATCGGCTCGAACAGGGCCTGGTTTCCGTCGCGCAGGTCGGTGCTCATCCAGATCGGCGCCTTGTCGATGACGCGGTTCGGCCACTGACGGTCGGCGAGCCGGATCGGTGCAAAGGGACGGTACTTGGTGGCTGGATCCTGCAACATCATGGCGTGTTCCTCGATCTGTCTGAGCCCTGAGGCGATAGGGAGAATCTTACGCAGGAGTACGCGGCAGACGATTGCAAGTTCAGCACAAAATCAGATTGAATGGAGAATAATATTGCGTTGAAAGTCGTTTAGTTGGCAGATTATCCATTCAGGAAGCGATTCACTGATTTTCCGCGTGTCAAATCGTCTGTGCGCGTGTGATTTCGTTCGTGATGACAAATCGATTTACGCACTTTCTGCGACGTTGTCCGCTCCTTCCTGTCCGGCCAGGGCATTGGCTTGAGGCGTGCAGCCGTGTTAGAACCTACTGATGGAGCAAGCACAGCCTACCGAGTCCGATCCGGACAGTTCCCCCTCGTTCTGGCGCGAACAGGAGATGCTGCTGATGCAGCAGGTCATGGGCCTCGTCGGGAAGAGCCTTTCGCCCGATGTCGTCTTGCGCGAGACCCTGCACTTGCTGTCGGAACTGCTCGGCCTCAACCGCGGGCGAATCGTCCTGCTCGACGATGACGGCAAATCGAGCCGGATTCGCTACGCCTATGGCCTGACCCGGCATGAGGTCGAGCGCGGGCGCTATCTGCCCGGGGAAGGTGTCACCGGGGCGGTGCTGGCGCACGGTCAGCTCATCATCGTGCAGGACATCGATCGTGACGAGAACTTCCTCGGGCGTGCGGTCGAGCGTGAGAATCTCCCTTCAGGACCGGTCTCCTTCATTGCCTTGCCCATCCGCATCGAACAGAAAACCATTGGCGTGCTCGCCTGTCACCGCATTCGCACGCGCAGCCGCGCGCTTGCCGACGACCTCTCGATTCTGCGCATCCTGGCCACGCTGGCCGGGCAGTTGCTGCAGTTGCAGGCGATGCTCGAGGCCAAGACCCGCGAGCTTGAGCAGCAGAACCAGATCCTGATTCATGCCCTCGAGCACGAGACCGCCCGCTACGGCATCATCGGCACGTCACCGCCCCTGCTGCGGGCCATTTCCGAGCTGGAGAAGGTGTCGGATTCGACCGCGAGCGTGCTGCTGCTGGGTGAATCGGGCACGGGCAAGGAACTGTTTGCGCGAGCCCTGCATCTTGCAAGTCCGCGCCGCGACGCGCCCTTCATCAAGGTGAATTGCGCGGCGATCCCCGATACCTTGTTCGAGTCCGAACTGTTTGGCTACGAGCGTGGCGCATTTACCGGCGCCAGCACGAACCGCGAGGGGCTGTTCGAGCAGGCGAACCGGGGCACGATCTTTCTCGACGAGATCGGCGAACTTCCGCTCCCGATGCAGGGCAAACTGCTGCGTACCCTGCAGGAGGGCACGATCACCCATCTTGGCGGCAAGCGCGAGATCCGCATTGACGTCCGCCTGGTGGTGGCGACGAACCGCGATCTCGAAATGGAGGTGGCCCGCGGGCTGTTCCGGCAGGATCTCTACTATCGCCTGAACGTGATCCCCATCCGGCTGCCTTCACTGGCTGAGCGCAAGAGCGATATCCATGCCCTTGCGCTCAATTTCATGAGCCGGGCCAACCAGGCCAACCAGCGCAGCGTGAACCTGACCCAGGAGGCGATTGCGCGGCTGGAAGCGTACTCGTGGCCGGGCAATATCCGCGAACTGGCGAACCTGATCGAGCGCATCGTGCTGCTGGCCGAGAAGCCGATCGTGGGTCTTGCCGACATCGAGAAATTCATGCCCAGCGGCGAAGCAGCGTCGGCAGCGAAGGCGCTGGCCGAGTCCGCACCGGGTGCAGGGGCAGCGGCGAATCCGGGCACGTTTCCGAACGTTCGCCCCTATGCGCCCGCAGGATCGCACTCTGCCGCCGAGTTGCGCCAGGCGCTCGCTCAGTGCGGGGGCAACAAGTCGCGAGCGGCACAGGTGCTGGGCATGACTGCGCGCCAGTTTGCCTATCGCTGGCAGAAACTGGCGCTGGATGCGTGATGGTTCCGAGCGGAGGCGCAGCTATCGCCCTGGCCTGAAGTGTCTACAAAATGTCGACATTGTTAACAATGTCAGTGGCTGTGATCGGATATCCAGATGATGACGATCACATCAAGTCGCCTCTTGTATTGATAAAAATCAATGTTTTAAGAAGTTTGCTGTTCTTCTGGCACGGTCGTTGCAAAAGGGATGTCGAGTCCATCGAATTTGCGATGAACCGAGTGCGGTAGCAAATCCGCCGTCCAATTCCCCAGGAGAACGCCTTGACGACCACGACCCTCAACCCCCAAACCGTCAAAACCCAGCTTCGCCCGATCGATCGCGACGGGCTGTTGAAATTCGCCGCTTCGGGTCGCGAGAACCCCGAGCGCCGCGGTACCAACAAGGTTCATACCGTGATGCAGGGCCAGTTCCGCTCGTGGAGTTTTGTCGGGATCCATAACCCGGTGGTGGTCGATGAGCCCCTGCACCTGTTCGGCGAGAACACCGCTCCGGCACCGGGCGAAATCGTCCTCTCCGCGCTCGGTGGCTGTCTCAGCGTCGGCATCACGGCGGTGGCCACCCATCGTGAGGTCAAGCTGTCGCGCCTCGAGGTCTTTCTCGAAGCCGATATCGGCAATACGGCCGCCTGGGGTGCCGGCGGCGCGGAACGCAAGCCCGAAGAGATGGGTTTCCAGGACATCCGGGTCAAGGTCGTGATCGAGGGCGACGCCAGCCGCGAAGAGCTCGACGACATCGTCAAGCATGCGAACTACTACTCGCCGGTCGCGAACACGATGCGCAACCCGATTCCTTTCACCATCGGCCTGGCCGACTGAGGGCCCCACGCCTCGTCCTGCCAGCCTTAACCGGAGAAAAAGCCATGAATCCTGCCGATGAAAGCCAATCTGTGTTCGAACCGTCGTGGACCGATGCACAGGTCATGGAACGCGTGACTGCGGTTGCAAACGGTCCGTTGTCCGATGCGGCGTACCGTATCGATCACGAAGGCCACTATCCGCTCGAGATCATGGCCTCACTCGGCCGGGCCGGGGCGTTTGGCGCCCACCTTGAAGACAGCGGATGCCGCTATGGCCTCGCCATCGACGCGATGCGCGCAATCAGCCGCAGCTGCGGATCGACCGGGTTCCTGACCTGGGCTCACGATGTATGTGGCCTGTACATGGAGCAGTCGGGCAATCCGGCGCTGACTGGCGAGATGCTGCGCGCTCACACGCTCGGCGAGACCTTCGGCGGGACGGCACTCTCCAACCCGATGAAGGCGCTCGCCGGCATCGAGAAGATGCTGCTGCGTGCCACCAAGGTGGCCGGTGGCTACCGGGTGAGCGGCGCGCTGCCCTGGGTCAGCCACATTGCCCCGGGGCAGTACTGTGGCGCGATTGCAGCGGTCTATCGTGACGACGGCAGCCGTTCGCACGAGATCATGTTCATGCTGCGTTGCACCGAAGACGTCGTGCTGCGCGCGTGTCCGGAGTTTTCGGGCATGGAGGGCACGAGCACCTGGGGTGTCCGTCTCGACAATCTCTTTGTTGGCGAAGACGACATGATCGCCGACCCCGCCAAGCCCTTCATCGCCCGCATCCGGGCAGCCTTCGTGCTGCTTCAGGCCGGTATCGCGGTGGGGGTGGCGCAGGGCAGTATCGATTCGATGAGGGAGGTGGAGCCGCTGCTTGGGCATGTGAACAGCTTCCTGCACGACCGCCCCGATCAACTGCAGGCCGAGTTCGACGAGCTTGGCGCGCGGGTGGCGAAGCTTGCGCTGACGCCCTACGACGGGAGCAAGGACTATCTTCTCGATGTGCTCGACGCCCGCACCCAGGGTGCCGAGTTCGCGCTGCGCGCATCGCAGTCCGCCCTCATGCATCAGGGCGCGCGCGGCTACCTGATGAGTTCAGCACCTCAGCGCCGCATCCGCGAGGCGCACTTCGTTGCCATCGTGACCCCCGCGATCAAGCATCTGCGCTGGGAGATGGATCGTCTGTCGCGCGAGGAGATGCCGGCATGAGCGCATCGACATCCGCGTGGAAGCAATTCATCTGCCGCGCCTGCGGCCTGATCTACGACGAAGAAAAGGGAGACCCCGATAGCGGGCTGGCGCCCGGAACCCGCTTCGAGGACATCCCCGACGATTGGGAGTGTCCGCTGTGCGGGGTCATGAAGAACGATTTCGAGCCGTACGCCGGACTCGAGATGGAAAGCCCGGCATGTGCATCCGTCGCGGTCTCCCGCACTGCGGGTGTCGTCATCGTCGGTGCCGGCATTGCCGGCTGGTCGGTTGCGGAGGCGGTTCGCGCGCTTGATCCCGAAATCGGAATCACGCTGGTGAGTGCCTGTCACGCCGATCGCTATCACAAGCCGGAGCTCTCGATTGCGCTGAGCCGGGGGTATGAACCTGAAGATCTGGTGCGCGAAAGTGCTGCCGCTGCGGCCGCGCGTCTGGGTGTGCGCTTGCTGGCCGACACCTGCGTGGTCGGCCTGTCGCCCGCGCTGCACCAGCTGCGGACGTCCCGTGGAACGCTGCAATTCACGAAACTGGTGCTTGCACAGGGCGCGCGTCCTGCGTTGCCTGCCGCCCTGCCTGCCGATGTGTGCTGGCGGGTCAACAACCTTGCGGGCTGGTCGGGGCTGCGCGCCAGGCTGGTATCGGGAAAGCGCCGTGTTGCAATCGTCGGCGCCGGGATGGTGGGTTGCGAACTTGCAGAAGACTTTGCCCGTGCCGGCCACGCCGTGACCTTGCTCGACCTGCAGGCCACGCCGCTGGCGGCCTTGCTGCCGCCGCTCGCCGGCGAGCGCCTGCGCCTGAGTCTTGAAGCGCTTGGTGTCGAATTCATTGGATCGGCGCAGGTCGCTTCGGTCACCCCTGCGGCGGATGGCAGCAAGCACATCGTCACTGCCGGCGGCCTCCGCATCGACGCCGACGAGGTTGTCGCGGCCACCGGCCTGGTCACCGAAGACCGCATTGCGCGCGCTGCAGGGCTCGAGTTCGAGCGCGGCATCGTGGTTGATCCGGTCAGCATGCAAACCAGTGCCAGCGACGTGTATGCGCTGGGCGACTGCGTCAGCCTGTCCGGCATGCCCTGCCGCTTCATCGAACCGATCGCGAAACAGGCCGCCGCCATTGCGCATGACCTGCTTGGCCGTCAGCACCCGGGCTATGCGCATGTTCAACCCGTGATACGGCTCAAAACCAAATCGCTTCCGGTCGTGGTGCATGGCTTGCCCTGCGCGGACGGGGAGTGGGTGGTGGTCGAGGAAACCGCCGACATGTTGCGCATGAACCAGCGACGCAACGGTGAGGTGGTGGCAAGGCTGGAGGCAGGTAGTCTGCGCCAGCGCCTTGCTGCCTGACGCCGCCAGCATTCGAACGACAACAGATTTTTCCCTTCCAGAGAAAAGGTGCCCAGCCATGAAAGACGAAAACCTCTATCGCCCCTATGCGGCCGATGTCGCACTCGGTCGCTGCTCCTGTGGTCAGCATGGCAGCCAGCACGAACATGATGCCGAAGCGGCACGCGCGCGCAGCCTGCGCGGCGAGAAGGCCGAAAGCCTCTCCACCGATTTTGTTGAAGCCGCGCTGGTGCGTGCGCTGTTCCCGCAGGACGCGACCCGTCGCCGGTTCCTGAAGGCGGTTGGCGCCAATGCGGCGATGGCCGCGATTGCCAGCATGATGCCGATTTCCGACCTCCAGGCCATGACGCTGGAGAAGGCCGGGCCGCTGGAGAAGAAGGATCTGACGGTGGGCTTCCTGCCCATCACCTGCGCGACGCCGATCATCTTTGCCGGCGCCGCCGACTTCTATGGTCGTGAAGGGCTGAACGTCACGCTGCAGAAGACGGCAGGCTGGGCGATTGTGCGCGACAAGGTGCTGGCGAAGGAATTCGACGCATCGCACATGCTGTCGCCAATGCCGCTGGCGATCTCGCTCGGTGCAGGCTCGACCGCGGCACCGATGGTGATGCCGGTGATGGAGAACATCAACGGCAACGCCATCACCCTCCATGTGAAGCACAAGAACAATCGCGACCCCCGCAACTGGAAGGGCATGAAGTTCGCGATCCCGTTCGATTACTCGATGCACAACTTCCTGCTGCGTCACTACTTTGCCGCCCATGGCCTGGACCCGGACAAGGATGTGCAACTGCGCGTGATGGCGCCGCCCGACATGGTTGCGAACATGCGCTCCGGAAACCTCGACGGCTTCATCGTCGCCGAGCCGTTCAACCAGCGTGCGGTCTATGAGAAGGTCGGCTTCATTCACCTGCTGACGAGCCAGATCTGGGACAACCACCCGTGCTGCGCCTTCGCCGCGACCGAGGATTTCGTCAACCAGAACCCCAACACCTTCGCAGCGCTCGTGCGCTCGATCATCCGTGCCACCGCATACGTCAACAAGGCCGAGAACCGCAAGGGCGTGGCCGAGATGATCGCGCCGGCGAACTATCTCAACCAGCCGCAGACCGTCGTGGAGCAGGTGCTGGTGGGGCGCTATGCCGATGGTCTGGGGCGTGTGCTCAGCGAGCCCAACCGGATTGCGTTCGACCCCTTCCCCTGGCATTCGATGGGGGTGTGGATGCTGACGCAGATGAAGCGCTGGGGCTACATCAAGGGCGACGTGAATTACCAGGACATCGCCGAGCGCGTGTATCTCGCCACCGATGCGAAGAAGCGCATGGCCGAGCTTGGGCTGGAGGCGCCGGCGCAGACCTACAAGAAGCACATGATTCTGGGCAAGGAGTTCGATCCTGCGCAGCCCGAGGCCTACCTGAAAGGCCTTTCAGCCGGGGCGTGAGGCCGGACCCACTCCATAACAGAGAGACCATCATGTCAGCCAGTTCGCAACGACTCAACATCCGCCCGGATGCGCCGGAACTGTCCCGTCAGCACGGATGGGCAGACGTCCTTTCACCCTGTGGCAAGGGGGTGCGGCCATGAACAAGCACCTGCCTATTCGTGCCGCACTGCTGTCGCTCGTGCTCTTTGCCTGCTTCATTGGCATCTGGCATTACGCGACGCTGCCGTCGGACAACGTAGCGGTGTCCGCCGCCGACGCGGAATACGCCGCCCTGATGGGGCAAGGCGCGGGCAAGGCCGAGGGCTTTCCGACGCCGTCGGCGGTCGGGCGCACCTTCGTGCATTTCCTGTCCGACCCCTTCTACGACAATGGCCCCAACGACAAGGGGATCGGCATCCAGATCGCCTACTCGCTGATGCGCGTCGGCGCGGGATTCTTCCTCGCCACGCTGGTGGCCCTGCCGCTTGGATTCATCATCGGCATGTCGCCGTTGATGACGCGGGCGCTCAACCCCTTCATCCAGGTACTCAAGCCGATCTCGCCGCTGGCGTGGATGCCGCTGGCGCTGTACGTGCTGAAGGACTCCGACGTATCGGGCATCTTCGTCATCTTCATCTGCTCGATGTGGCCGATGCTGCTCAACACCGCGTTCGGTGTCGCGTCGGTGCGGCGCGACTGGATCAACGTGGCGCGCACGCTCGAAGTGGGGCCGATGCGCAAGGCCTTCCAGGTCATCCTGCCGGCGGCAGCGCCGACCATCCTGACCGGCATGCGCATCTCGATGGGCATTGCCTGGATCGTCATCGTCGCAGCCGAGATGCTGGTCGGCGGAACGGGGGTCGGCTATTTCGTGTGGAACGAGTGGAACAACCTCGCCCTGCCTAACGTGATCTTTGCAATCACCATGATCGGCCTCGTCGGCATGCTGCTCGACTTCGCTTTCGGTGTGTTGCAGAAGATGGTCACCTACCGGGACTGATGCCATGACCAATCATTATCTCAGCGTGGAAGGCCTCAAAAAGGCCTATCCGACCAGTGACGGAAAGATCGGTACGCCGGTTTTCGAAGACATTCATTTTTCCATCGAAAAGGGCGAGTTTGTCTGCATCATCGGACATTCGGGTTGCGGCAAGACGACGATCCTGAATGTGCTTGCCGGCCTCGAGGAAGCTTCGGGCGGCGTGGTCATCATGAATGGCCGCGAGGTCAAGGGGCCGAGCCTGGACCGTGGGGTGGTGTTCCAGAGCCACGCCCTGATGCCCTGGATGTCGGTGCTCGGTAACGTGGCGTTTGCGGTGAAGTCGAAGTGGCCGGACTGGTCGAAGGCGAAGATCGCAGCACACTGCACCGAATACCTCGAAATGGTCGGGCTCGGGCATGCCATTCACAAGCAGCCGGCCGAACTGTCCGGGGGCATGAAGCAGCGCGTAGGCATCGCCCGCGCGTTTGCGATCCAGCCCAAGATGCTGCTGCTCGACGAGCCCTTCGGCGCACTCGATGCACTGACCCGCGGCACCATTCAGGACGAGTTGCTGAAGGTCGTGCAGGCCACGCACCAGACCGTTTTCATGATCACCCACGATGTGGACGAAGCCATCCTGCTCGCCGACAAGGTGATCCTGATGAGCAACGGTCCCCTGGCGAAGGTTGCCGAGATCGTCGAGATCACGATGCCGCGCACCCGCACCCGCGCCGAAATGCATCACGACCCGCAGTACTACCGGATTCGCAATCACCTGGTCGACTTCCTCGTCAATCGATCGAAGGACTATGCAGGTGGCGGCGAGCTCGCCCAGTACGACCCGAAACACCCGCCCGTGGTGCGCCCGGGGCTGGCCGAGGAGCAACAGGGCGCACTGGCGCCCGAATCCGCACGTCCGGCCCCGCAGCTCAAGAAAGTTGTTAATCAGTAGTTTCCTCAAGGAGAGATCACATGAACCGCAATGACGTTACCGAAATGATCGTGGCCGCCAAGATTGCCAAGGGCATCAAGTGGGCGGATGTGGCCGTAAAGATCGGTCTGGCAAAGGAGTGGGTCACCTCGGCCTGTCTGGGGCAGATGGCGTTCACCGCGGAACAGGCCGCAATCGTTGCCGACACCTTCGCGCTGCCGCCCGAGGCCATTCCCGTGCTGCAGGCCGTGCCCTACAAGGGTTCGCTGCCCACCGCCGTGCCGACCGATCCGCTGATCTACCGTTTCTACGAACTGATCAGCGTGTATGGCACGACTTTCAAGGAGCTCATCCACGAAGAGTTCGGTGACGGCATCATGTCCGCGATCGATTTCAAGATGGATCTGCAGCGCGAGCCCCACCCCGCCGGTGACCGCGTCAGCATCACCATGTCCGGCAAGTTCCTGCCGTACAAGACCTACTGACCAACGCCTGTTCGCGGAGCGGATCGGTGGTGCGGATCACGTGCCACCGATCCGCTCGTTCGCCTTCGATCCGTCGGCCCTGGGCCGTGCCCATCTCCCTTCAATCACCAGGACATTCTTCGTGAAGCCACTGGCAGAGCCATTCTTCGACGCCGCATCGGGTACGTTCAGCTACGTCGTGTACGCCGGTGTCGGCAGCGAATGCGCCATCATCGATCCGGTGCTTGGATTCGATCCGGTTTCGGGGCGCACCTCCACCAGCGGCGCCGACCGGATCATCGACTTCGTGCGCGCCCGCGCGCTGAAGGTCGAGTGGCTGCTCGAAACGCATGCGCATGCCGACCATCTGTCTGCCGCGGCCTATCTGCGCAGCATCGTCGGCGGCAAGGTGGGCATCAGCGCCCGTATTCGCGAGGTTCAGCAGGTGTTTCGCGACGTCTATGATCTGGGGGCGGGATTCAGCTGCGAGGGCACGCAGTTCGATCACCTCTTTGCGGCGGACGAGTGCTTCAGCATCGGTGCGCTTCCGGCGCAGGCGCTGCATGTGCCCGGACACACGCCAGCCGACATCGCTTACCGGGTCGGCGACGACACGGTGTTCGTCGGCGATACGCTGTTCATGCCCGATGTCGGCACGGCACGATGCGATTTTCCGGGGGGCGATGCCGCCACCCTGTACCGCTCCATCAGCCGTCTGCTGTCGTTGCCTGCCAGTACTCGCCTGTACCTGTGCCATGACTACCCGACGGCAGGGCGCGAGGCATGCAGCCTCAGCAGCGTGGCGCAGCAGCGGGCACAGAACATTCATGTCAGGGATGGCATCACCGAGCCGGCGTTCATTGCCATGAGAACGCAGCGCGACGCCACGCTGGATCTGCCGCAGCTGATGCTGCCCGCGATACAGGTGAATGTCCGCGCAGGCAAGCTGCCGGCCCCGGGGAGCAACGGGGTGCGCTACCTGAAAATCCCGCTCGATCTGATCTAACACGGACAGGTGATCAATGGCTCAGTCAATGCAATCCCGGGCGCACTGGGAGAAGGTCTACTCGGACGTTCCCGCCCAAGGCGTGAGCTGGTTTCAGGACCACGCGCTGCGTTCCCTTCGCCTCATCCGCGAGACCGGCCTGCCGCGATCGGCAGCGGTGCTGGATGTCGGCGGCGGAGCGTCGACGCTGGTCGACGATTTGCTGCGGGAGGGCTATTCGGCACTCACCGTGCTTGATCTCTCGGAAGCGGCGCTTGCGGTCGCCAGGGCACGGCTCGGCGCGTCTGCGCACGCGATCAACTGGGTGGCGGCGGATATCACGAACGCCGATCTGCCCAGTCATTCCATCGACATCTGGCACGACCGCGCGGTTTTTCATTTCCTGACCACGGCGCAGGAGCGCCGCGCCTATATCGAGACGGTATTGCGGGTGGTGAAGCCGGATGGCCATGTGATCGTCGCGACCTTTGCCGAAGATGGGCCAACCAAGTGCAGCGGGCTGCCGGTGATGCGCTACAGCGCCAGTGAATTGCATGCCACGTTCGGCGCACCGTTCGAACTGCTCGCACATGAACGGGAGGCACACGCGACGCCCTCGGGTGCGGTTCAGCAGTTCGTCTACTGTCACTGCCGCCGAACGCGATCTGCCGAGAGGGTGTGATCCCGGCTGAGCCGCAGTTGGCCGGGCCGGTCATTTTTACGCCATCCACTGCATTGAGCTCGGGTTTGATGCAAGAATCTGCCGATTGAAACGCGATCGGAGACATTGCATGCAGCTCGACCGCTACGACCGCCAGATCCTCGAGGTGTTGCAGGACGAAGGCCGTATCAGCAATCAGGACCTTGCCGACCGCATCAGCCTGTCGCCTTCGTCCTGTCTGCGCCGGGTGCGCACGCTGGAAGAGTCCGGCCTGGTCACCGGCTATCGCGCCATGCTCGATGCGCGCAAGCTCGGCCTGTCGCTGATGGCGCTGATCTACATTTCGATGGACCGCCATACGCCAGAGCGCTTCGTCAATTTCGAGTCGCAGGTTGCAGCCATCCCCGAGGTCCTAGAGTGCCTGCTGATTACCGGTCAGGAAGCCGACTATCAGCTCAAGGTGGTGGTGGCCGACATGGACGCCTACCAGGAGCTGCTGCTCAACCGCCTGACCCGCATTGCGGGCGTGACGGGCGTGCACTCGAGCTTCGTCCTGCGCCGGGTGATCGACAAGACTGCGCTTCCATTGGGGCCGGGGGCGACGTGAGTCGTCGCGGGCCACCCGGACCGCAGTTGCTAACACTGGCTGGCATGCATGTGACAGCGATCTGGAATCATTCGGAGCCGCAAGGCTACGTGACGGGTAGGGGAGCAGGGGTATGTACATCGGGGAGCTTGCGAAACGGACAGGGGCATCGCCCAAGGCGATTCGACACTATGAGGCGCTTGGCCTTCTCGGCACAGTGCCGCGCGCGGGGACTTATCGGCTGTACTCGATGGATCACGCCCGCCAGATCCTCCTGATCCGTCAGGCGCTCTCGCTTGGCCTGCGCCTGGCCGATGTACTCCCTGTTCTGGGGGCGTCCCGTGGCGCGCCCAACTGGAGCGGCCTACTCGACCGAATCGGGCGGCGTCAGGCGCTCCTGCGCGAGGAGATCGAACGCCTGCGCGGCTTCGATCTCAAGCTGAGTGAAATCGCAGTCGAGATCCGCGCCTGTCTTCAACGCGATTCCGAGTTTGGCGACTGCGGCGTGCCAGCAATGGATCGCAGCGAAGCTGCTTGACCCTGCCCCTTGGGGCAAGGTTCAGGATGGTGGTCCGATTAGCTTGCGCAAAAGGGATACAAAATGGGAAAACGCGTGCTGGTCATTCTGGGCCATCCTTCGAACGACAGCTTTTGCGCGGGGCTCGCAAAGGCCTATATCGAGTCCGCCAGCGCGGCCGGCCATGAGGTGCGTCACTTGCGTCTGGGCGAGCTTGAGTTCGACCCCATCCTGCATGAGGGGTACAAGCGCGTGCAGGTGCTCGAGCCCGATCTGGTCGAGGCACAGGCCGCGATCGAGTGGGCGGAGCATCTCTGTGTAGTCTGTCCTGTGTGGTGGGGAAGTGTACCGGCGTTGCTCAAGGGCTTTCTGGACCGTGTGTTCTTGCCGGGATTTGCTTTCAGCTACAGGGCCGGAGCGATATTCCCGGATCAACTCCTAAAAGGCAGGTCGGCCGATATCATCGTCACGATGGATACGCCGCCGTGGTATTTCAAGTGGGGCTACCGCATGCCGGCGATTCACCAACTGCGTAAGACCACGCTTGAGTTCTGTGGCATCCGCCCCGTGCGAGTGAGAGCGTTTGGGGCGCTTCGCGACGCCAGCGAGGCGCAGCGTCAGCAATGGCTGAGCAGTGCGCGGGGGCTTGCTGAGCGGATCTAGGCAAGCGGTTCCAATAGTGGTGTCAACGAATGCCTCGATGTTGCCGAGTAGCCTGGCCGCGCGGAAGCAACTGAAACTGCGCCTCACCGGTGTCCCGTAAGGCAACGTTCCAACTCTATTCTGCCGCCTGGACCGGGCGTGACCTGAGTGGCGTTTTGCGCGGTCGTGCTATGTTCAGGCGATGGAAGGTGTGCCGACAAAATTTGACGATCTGCGCGATGCCGCAGAGTTCCGGCGTCCAGCGCAGTTCGACGGCGTCGAGTGCTATCGCGCGCATATCGTGCGACACGCCTTTGAGCCGCATGCGCATGACGGGTTCGGGCTGGGCGCGATCGAATCCGGTGTTGAGCGTTTCCGCTACCGCGGTGGCGAGCACCTGGCGCCCCCCGGGTCGCTGGTGCTGATGAATCCCGGCGAACTGCATACGGGGCGTGCCGAAACCGAAGGCGGATGGCGCTACCGGATGATCTATGTCGACGCGGCCGTGGTGGAGACGATCACCGGTGAAACGGGATGGTGGTTCCGCGATGCGGTGTTCCACGACGCGACGACGGCGGCTCGGGTTGGAACGCTGCTCGATTCCCTGTGGCGCGCAGATGAGACGCTCGAGGCGGATGGTCTGATGCTCGATCTGCTGGGGGCATTCCGGCGCCACGCCAAGGTGTCGCAGCCATTGCCCGCCGAAGGTGCGCCACGTTTTGCCCGCGTGATCGACTTTCTGCACGCGAACCTGGACGCCCGGGTTTCGCTCGCCGAGCTTGCCGCTGTGGCCGATCTGAGCCCTTATCATTTTCTGCGAAGTTTCCAGGCCTGCTACCACGTGAGTCCGCACCAGATGTTGATGGCGCTGCGGCTGGCCGAGGCCAAGCGCCTGCTGGCGACCGGCGTGACTGCTGCCCAGGTGGCAGTGACGGTCGGCCTGTCCGATCAGGCGCATCTGACGCGCGCCTTTTCGCGCCGCTACGGGGTGACGCCGGCGAAATATCAGCGCCAGGTGCGGTGCTGAGCAAACCGCAATCCGATACAAGACGCATGCACTCGAAAGCGGGACACTGCCGCAATTCATTGAAGCGGAATGCTCCTCATGTGGCTCGGTGTCCTGTACGCCCTCGGCGCAGGTTTGTTGTGGGGTCTGGTATTTGTCGGCCCCATGCTGCTGGAGGAATACCCTCCGGCCTTGCAGGTGGTGGGGCGTTATCTAGCCTTTGGTCTGATTGCACTGCCACTGGCGTGGATTGACCGCCGGGGGCTGGCGCGGCTGACGCGTGCCGACTGGAAGGATGCGCTCAAGCTGGCGGCGATCGGCAACCTTCTTTACTACTTCTTTCTGTCCAGTGCGATTCAGCGCGCCGGCGGCCCCTTGCCGACGATGCTGATCGGCACCTTGCCGGTGGTGATCGCCATCGTGTCGAACCTGCGTAACGGCGATCGGGACGGGCGCCTGCCGTGGTCGCGACTGGCCTTGCCCCTGCTGGTGATCGCCGTCGGGATTGCCTGTGTCAATCAGGTGGAGTTGAACGCATTGCGGGCGGACGCCGATGCCGACACCGGGCGCTACATCGTGGGGGGCGTGCTCGGCCTGGGCGCGGTGGTGTGCTGGACCTGGTATCCGATCCGCAATGCGGACTGGCTGCGCGAGCATCCCGACCGCAGCCCGCGCGTATGGGCGACGGCTCAGGGACTGGCCACGCTGCCGCTGGCGCTGGGGGGCGCCGTGCTGCTGTGGGGTGGAATGGCGCTTTCCGACAGCAGCTTTCCGATGCCGCTCGGGCCGCGACCGGCCTTCTTTCTTGGTCTGATGCTCGCGATTGCGCTGCTCGCTTCCTGGCTCGGCACGCTGTGCTGGAATCAGGCCAGCCAGCGTCTGCCCACGGCAATGGTGGGCCAGCTGATCGTGTTCGAAACCCTTGCTGCGCTGAGCTACGCCTTCATCCTGCGCGACGTCTGGCCGGAGCCGCTGACACTGGCCGGCATTGCCTTGCTGATTGCCGGGGTGGTGGCGGCCGTTCGTGTGCGTCCTCAGTACCCTGGCTGATCGAATGCACTGCGTGAGAATGTTCCCGCGACTGTTATACATAAGGTGATAACCTTGGCGCTGATAGGGATTTTGTCGGGCGAGATGCGGTGTGCATGTGTCGTCCCGGCCGGAGTGGTGTCATGTTCAAGAGTCCTGTTGCAGCCGTCATCGGGCTGATCCTGTTGATCGCGTTGTTCCTTGCTACATCGCTGGTGTACCGCGACGAGTCCGAACCCGTCTTGAGCAATGACGCGGCTCCTGCCGCAATCGATGTGCTGCGTTTCGGACACAACATTCCCGAAGACAGTGCCTTGCATCAGGCGGCGGCGCGCTTTGCAGCGCTTGTTGCCGAGCGAAGCGGCGGACAGCTGCAGGTGGAGGTCTTTCCCGCCCAGCAGCTCGGCACCGACGATCAGATGCTGGAGATGGCGCGTCGTGGCGAACTCGACATCCTGCTGACCCCGACAGCCAAGGTGAGCGTGTCCTTGCCGGCCCTGCAGTACGCAGACCTGCCATTCTATTTTCCTGCGCGTGAAGACCTGTACGACATGCTCGACGGCGAGCCTGGTCGAATTCTGCTCGGGAAGTTGCGCGACATTGATCTGATCGGCGTCACCTTCTGGGAAAACGGATTCAAGCATTTCACTGCAAACAGGCCGCTGCGCAGCCCTGCCGATTTTGAAGGCATGAATATCCGAATCATGAAGAGCCGCCTGCTGATGGAACAGTTCCATGCCTTCGGGGCGCATTCGATTCCGATCGACTTTCATGCGACCCGCCAGGCGCTGGCCGATCAGGCTGTGGATGGCCAGGAGAATCCCCTGGTGGCGATCGTCAGCATGGGCCTGCACGATGTGCAGTCGCACCTGACCTTGAGCAGCCACGGGTATCTGGGATACATCTTCATGATCAGTGCGCAGGTGTTTGACCGCCTGTCCGCAAGCGAACAGGCGCTGTTGATCGACACCGCGCGCGAGTTGACGCCCTGGGAGCGCGCCGAAACCCATCGACGCGAGGAGGCGCTGCTCGAGACCATTCGGCTGTCGGGTGTCTCGATCCACCAGCTGACCGCACAGGAGCGTGCACAGTTTGCGGCTGCGACCGAGCACATTCCGGGCATTTTCGAGGAGGTGATCGGCGCCGATGTGCTGTCCCTGTCCGAGGAGCTGCTCGATCGCAAGTATGGTCGCGGTGATGAAATTGTGGTTGGGCTGGATGCCGATCTCTCGCAGGAGTGTCGCAGCGCCGGTCTGGGCTTCAGGCGCGGGGCGGCATTGGCGATCGACGAGATCAACGCTGCCGGCGGCGTGCTGGGCAGGAAGCTGAAACTGATTGCACGCGATCACAAGGGTTTGCCAAGCCTGGGCGTGAGCGACATGGAATATTTCGCTTCCCGTCCGGATGTAGTCGGTGTGCTTGGCGGCGTGCAGGCCAGCGTCGCGGTGGCACAAGGCGATGTCGTGCGCCGCGCCGGCTTGCCCTTCGTCGTGCCCTGGGCGGCTGCCGAGGAGGTGATTGCCCAGGATCGCGCGGGCGATCCGGTATTTCGCGTGTCTGCTTCCGATACGCTGGTTGCACCTTTCGTGATTGAGCACGTACTGCGCCATGGCAAGCGGCCGGCCATTCTGTTCGAGAACTCATTGTGGGGACGCGGCAACCTTGAGTCGATGCGCGCGCAGCTCAAGCAGCGGGGACTCGATTTCGTGGTGGCAGAGAGTTTCAATCGCGGAGAGACCAATTTCGAGCTGGAGCTGTCCCGGGTGGAACAGGGGGGCGCAGACGTGCTGATGATGATCGCTGCGCCCGATGAGGGAGGGCGGATCGTGAAGCGCCTGGCCGAGCGTGGCATGCTGACGCGCGTCGTGTCGCACTGGGGCATCAGCTGCGGCGATTTCTGGGGCGACAACAGCGATGCTTTGGCAAAGGTGGATCTCAGCTTCTTCCAGACCTTCACCTTTATCGGCAACAGCCGAGCCGCAAGCCGGGCGCTGGAGCAGCGCTACCGTGCCCGTTACGCGCTGGACCGGAACCAGGATGTTCCGGTGCCGCAGGCTGTTGCGCAGGCGTATGACAGCGTGCATCTGCTCGCGCTGGCAGTTCAGCAGGCAGGGACGACCGAGCATGCCGCGGTGCAACGCGCACTCGAATCCCTGCCACCCTTCGAGGGCGCGGTGCGACGGTATGCGCCGGCCTTCTCGCCCCGGCGCCACGACGCAATGGGGGTTGAGAACTTTCATATGGCACGTTACGCGAGCAATGGTGCAATCGTGCGTGCCGAGCACTGATCCGGACACACGCCGCGATGGATACTGAACGTTCCGCTTCGTCTTCCGGCGCGCACCACGGGCGCAGTCTCAAGCGCCGTCTGGTGCTGCAGGTTGCTGGCTTCGTGGCTGCGACCATGATTCTGGCGACCGCGCTCGTCGCGGTGCTGCTCGACGGCAACATCGAGCATCAGATGCAGCAAACGCTCCAGGGCGCGGGAAGGTCGACGCAGGCACTGCTGGAGCAGCGGATCGCGTATCTGGTCGAGAACACTGAGCGCCTTGCCGACAACCAGCTCGTCGTCAACGGCCTCGTCGATGCGCAGGGGCGCAGCACCTACCTGCCGAAGCTGACGGAAAACTTTGCCGAAGGGCGCGATGTAGCGGTGTTTTCGCTGGTCGATTTCGACGGCCGGCCGGTGTTCCAGACCGATAGCGGCGTCGTCGATTACAACGCCTCGCGCGAATTGCGCAGCGCGCTGGCGCTCGGAACCCGGGCCCTGTTCATACGGCCGGAAGCCGACCGTCTGGTGGTGGCCATACCCATCTACTTCTACAAGACCGTGCAGGGTGCAGTTGTCGTCGAGTTCGATCTTGGCGCAATCGGCAGGCGCAATCAGGTCGACCTTCCACAAGCGTATTTTCGTCTGATTGATGGTGAGCGTGAGCTGATCGCATTCAATCACGTTGAAGGCCCGTCCTACATCAGCCAGCGCTTCCGGCCCGACGCACGGACTCCCCTGCTGCGTGACCTTGGGCTGGAGGTTGAGGTCGGTGTGCCCGAATCCGTCCGCAACACGGCGGTCTGGGCGGTCACGCAGCGCCTGTTGCTGCTGGGGGGCGTGCTGACCCTGATCGCGGTCTTTGTCTCGGCGTGGATCGGAAACTCCATCGCGCGTCCGATTCTTGAGCTCTACCGGCGCGTGACCTCCAACGAAGCGGCTGAGGCGCTTGGCGCTCCGCTGGGCACGGGTGACGAGCTCGAGGCGCTGGCGCGCGGATTTGCCGAACGCACTGCCGAACTGAGCAAGATACAGGGCGAACTCGAGACGAGAGTCGTCGAGCGCACGGCAGAGCTGTCGGCTACGACCGAGGCACTTTCCGAGAGCAGGACCATCCTCGAGCGCGCGCAGGAGATGACGCATCTGGGGAGCTGGGTGTGGACGCGCAAGGACGACCGGCAGCAGTGGTCGGAAGAGCTGTTTCGCATTTTCGGCTTCGAACCGGACGCAGTCGCACCGACCTGGGCGCGCTTTCTGGATGCGGTGGATCCGGACGACAGGAAGAGGGTGCGTTCAGCGCTCGAGAGCGCGTGGCACGATCCGTCACGACGGCTGCAGTTCGAACACCGGATCGTGCAGGTGGGGACGGGCGGGCGCCGGTATGTCGAACAGATCGTACAGGTCGTGTCCGACGATGCTGGCCGGCCCGTTCGCATGCTGGGTGCGATGCTCGATATCACGGCCCGCAAGGAGGGTGAAATCGAGCTCGAGAAGGCCCGGCAGGCGGCAGATGCGGCGAATGAGGCCAAGTCCGACTTCCTGGCCAACATGAGCCATGAGATCCGTACTCCGCTGAATGTCGTCACCGGCATGGTGCATCTGGTGCTCGAGTCCGAGCTCACGCCGCGCCAGCGCAACTATCTGGTCAGGGTGCAGCGTTCTGCAGGGTCGCTGCTGGGGCTGATCAATGACATTCTCGACTTTTCCAAGATCGAGGCACGCAGGCTGGAGCTCGAGGAAGTGCCGTTCAGTCTGCAGGATGTGCTCACCGATTTTGCCAACGTGGTGGGCCTCAAGGCCGAGCAGAAGGGCCTGGAACTGCTGCTGGACGTTCGGCCCGATGTGCCGCAGCAGCTTGCTGGCGATCCGCTGCGAATTGGCCAGGTGCTCACCAATCTGGGCTACAACGCGGTGAAATTCACCGAGTCTGGCGAGGTCGTGCTCAAGGTTGAGGTGCTATCCCGTGAGCCCGGGCTGCCTGAAGCCGGCGACACCGGCGTCGCAGCGCACGCGCAGAGGGCAACATTCAGGTTTTCCGTCCGCGACACCGGGATTGGCATCAGCCCGGCGCAGCAGCTCCAGCTCTTCAAGCACTTTACGCAGGCTGACACCTCCACGACACGCCGCTTTGGCGGAACCGGGCTGGGCCTGGCGATCTCGAAGAACCTGGTCGAGATGATGGGTGGGCATATCGGTGTGCACAGCGTGGAAGGGCAGGGCAGTGAGTTCCACTTCACGATCTCGCTGCCCTGCCGGGCCGATGCCGTGGATGAGCGCTTGCAGCCGGTCGACGACCTCAAGGGCATGCGCGTGCTGATCGTCGATGACAACAGCAGTGCGCGGGATATTCTGAGCGCCATGCTTACGCTGCTGAGCTTCAGGGTTCGCACCGCCGCAAGCGGCAAACAGGCCCTTGCCGAGATCGACGCCGCGTGCCGGGATGGCACGCCGTATGGTCTGGTACTCATGGACTGGGTGATGCCCGGCATGGATGGGCTGGAATGTACGCGCCGTATCCGTGCCGAATGGCCTCATGCGCAGCAGCCAAAAGTGATCATGGTCACCGCGCGTGATCCTGGCGAAGTGCCGGCGGACGCCGCAGCGGACGAGGTGATCGCAAAGCCGGTGACGCCGTCGTCGCTGCTTGACGCCATTCAGCGTGTCCACGGGTACAAGGTGCCGCTGCGCGCCCATCGGGCGATGCGTGATGCCGAGAACAGGGCGGTGATCGAACGTCTGCGCGGCGCGCATGTGCTGGTGGTGGAAGACAATGAGCTCAACCAGGAGCTTGCAACCGATCTCCTGACCAACGCGCGGATTTCCACCCGCATCGCCAACAATGGGCGCGAGGCGCTGGATTGGCTGGGGCGTGAAGCGTTCGATGGCGTGCTGATGGATCTGCAAATGCCGGTGATGGATGGTTTCCAGGCGACTCGGGCGATTCGCTCGGACCCGCGATGGAAGGACTTGCCTGTCATTGCGATGACGGCGGATGTCATGGCAGGCGATCGCGAGAAGGCGATTGGCGTGGGGATGAACGACCAGATCGACAAGCCGCTCGATGTGGCCAAGATGTTCATGACGATGGCCAGGTGGATTCATCCGCAGGTTCGCGTCGGTGCGGGGATGGATGTCAGGCCTGGCGGCGAGGTGCGCGAAGCCTTTCCGGTGAACCTGCCTGGCATTGATGCGGCGGCGGGCCTGGCCGTGTCGAATGGCGACGAGCGCACGTACCGCAAACTGCTGCGGCTTTTCCTGCAGGGGCAGCAAGACTTCGTTGCGCGATTCCGCGCTGCGCTCGCCGACAAGGACCCTGCGACGGCAACGCGCCTGGCCCATTCCCTGAAGAGTGTGTCGGCCTCAATCGGCGCGACCGTGCTCGCAGCCGATGCGACGACGCTCGAGATGGCCTGCAGGCATGCAGCGCAGCGGGATCGCATCGAACGCTGTGTTGGCGCGGTCGAGCGCACGCTGTCGGAAGTCCTCGATGGCCTGGGCCGGCTTGAGCCGGTGCCGGATGCCCCCGCAGCGCCGTTGGACCGGGACGCGCTGCAGGTGCATCTTGACCGCTTGCGTCAGCTGCTGGCGACCAGCAATACCGATGCGGTCGAAGAGCTGGATGCGTTGCAGGCGGGGCTCGGATCCGGCATTGGGCCTCTGGCGCGACTGGACGAGTGCGTTCGGGCGTTCGACTTTGAAAGCGCCTTGCCCGTACTCGACGAACTGGCCGATGCCCTGGATCACCGATTCGGGTTACGCTATCAGGTCACGTTGAAAAGCACATGAAATGACCATCGAATGCACGGACAAGCAGAGCGTTCTGGTTGTTGACGACACCCCGGAGAACATCGAACTGCTGCGCCAGTTGCTGCGCGCGGATTACGTCGTGCACGCCGCCGTGTCGGGCAGGAAAGGGCTGGAGATCGCCCATGCCTCGCCCCAGCCGGACATCATTCTGCTGGATGTCATGATGCCGGACATGGACGGGTACGAGGTCTGCCGCAGACTTAAAAGTGATTCGGCGACCGCGCACATTCCCGTGGTTTTCATTACCGCGCTCGATCAGACCGGCGACGAAGCCAATGGGCTCGCGCTGGGCGCGGTGGATTACATCCGCAAACCGTTCGAGCCGGTGGTGGTGAAAGCGCGGGTGCGCAACCACCTGGCGCTCAAGCGCTACGAACGGGGACTCGAAGCGCTCGTCCAGGCACGCACCGCAGAACTGACCCTGACCCAGCAGGTCACGATCGAGGCCCTTGCAACGCTGGCTGAATACCGCGATTCGGAAACCGGCGGCCATATCAAGCGGACACAGCGCTATGTCCGGGTGCTTGCCGAGTACCTGAGCCAACTCGATGGCTATCGCACGTTCCTCGACGAGGAGACCATCGATCTGCTCTTTCGCTGCGCGCCCCTGCATGATATTGGCAAGGTCGCCGTGCGCGATGTGATCCTCCTTAAGCCGGGCGCGCTCACGCCCCCAGAGTTCGAGGAGATGAAGCAGCATGTCCTGTACGGCAGCAAGGCACTTGAGGTGGCCGAGGAGCGCCTCGGCACCAGTTCATTTCTGGGCCTTGCGCGCGAACTGATCCTGAGTCATCACGAGCGCTGGGATGGAACGGGCTACCCGCGCGGTCTGCAGGGTGAGCAGATACCCTTGCCGGGGCGTTTGATGGCGGTGGCCGATGTCTATGATGCATTGATCAGCCGACGGGTGTACAAGCCCGCTTTTACCCATGATCGTGCTGCGGAGATCATCAGGGACGGTCGGGGCAGGCATTTCGATCCGGCAATCGTGGATGCCTTCCTTGCCGTGGAAGACGCGTTCAAGCGCATTGCCAATGAGTTTTCCGACGACACATCAAACCCGGACTGAGCATACGACAGCGCTGCACGAAGTTGCGGAACCCGTCTCGTCACGAAGCATAAAACCATGTTTAAAAATGGTTATTTCGTGGAACATGGGATGCAGGTGCTAGGTTTTTGCGGTACGAAAGCGTAGAATCTCGCCCCTTCCCAAAAGGTTTACTGCGCGGAGCGCGCCATGCTCTATCCCACCCGTTTCGATGTCATCGTGGTCGGCGGCGGTCACGCCGGGACCGAGGCTGCCCTGGCGGCAGCGCGCATGGGCGCGCAGACGCTGCTCCTCACCCACAACATCGAGACCCTGGGGGCGATGAGCTGCAACCCGTCGATCGGCGGCATCGGCAAGGGCCATCTGGTCAAGGAAGTCGATGCGCTCGGCGGTGTGATGGCGCAGGCCACCGACGAGGGCGGCATTCAGTTCCGCATCCTCAATGCCTCCAAGGGGCCGGCGGTGCGCGCGACCCGCGCCCAGGCCGACCGTGTGCTGTACAAGGCGGCGATCCGCAAGCGGCTGGAAAACCAGCCCAATCTGATGCTGTTCCAGCAGGCGGTGGATGATCTCACCGTGGTCGGCGACCGCGTCACCGGCGTCGTCACCCAGATCGGCCTGCGTTTCGAGGCCCCCACCGTGGTGCTGACCGCCGGCACCTTCCTCAACGGCCTGATCCATGTCGGCATGCAGCACTATTCGGCCGGCCGTGCGGGCGACCCCCCGGCGGTGTCGCTCGGCCAGCGCCTCAAGGAGCTCGCGCTGCCGCAGGGCCGCCTCAAGACCGGCACCCCGCCACGGCTCGATGCACGGACCATCGATTTCTCGGTGATGAGCGAGCAGCCGGGCGACAACCCCGAGCCTGTGTTCAGTTTCCTCGGCTCGGTCAGCCAGCATCCGGCGCAGTTGCCGTGCTGGATGACCAGCACCAACGCCCGCACCCACGACATCATCCGCGCCAATCTCGACCGCTCGCCGATGTATTCCGGCGTGATCGAGGGCGTGGGGCCGCGCTACTGCCCGTCGATCGAGGACAAGATCCACCGCTTCGCCGACAAGGACAGCCACAACATCTTCCTCGAGCCGGAAGGACTGACGACGCACGAGATCTACCCCAACGGGATTTCGACCTCGCTGCCTTTCGACGTGCAGCTCGACATCGTGCGCAGCATCCGCGGGCTGGAGAATGCAAACATCCTGCGTCCGGGCTATGCGATCGAATACGACTACTTCGATCCGCGCAACCTCAAGAGCAGTCTCGAGACCAAGTCCATCGGCGGGCTCTTCTTCGCCGGTCAGATCAACGGCACCACCGGCTATGAAGAAGCCGCGGCGCAGGGCTTGCTGGCCGGTGCCAATGCGGCGCTGCAGGTGCAGGGGCGCGAGCCCTGGTGCCCGCGTCGCGACGAGGCCTACCTCGGCGTGCTGGTCGACGATCTCATCACGCGGGGTGTGGCCGAGCCGTACCGGATGTTCACCTCGCGCGCCGAGTACCGCCTCAAGCTGCGCGAAGACAATGCCGATCTGCGCCTCACCGAACGGGGCCGCGAGCTTGGCCTGGTCGATGATGTGCGCTGGGCGGCCTTCTGCGCCAAGCGCGAGGCGATCGAGCGCGAATCCGCCCGCCTCAAGTCGAGCTGGGCGCGCCCGGATGCGATTCCGGCTGAAGACCAGATCCGCGTGTTCGGCAAGCCGCTCGAGCGCGAGTACCGCTACTTCGAACTGCTGCGCCGGCCCGAAACCAGCTATGCGGCCCTGATGAGCCTGCCGGGCGCGCCCGAGCAGCCGGAAGCCGATCTGCAGGTGGTCGAGCAGCTGGAGATTGCGGCCAAGTATCAGGGTTACATCGACCGCCAGGACGACGAGGTGGCGCGTCAGCTGCAGGCCGAGTCCACGCCGCTGCCGCCCACGCTCGATTACTCCGAGGTGCGGGGGCTGTCCAAGGAAGTGCAGCAGAAGCTCAACCTCAACAGACCTGAAACCATCGGCCAGGCCGGACGCATCCAGGGCATCACGCCGGCGGCGATTTCGCTGCTCCTGGTGTGGCTCAAGCGCCGCGATCTGGCTGCGCGTGCGGACGAAGGACGGAAGCTGGCATGAGTGGCGCACTTGCTTCCCACGCCCGCGAACTGAACGAGGGCATCGCGGCGCTCGGCCTTGTGCTGCCGCAGGAAACCGTCGATCGCCTGCTCGCGTTCGGTGAGCTGCTGCTGAAGTGGAACAGGGTCTACAACCTCACTGCCTTGCGCGATCCGCGTGAAGTGATCACCCATCACCTGCTAGATTCGCTCGCCGTGCTGCCCTGGGTGGGCGATCTGGGCAAGCTCGCCGACATCGGTTCCGGCGGCGGCCTGCCCGGCATTCCGCTGGCCATCGTGCGCAGTGGACTGGTGGTGAGCTCGGTGGAAACGGTCAACAAGAAGGCGACGTTTCAGCAGCAGGCCAAGATCGAGCTCAAGCTGGGCAACTTCAGCGTGATCAACGCGCGGGTCGAGCAGGTACAGCCCGATCGCCTGCCGGGCGGCGCGGCCGACGGCGTCATTTCGCGCGCCTTCTCCAGCCTGGCCGATTTCGTCAATCTCGCCGGTCACCTGGTGGCCGAGGGTGGGGCGCTGTACGCGATGAAGGGCGTGCATCCGGCCGATGAGCTTGCCGTGCTGCCTGCCGGATGGGCGCTGAGCGAGGTGCATCCACTCACGGTGCCGGGGCTGGATGCCGAGCGCCACCTGCTGATCATTCGCCGCAGTCCTGCAGGACATGCTGCTTAAATTACGCCCGGCGCGCGTGCTGCGCTGCCGCATTGAACTACACTTGAGGACGCGCACACCGTGTGCGCGTCCTGCAACCGGAAGCTTCTGAACTCGACCATGGCTCGTATTTTCTGTGTAGCCAACCAGAAAGGCGGGGTGGGCAAGACCACCACCTGCGTCAATCTCGCTGCTGCCCTGCATCAGGCGGGTCAGCGCACCCTGCTCATCGACCTCGATCCGCAGGGCAATGCAACCATGGGCAGCGGGGTGGAGAAGCGCAGCCTGACCACCTCCGTCTATCACCTGCTGGTGGGGCTGTCCGGGCTTGCCGACGTGCGCGTCAACTCGTCCACCGGTGGCTACGACGTCCTGCCCGCCAACCGCGACCTCGCCGGTGCGGAAGTCGAACTGGTCAATCTCGAGAAGCGCGAAAAGCGGCTGCGGGATGCGCTCGCGCCCTTCGATGCCGACTACGACTTCATCCTCATCGACTGCCCGCCCTCGCTGTCGCTGCTCACCCTGAACGGCCTGTGCGCCGCGCATGGCGTGATCATCCCGATGCAGTGCGAGTACTACGCGCTCGAGGGCTTGTCCGACCTGGTCAGCTCGATCAAGAAGGTGCACGCCAACCTGAACCGCGATCTCAAGATCATCGGTCTGCTGCGCGTCATGTTCGACCCGCGCGTCACGCTGCAACAGCAGGTCTCGGCCCAGCTCGAGGGACACTTCGGCGACAAGGTGTTCTCCGCCATCGTTCCGCGCAACGTGCGCCTGGCCGAAGCGCCCAGCCACGGCATGCCCGGCGTGGTGTTCGACAAGTCGGCCAAGGGCGCGCAGGCTTACATGGCCTTTGCCGCCGAGATGATCGAGCGCGTAAAGACCTTGTGAGAGACACTGCCCGCCATTCAATGAGCCACTCCAAAACAAAGACGACCGCATGAGCCCACCCAAACTCAAAGGCCTCGGCCGCGGCCTCGATGCATTGCTGGCCGCCAACCGCGAGGATGAATCCGAAAAGGGCGCCTTGCAGACGCTGCCCACCGATGCGCTGCAGCCCGGCAAGTATCAGCCGCGTACGCGCATGGATCCGGGGTCGCTGGAGGAACTGGCGGCCTCGATCAAGGCCCAGGGGGTGATGCAACCCATCCTCGTCCGCCTGGTCGGAGAGGATGAGTACGAGATCATCGCGGGTGAACGGCGCTGGCGGGCAGCACAGATTGCCGGTCTGGACGAGGTGCCCTGCCTGGTGCGCGAGATTCCCGACGAAGCCGCCCTGGCGATGTCGCTGATCGAGAACATCCAGCGTGAAGACCTCAATCCGCTCGAAGAAGCAGGTGGCATCCAGCGCCTGATCGACGAGTTCGCCATGACCCATCAGCAGGCTGCCGATGCGGTGGGGCGTTCGCGTCCGGCCGCCTCCAACCTGCTGCGCCTGCTCAATCTGGCCAAGCCGGTGCAGGAACTGCTGATGGCCGGTGACATCGACATGGGCCATGCCCGCGCCCTGTTGCCGCTCGACGCCGCGAGCCAGATTCAGCTCGCCAACCTGGTTGCCGCCAGACAACTGTCTGTGCGCGATACCGAGCGCCTGGTGCAGCATACGCTGAACCCGCGGCAGAAGAAGGCGGCACAGCCGCTGGACCGCGACCTCGTTCGTCTCGAAGAGGAAATCGCCGACACCATCGGTGCCACGGTGAAGATCAAGGCCAACAAGAAAGGCGCGGGCGAGGTCACGATCCGCTTCGGCAGCCTCGACCAGCTCGACGGCCTGCTCGGTCGCCTGCGCTGAGCGCGTGCGGCCCGGTACCGGGCCGTATCCGTGGGCCGCAGGCCTTAGCCTGCGGCTTCAGCCTGCGCTGCCGCATCCGCTTTGGGCGGCAGCGGCGAGAAGTAGCCCACCACCAGCAACAGCATGCCGGCGCCAATGAAGGACACGATGCGCGTCAGCGTGCCGCTGGCCGCCATGTCCACCACGAAGAGCTTGCACACCACCGCCGCCATCAGGCCGGCACCCGCAAGCCAGGTCGCACGACTTGCGCGGCGGTTGGCGAGCAGCATCAGCCCCAGCCCAAGAATGGCCCAGAACAGCGACAGCGCCGCCTGGGTGGTGTCGTCTCCCAGGAGCTGCGACAGCGTCCACGGGACGCCCGTCATGTGATGCATTGCGCGCAGCAGTGCGGCGTTGGCAGCGATGAAGGCGACCAGCCCGAGCGCGCCCTGCAGGCGGATCAAGGGGCCGGCGACGCTGGTGATCGCGCCCTCGCCCCGGCGCAGCCACCATGCGATGGCGCCAAGTGCGATCGCCAGCGTCAGGTCGAGCGGATTGAGCAGTGGCAGATAGGCGAAGGGGGCCGCGCTGCCGTCGCCATATGAATGGACCCCCAGCGACCACAGGCCCAGCGCGAGTGCCAGTGGGCCTGCAGCCCACAGCTGATAGGCATTCTTCCACGGCCGCATTGGCCAGTTCTCATCCTGTGCCATGCGGGCAATCCCGGCCAGCAACAGTGCAGGCGGAAGCGCATGGGCGGCGAGCTGCCAGCCGTGGCCGACGGCCATGCTGGCCAGTTGCAGGCCGGCTTCCTGCGACAGGGCGAGGGCCAGCACCCACACCCCGGCTGCGTGCGCGAGGGTGAGCACCGGACGATCGAGCCGGCCACCGTCGAGTGCGCGCAGGCTGTAGGCGTGAAGTGCGAGTCCGAGCGGCCATGCAAGCCAGCCGCCGAAGCCCGACGGCGGAACGCCATAGGCAATGGTCTGGCCCAGTGCCAGCATCATGCCGCCGAGCGGCAGCAGGCCGGCGCTGAGCAGGCCTGGCCAGGTCAGCCTGGGCGCCAGCGCGCATGCGAGTGCGCCGCTGAGTGCGAACAGCGCGAGCGCAGCGGCGGGCTGGTAGCCGGTCGCAAGATGGGTGTCGATCTCGGCCCAGGCGCCACCGAGCCACCACAGCCATGCCCAGACCAGCAGCGCATGGGTGATCCGCTGCGACCATTTTGAGGCTTGCGGCTGGCTTGCAGCGAGCCACGCGCTGACGAAACCCGCGCCTGCAATCATCGTGCTGCCAAGAAAAGCGCTGTTCATGACGGGCAGGTTGCGCAGCCCGCTGTGCTGAGCCAGGTCGGCAGCAAACAGCACGCCCGCACCAGCCTGCAACAGCAGACCGCTTGCCGCCGGCAGCCGGCGCTGCTGACGCCGTCCGATCCACCACAGCGCCGCGCCCTCGAGCGCCCAGGCTGCAGCGCTCCAGCGTCCGTCGAATGCAAGTGGAATGGCAAGGCTGAGGAAGGCAATGCCGAGCGCAACGAAGCTGGCGACGAGGAGTTCGAGATCGGGTTTGCGCACGCGCTTCAGCGCCGCTGCCAGCACGAGGTAGAAAACACCCACGGCAGCGGCACTCCAGGCCAGGGCGTAGGGCATGCCGTGCACCAGTGCGGCCTGCAAGCCGAAGCCGACCACCGGGACGCCGAACACCAGGGTGCCGTCGACCGGGTCGCGCAGCGCGGGGGCCTGCTTCCATGCGTAGCTCACCGCGGCCGCAACATACATCAGGAAGAACAGCAGGAGGAAAGGCTCTGTGGTGCTGAAATACCAGGGGTGATAGAAACGCGCGCCCCAGGCGAGACCGATGGCAAAGGTGAAGATGAAGCCGGTCAGGTTGAGTCCGCGCCACGCCTTGCGCCAGGCCAGCAGCAGCACGCCCGCATTGAGCAGGGCGTAATAGGTAAACAGCTGAACGTGGCTGCCACCGCCGGTCGAAGCCAGAATGGGTGCGGCAAAGCCGCCTGCACTGCCGATGATGGCGAGGATCGCGGCGTCCTGGCGGATGGCGAGAAAGGCGGCGACACCGACCAGGGCGAGCATCACCGCGAAGGCGGTGCCCGCCGGCATGATCCCGTACAGGCGCAGCGCTGCAAACGCGGTGAGATAGAGCACGGCGATGCCACCGCCCTGCAGGCTCAGCGCATAGCCCCGACGCACATGGCGCAGGCGCCAGCCGACGGCCCCGAGCGCGATGCCCACGCAGGCGATGCCGGCAAGGCGCAGCTCGGGCGGCAGCATCGCGTTCTCCATCGCATAGCGGACGAGGAAGGCGAGGCCGAAGAACAGCACCAGAATGCCGGTGCGTACCAGCGTGTTGCCGCCGAAGAACCAGTCGCGGCAGCGGGTATAGAGGGCGTCGAGATCGATCTGTGTTGCCGGATCGCTGTTGCGGGCGCCCACTTGCTGCGGGGGCGTGTCGATGGTCCGGGTCGGATCCGCACCCGCCGGATGTGCGGACGCATTGGCTGCGCCCGTGTCCTCCATGACGACGCGCGCGTCCGGTGACGCCGGGAGCTCGGGCGCAGCATCGGCGTGTGATGCTGCGGTGTTCGCCTGTGCGATGCGAGCTGCGGCGGCGCTGGCCGTCGCGCTGCCACGATTCTCGCCCAGCCGCATGTTGAGCGCGTCGAGTTCGCGTTCGAGTGCGGCAATCCTGCCCTCATGGCGGGCCAGCGTCTGAGCGCGCTCCTTGCGCAGGCTCGCAATCATTCCGCCGAGCACTGCACCGAGAAACGCAACACTCACGCCGTCGATCAGGCCCAGCATCGCGCCTGCGGCAACCCACAAGAAAAAACTCATCAAATCATCCTTCTCTTGCCCTCAGCGACGATCGCCGCGCAAGGCGCTTACCTGTTGCTGCAGGTATTCCGGGTGTGCCGCGGCCGGCGGCACCGGGGCGGCTACGGCGAGTTCGATGCGGCTGAAGATTCCGCGTCGCAGCGGATGCGACAGCGCGGGACCGTCCTTGCGCGAGAACGTGCTGCCCCACAGTCCACGCAATGCCATCGGCACCACCGGAACCGGCGTCCGCTCGACAATGCGGCGGATACCCGGACGGAAGGGGCAAAGCTCGCCATTGTCGGTGATCCGGCCTTCCGGGAACACTGCCACCAGGTCGCCGGCCTCCAGCGTCCGCGCGACTTCGTCGAAAGCGCGCTCGAGCATGGAGGGATCGTCCTTTGCCGGTGCAATCGGGATCGCCCCGCTGACCCTGAAGACAAACGACAGCAGCGGCATGGAAAAAATGCGATGGTCCATGACGAAGCGCACCGGCCGCGGGCTTGCGGCCATGATGATCATGGCATCGACAAAGCTAACATGGTTGCAGACCAGCACCGCCGGACCGCTTGCGGGGATGTTCTCAATGCCTTTCGTCCTGAGTCTGTACACCGTGTGAACCAGCAGCCACACCAGAAAACGCAGCGCGAACTCGGGCACCAGGGCGTAGATGTAGAGCGCGACCAGTGCGTTCAGCACGGCGGTGACGAGAAAGAGCTGAGGCACGCTGAAGCCGGCGGCCAGCAGGCCTGCACCCATGCCGGCAGCGACCACCATGAACAGGGCATTGAGGATGTTGTTGCCGGCAATGATGCGTGAGCGGTGGGCCTGTTCGCTGCGGCTCTGAATCAGTGCGTACAGCGGGACGATGAAGAATCCGCCAAAGGTGCCGATCCCGACGAGGTCGAGCAGAACGCGCCACACACCCGGGGTTGAAAGGACTTCAGTCAGTGGCAACGGAGTGCCGCCGGCGACCGCGAGCGGGCTGCTCCACCACAGGTCGAGAGCGAACAGGGTCAAGCCCACGGAGCCGAACGGAACCAGGCCGAGCTCGACCCTGCCGCCCGAAAGCCGCTCGCACAGCAGCGAACCCAGGCCGATGCCGATGGAGAACACGGCAAGCAGCAGCACCACAGCATGCGCGTCGCCGCCGAGCATATCCTTGGCATAGGCCGGAAACTGCGAAAGAAACAGCGCGCCGTAGAACCAGAACCACGACACGCCGAGAATCGACAGGAATACGGTGCGGTTGCGTCGTGTGAACTGGAATCCGCGCCAGGTCTCGGTGATCGGGTTCCAGTTGATGCGAAGCGCGGGCGAGGCCGCAGGTGCGACCGGAATGCCCCGGCTCGAAACATAGCCAAGAATCGCCAGCAGCAGGGCCGTTGCGGAGATCCATGCGCTGCCACCGGCAACGCTGATCAGTACGCCCCCGGCGAGGGTGCCGATCAGGATGGCGACGAAGGTGCCCGACTCGACGAGCGCATTGCCACCGATCAGCTCGTCGGCGGCAAGGTGCTGGGGGAGTATTGCATACTTGACCGGACCGAACAGCGCGGACTGCGCGCCCATCAGGAACAGGCAGACAAGCATCAGCGACAGCGCGTCGAGCACGAATGCAAGGCTTGCCAGCAGCATGACGCCGATTTCGAGCAACTTGGTGATGCGGATCAGGCGGCTCTTCTCATACTTGTCGGCAATCTGCCCCGCCGTGGCGGAGAACAGGAAAAACGGCAGGATGAACAGGCCTGCGCACAGATTCACCAGGATGCCAGGCGAAAGCGACGTATACCGCATCGCCTGAAAGGTCAGCAGTACGACAAGCGCATTCTTGTACAGGTTGTCGTTGAAGGCGCCGAGGAACTGCGTCAGAAAAAATGGCAGAAAGCGTCGCTGGCGCAGCAGCGAAAACTGATGACTCATGCGCACATGCCCTTGTGCTCGAATGCTCCCCGCGCAATGTGTCGTCCCGAAGAACGGTCGGAGCCCGTGCCAGAAAGGCCGCGTTCAATCACTGCTCGCAGGCATCCAGGCATATGATGGACGTCCGTTGCCGATCTGTCCGGCATGGGCGGGTCGATGTGGCGTGGGTAGTCCGGATTCATGGTTTCGTATTCGTGCACTGCATCAAATCCCTCAATGAATGCAATGATTTATCTTATATAAGTGTCGAGCCCGCGAAATCGCCGCGACGTTGTTTTTGCACATGCACGAATTGACTTTACTACGGTTAACCCCTAGTATTGCCGGGATTTTTAGGCGGGCGCGGCTGTGTGCGCGTCGCTTGGTGAGGAACGGATGCACAAGGCAGTCCTGCTGCAACTAGGCGCAACCATTCTGGCAACGGCCATTGCGGCCGTTTTTTTCGGGGTGCGTGGCGCGGTGTCTGCTGCGTCCGGCGGGCTGGCCTGTGTTGTGCCAAGCTGGTTCTTCGCCTGGCGGCTGATGCTGACGACACGTCGCAACGGCACAGCGACTGTGACCGCCTTTGTTGCAGGTGAGTTCATCAAGCTCGCCTCGATTGTCGGATTACTGGGGCTAGTACTTGCCGTTTATGCAGACGTCCATTGGGGCGCTCTCCTGATCGGGCTGGTACTGGCACTGAAAGCGAATTTATTTGCATTTTTGGTAAAGACCTGACTATGGCTGGCAACGCACCCACCGCATCCGAGTACGTCGTTCATCACCTGACGCACCTCAATTCCACTGGTCACGCTCAAGAGAACATCATCGACTGGAGCGTCATCAACCTCGATTCGATGTTCTATTCGATCTCGATCGGCCTGCTCACCGTGTTCCTGTTGTGGCTTGCCGCGCGCAAGGCCACCTCAGGCGTGCCGGGCCGCTTCCAGGGCTTCGTCGAGCTGATGGTCGAAATGGTGGCCGACCAGGCCAAGGGCATCATTCACAGCGCCGAGTCGCGCAAGTTCGTTGCCCCGCTCGCGCTGACCGTATTCGTCTGGATCTTCCTGATGAACGCCATGGACCTGGTGCCGGTCGATCTGCTGCCGCGCATCTGGGAAGGCGTCTATGCATCCGCAGGCGGCGATCCGGCGCATGCCTACATGCGTGTCGTCGCGACGGCCGACCTCTCTGCCACGCTCGGCATGTCCTCCGGCGTGCTGCTGCTGTGTCTTTACTACAACATCAAGATCAAGGGTCTGTCGGGCTGGATTCACGAGCTCTTCACCGCGCCCTTCGGCAGCCACCCGCTGCTGTATCCGATCAACTTCGCGATGCAGATGATCGAATTCGTCGCCAAGACCGTATCTCACGGCATGCGACTGTTCGGCAACATGTATGCTGGCGAACTCATCTTCATTCTGATTGCGCTGCTTGGCTCGACCGCAACCGTGTTCGGTTTCGTGGGTCACGTCATTGCCGGCTCGATCTGGGCGGTCTTCCATATCCTGATCATTACCCTGCAGGCCTTCATCTTCATGATGCTGACCCTGGTGTACATCGGTCAGGCTCACGAAGGTCACTAATCTTTTCTCGCAGTACCTGGTTTTAAACTCAATCACCTTTAGTAAGGAGTTGTCATGGAAAACGTTCTGGGTTTTGTTGCTCTGGCTGCCGGTCTGATCATTGGTCTGGGCGCCATCGGTGCATGTATCGGTATCGGCATCATGGGTTCCAAGTACCTCGAAGCCTCGGCACGTCAGCCCGAACTGATGAACGCCCTGCAAACCAAGATGTTCCTGCTGGCTGGTCTGATCGACGCTGCGTTCCTGATCGGCGTTGGTATCGCCATGATGTTCGCCTTCGCCAACCCGTTCCAGCTTTAATCGGTTCGAGTTCCTCTCAACATACCTGAGGGCCAAGAACAGTGAATTTGAACGCAACTCTGATAGCTCAGCTCGTTGTGTTCTTCATTCTGGCGTGGTTCACGATGAAGTTCGTGTGGCCGCCCATTGTGAAGGCACTTGACGAGCGTGCGAAAAAGATCGCAGACGGGCTGACAGCTGCGGATAAGGCTAAGTCGGATCTGGCACTTGCCGAAAAGAAGGTCGTCGAGGAACTGCGCAAGGCTCGCGAATCCGCGGGTGACGTGCGCGCCTCTGCTGAAAAGCAGGCGAGCCAACTGGTCGACGAGGCCCGTGCCGAAGCCAACCGCATCATCGCCGCCGCACGTGAAGCAGCCGAAGCCGAAGCCGGCACTGCTGCCCAGCGCGCCAAGGAAGCCCTGCGCGACCAGGTCGCCCATCTGGCTGTTGCCGGTGCAGAGAAGATCCTGCGCCGCGAGATCAACACCCAGGTGCATGCCGAGCTGCTTGCCAACCTGAAACAGGAACTGCAATAAGTCATGGCCGAGAATGTCACCATCGCGCGTCCCTATGCCGATGCCGCCTTCGAGCTGGCTCGCGGGGCAGGTGCGCTGGGGCCTTGGTCGGAAGTGCTGGATCGGCTCGCCTCCGTGGCAGCCGACTCCGAAATGCTGGCGCTCTTCAATGATCCCAAGTTTTCCGGCGAACAGCTGAACAAGCTGATGCTGGAAGTTGCTGGTGATCTGAGCGCCGAACAGCAGAACTTCATCCGCGTCCTCGTGGAAGGAGAACGTCTGCAAGTGCTTCCGGAGATCCGTGACCTGTTCGTTGCACTGAAGAACGAACATGAGGGCGTCCTTGAGGCAAAAATCGCCTCAGCCTTCCCGCTTGACGATGCCGCACTGGCTTCGCTGAAAGCTGATCTTGAAGCCCGCTTCAAGACCAAGCTCGACGTGAGTGTCAGTATCGACCCCGAGCTTATCGGTGGGGTCCGCATCGCCATTGGCGACGAAGTGATCGACGCCTCGGTCCGCGGCAAGCTCGCGAACATGGCCGCTGCGCTTAAGAACTAGGAGCATACATCTATGCAACTCAACCCCTCTGAAATCAGTGACCTGATTAAGAGCCGGATCCAGAACCTGCAGCTCGCCGCCACGTCGCGTAACGAGGGTACGGTGGTCTCCGTCACGGACGGTATCACCCGCATCCACGGCCTGACCGACGTCATGCAAGGCGAAATGCTGGAGTTTCCCGGCAACACCTACGGCCTCGCGCTCAACCTCGAGCGTGACTCCGTCGGTGCCGTTGTGCTCGGCGAATACGAGCAAATCACCGAAGGCGACACCGTCAAGGCTACCGGCCGCATTCTCGAAGTGCCTGTCGGCCCCGAGCTGATCGGCCGTGTCGTGAACGCACTGGGCCAGCCGATCGACGGCAAGGGCCCGATCAACGCCAAGCTGACCGACAAGATCGAAAAGGTCGCGCCGGGCGTTATCGAACGTCAGTCCGTCTCCCAGCCGGTTCAGACCGGTCTGAAGTCGGTCGACTCCATGGTGCCGATCGGCCGTGGTCAGCGCGAGCTGATCATTGGTGACCGCCAGACTGGTAAGACGGCCGTCGCGGTTGATGCGATCATCAACCAGAAAGGCCAGAACATGTTCTGCGTCTACGTGGCAATCGGTCAGAAGGCTTCGACCGTCGCCAACGTGGTGCGCAAGCTGGAAGAGAACGGCGCGATGGAATACACCATCGTCGTGGCCGCAACCGCTTCCGAATCTGCTGCCATGCAGTACCTGTCGGCCTATTCCGGCTGCACGATGGGCGAGTACTTCCGCGACCGCGGCATGGACGCGATGATCGTTTATGACGATCTGACCAAGCAGGCCTGGGCCTACCGTCAGGTATCCCTGCTGCTGCGCCGTCCGCCGGGCCGTGAAGCTTACCCGGGCGACGTGTTCTATCTGCACTCTCGCCTGCTCGAGCGCGCCGCTCGTGTGAACGCCGACTACGTCGAGAAGTTCACCAACGGCGAAGTGAAGGGCAAGACCGGTTCGCTGACCGCGCTGCCGATCATCGAAACCCAGGCCGGCGACGTTTCCGCGTTCGTTCCGACCAACGTGATTTCGATTACCGACGGCCAGATCTTTCTTGAGACCGACCTCTTCAACGCCGGTATCCGTCCCGCTATCAACGCCGGTATCTCGGTGTCGCGAGTCGGTGGTTCGGCCCAGACCAAGGTCATCAAGAAGCTCTCCGGTGGTATCCGTACCGACTTGGCGCAGTACCGCGAACTCGCAGCGTTTGCCCAGTTTGCTTCCGACCTCGACGACGCAACCCGCAAGCAGCTCGAGCGTGGTCGCCGCGTGACCGAGCTGATGAAGCAGGCTCAGTACTCGCCGCTGTCGATCTCGGACATGGCCATCACGCTTTACGCGGTGAACAACGGTTACTTCGACGATGTCGACGTGCCGCGCCTGCTGGCCTTCGAATCCGGCCTGCAGCAGTTCGTGAAGACCAAGAACGCTGATCTCGTGAAGAAGATCGCCGACACCAAGGAACTCGACGCCGACGGCGAGAAGCTCCTGGTCGCTGCGATCACCGAGTTCAAGAAGAGCTGGGCTTAACGCTGCGGACGGAGACGGAATATGGCTAGCGGTAAGGAAATCCGTACCAAGATCAAGAGCGTGCAAAACACGCGCAAGATCACCAAGGCCATGGAAATGGTGGCCGCATCCAAAATGCGCAAGGCGCAGGACCGGATGCGCTCTGCCCGACCCTATGCCGAAAAGATCCGCCGACTCGCCGCGAACCTGTCTCAGGCCAATGTAACTGAATACCAACACCCCTTCCTGGTCCGCAAGGACCAGGTCAAGCGGGTGGGCTTGATTCTGGTGACGACCGATAAGGGCCTTTGTGGCGGCATGAACACCAACGTCCAGCGCGTAGCCGTGACTGCGATGAAGGAATGGGAAGCCGCTGGTGCAACCGAGATCCGTGCCTGCTGCATCGGCAACAAGGGTTTCGGTTTCATGCAAAGGGTGGGCGCCAAGGTTGCTTCGCATGTCGTGCAGTTGGGCGACACGCCGCACCTTGAAAAGCTCATCGGCCCGGTCAAGGTGATGCTCGATGCTTTCCAGAACGGCGAGCTCGACGCGGTCTACGTGGTCTATACCCGTTTCATCAATACGATGAAGCAGGAACCCATGCTCGAACAGCTGCTGCCGCTGACCGGCGAGAAGCTGGGTACGCCCGACACTTCGTGGGACTACCTCTACGAGCCCGATCCGCAAGTCGTGATCGACGAAATGCTGGTGCGTTACGTCGAAGCGCTGGTGTATCAGGCAGTGGCCGAGAGCATGGCTTCCGAGCAGAGCGCACGTATGGTGGCAATGAAGGCTGCTTCCGACAATGCGAAGAACGTGATTGGCGAGCTTCAGCTGGTCTACAACAAGACCCGCCAGGCCGCGATCACCAAAGAGCTGTCGGAAATCGTCAGCGGCGCCGCGGCGGTCTAACGGATTATTGAATTAAGGAAAAACGATGAGTACTGGTACGATCGTTCAGTGCATCGGCGCGGTGGTGGACATTCAGTTCCCGCGCGACGCGATGCCCAAGATTTATGAGGCTCTGAAGCTCGAAGACGCTGCCAACTCCTTTGCCGAAGACGGCTTGACCTTCGAGGTCCAGCAGCAACTCGGCGATGGCGTGGTGCGTACCATTGCGATGGGCTCGTCCGATGGCCTGCGCCGCGGAATGAAGGTTGGCAGCACCGGCGCCGGCATCTCGGTTCCGGTCGGTGAAGGCACCCTCGGCCGCATCATGGACGTGCTGGGTCGCCCGATCGACGAAGCTGGTCCGATCGAATGCGAAGAGAAGCGTCAGATTCACCAGAAGGCACCGAAGTTCGACGAACTTTCGCCTTCAGTCGAACTGCTCGAAACCGGCATCAAGGTTATCGATCTGATCTGCCCGTTCGCCAAGGGCGGTAAGGTCGGCCTGTTCGGCGGCGCCGGTGTGGGCAAGACGGTGAACATGATGGAACTCATCAACAACATCGCCAAGCAGCACGCAGGTCTGTCGGTGTTTGCTGGTGTGGGTGAGCGTACTCGTGAGGGTAACGACTTCTACCACGAGATGAAGGACTCCAACGTTCTCGACAAGGTTGCGATGGTGTTCGGTCAGATGAACGAACCTCCGGGCAACCGTCTGCGCGTGGCGCTGACCGGCCTGACGATGGCCGAGCGTTTCCGTGACGACGGCCGCGACATCCTGTTCTTCGTGGATAACATCTACCGCTACACGCTGGCCGGTACCGAAGTGTCCGCACTGCTGGGCCGTATGCCTTCTGCCGTGGGCTATCAGCCGACGCTGGCTGAAGAAATGGGCCGTCTGCAAGAGCGTATTACCTCGACCAAGGTGGGTTCGATTACCTCCATCCAGGCCGTGTATGTGCCTGCGGATGACTTGACCGACCCGTCGCCTGCAACGACCTTCCTGCACCTCGACTCCACCGTCGTGCTGTCGCGTGACATCGCCGCTCTGGGTATCTACCCGGCCGTCGATCCGCTCGACTCCACCAGCCGCCAGCTCGACCCGCTGGTTGTGGGTGAAGAGCACTACAACGTGGCTCGTCAGGTTCAGCAGACGCTGCAGAAGTACAAGGAACTGCGTGACATCATCGCGATTCTGGGCATGGACGAACTGTCTCCCGAAGACAAGCTCGCCGTGGGCCGTGCGCGTAAGATCCAGCGCTTCCTGTCGCAGCCCTTCCACGTTGCGGAAGTCTTCACCGGTTCGCCCGGCAAGTACGTGACCCTCAACGACACGATCAAGGGCTTCAAGATGATCGTGAGCGGCGAGTGTGACTCCATGCCCGAACAGGCTTTCTACATGGTCGGCGGCATCGAAGAGGCCATCGAGAAAGCGAAGAAGCTCCAGTAATTCGCTCACCCGCGCGGCGATCTCCGTCGCGCGGAATTGAAGAGGACATACCATGGCTATGACGGTTCACGTAGACATCGTCAGTGCGGAAGAGCAGATTTTTTCCGGGCTGGCGGAGTTCGTCGCGCTGCCTGGCGAGGCGGGTGAACTCGGCATCCTGCCCGGACACATGCCGCTGATGACCCGGATCAGACCGGGTGCGGTACGGGTCAAGGTTCCGAATCAGGCGGAAGAAGAGCTGGTCTTTGTTGCTGGCGGCATCCTTGAGGTTCAGCCCGGTCTGGTGACCGTGCTGGCAGACACCGCGATTCGCGGCAAGGATCTCGACGAAGCGAAGGCACTGGAAGCCAAGCGCAAGGCAGAAGAAGCGCTTTCCAACCAGAGCGCCCAGCTTGACTACGCCAAGGCACAGGCTGAACTGAGCGAGGCGATTGCTCAGATCGCAGCGATCCAGAAGCTGCGCAAGCGCAGCTGAGCATCACCGAGCCGCGCTGAATGCGGCAAGGTGAAAAAAAGGCAGCCGATCCGGCTGCCTTTTTTACGTCTGTCGCTTGCGTGCCATTCACGGCGACTGTTCAGCGTCGTGCGCGCCCGGTGCGCTGCCCAAGGCGGTCGATACGCTTCTCCAGCCGTGCCACCGCGTCACGAAAACCGCGGATGTCGTCATCGAAGGTCGCGACCATCGGTTTCGAGGTCAGTATCGGCTGTTCCTCGGTCAGGTATTCCACGGTGTTCCCGCTGAGGCTGGCGGCAAGCCGTTGCTGTGCCTTGCCAAGGGCAATGCCGGTGCTGACGATGCGATGAGCGGCAATATCCCCCACGACGCGGGAAAGGTCCTCTTCGAGGTCCCAGCGCAGGTGGCGGAATACAAAGCCCAGTGCATCGGCAAATTCGGCGTTGCCCGTGATGCGCACCTGGGACATCAAGGCCTCGATGCCACCGTTCAGGGCGCGCGGAGACGCGCTCAGCGGCAGCTGCAGGCTTACGTCGGGTGACTCATCGCTGCTGCAGGCAGCGAAATGACCCTCGGCCGTGATCGAGAAGTCGATTGAAACCGGAGAAATGTCCAGCCGTGCCCGTTTTCCGGCATGAGGCTGCAGTCGGCTGCGCGCCCAGCCAGACTGGGCAAGCAGATGGTTGGCGCCAGAGATAAAGAGGCTGTCGATCATGTAAGTACGGGGGCCTGGGCCCCCGTTTCTTCGTGTGTGTGGAATCAGTTGGCTTGCTGAATGCCGGCAACACGCCAGCCGGCATCGCCGCTGACCGGCTTCACGAGGTGCCAGACTTCATCGAGTGCGGCGGGCGCAGCTGCTTCGTCCTCGCGCAGGAGTCCGGTGAAGCGAACGCTGACGATGTAGCGATCGCTTTCTTCTACGACCTCGATCACTTCCGCGTTGAGCTCAACGACGTCAGTGCGTTGCGGTGCGTCGCCACGCTCGGCGATCTGCACGCTGATCTCTGCATACACTTCGGGCGTGGTGAACTCGCGCAAGTCTTCAAGGTTTGCCGAGTCGTTGGCAGTCTGAAGGCGGATGAAGTTCAGCTTGGCCTGACGGGCAAAGCCTTCGGCATCAAAGTTCGCCACAGCCGGCGATGCAAGCGGTGCGCCGGTCGACGCGCCGCCCGCAGGCATTGCCGGAGCGTTCTGCGGGTTGAGCGGGCTTGCACCCTGTCCCTGCGTCGCACCGGCGTACTGCATGCCCCGGGCCTGCGGCGAAGCGCCACGACGGAACAGGAACTTGAACAGCATCACGCCAGCGACGGCGAGCAGGGCGATCATGACGAAGTTGGCGAAACCCTCACCCATGCCAAGGCTGGAGAACAATGCGGCGAGGCCAAGACCGGCTGCCAGACCGGCAATCGGACCCATCCACGAACGACGGGGCTGTGCGGCGGCGGCTGCAGGAGGCGCTGCAGACGGACGCGTGGGTGACACTGCGGGCGGCGTTGAGCGCTTCATGCCGAAGCTGCTGCCACCGCCAAGGCGTTTCGCCTCGGCTTCAGGCGCCGCGATGCCGAAGGTGAAAATCACCATCACCAGGGAAAGGAAGAGGTGCTTCATTGTTCTTGAGTCTCCGTTGATCAAAGTTTGTAGCCACGGTGCAAGGCGACGACGCCCGCGCTGAGGTTGAAGTAGTCGACACGCTGAAGGCCAGCTTGTTCCATCATGGTCTTAAGTTCTTCCTGACCCGGGTGCATGCGGATGGATTCGGCCAGGTAACGGTAGCTGTCGGCATCGTCGGCGACCTTGTTGCCCATCCACGGCAGAAGCTTGAAGGAGTACAGGTCGTACACCGGAGCGAGCGGTTTCCACACCTTTGAAAACTCGAGTACGAGCAGGCGTCCGCCCGGGCGCAGCACGCGCCGCATCTCGGCCAGGGCGACATCCTTGTGGGTCATGTTGCGCAGTCCGAAAGCAACCGTGACGCAATCGAACCAGTCGTCCGGAAAGGGCAGCTTCTCTGCGTTGCACTGTGCCACGGGCAGGGGGAAACCCTTGTCGACAACGCGGTCGCGGCCACGGGAGAGCATCGCATGGTTGATGTCGGTGAGCCACACCTGTCCGCGCTCGCCGACCTTGCGTGCGAAGGCGAGGGAGAGGTCGGCAGTGCCGCCGGCAACGTCGAGGACGCGGTCGCCGCTACGCACGCCGGAAATCTGGATGGTGAACGCCTTCCAGATCCGGTGCAGGCCGAACGACATCAGGTCGTTCATCACGTCGTACTTCTGTGCGACCGACGAGAACACCTCGGCGACTTTTTTCTGTTTCTGCTCTTCGGCGACGGTCTCGAAGCCGAAGTGGGTGGTGTTTTCTTTCATGGCGATATCAGTGATGGTGGCTGCCGCAACCGCCCTTGGGCGCTGGCGGCGGGACGAGTGCCGGGTCCCGGGTTCCATGGTCCCGCTCGAGGCGCTCGAGGTAGTCCTGCCACATTTCGGTCTGATTGCGACCGAGCAGGTAGAGGTAGTCCCAGGAGTAGAGTCCGCTGTCGTGACCGTCATCGAAGACGGGCTTGATCGCATAGTTGCCGACGGGCTCGAGCGCAACGACGTCGACGTCGCGTTTGCCCTGCTGCAGCGTTTCCTGCCCTGCGCCATGACCGCGCACCTCTGCCGAAGGCGAGTAGACGCGCAGGAATTCGAAGGGAAGTTCGAACAGGCTGCCGTCGTCAAACGCAATTTCAAGCTTGCGTGACTTGCTGTGCAAGGTGATTGCGGTGGGAAGAGGGGTGTCCTTGTCGAGTCCGGCCATCACTGAGTGCCTCAAAGTGGGAGGTCAATGATACCTGATTCGGCCTCCGGCCAAGACCGGGGCAGCACCGCCGGCACCCCGCCGGACGCGGGCTCCGCTGTTTCACTGTGATGACGTGTCATCAAAACTTCAAACTGCTGAAATACACTCTGCGGAATCAAAGGGAGTCACTGCTTATGCCTGCCAACATTCTGCTGGTCGAAGACGAACCTGCAATCCAGGAACTGATCGCTGCGAATCTCGCCCGCGCGGGTCATCATGTCGTGCGTGCCTCGGACGCCGAAACGGCGCAGCGCATCGTGCGCGACGCCTTGCCCGATCTGGTGCTGCTCGACTGGATGCTGCCGGGGGCGTCCGGCATGGACTTCGCACGCCGCTTGCGCGCAGACGAGCGTACCCGGAGCATCCCGATCATCATGCTGACCGCCCGTGGCGAGGAGCAGGACAAGGTGAGCGGGCTGGAAACCGGTGCCGACGACTACATCACCAAGCCCTTCAGCCCGCGCGAACTGGTGGCGCGCATCAAGGCGGTCCTGCGCAGGCGCGCGCCGCAGGCGACCGAGGACCCCGTCGAGCTGGGTGGCCTGAGGCTGGACCCCGAAACTCACAGGGTGACGGCGGGTGAGCAGGCGCTGTCCCTGGGTCCGACCGAGTTCCGCCTGCTGCACTTCCTGATGACCCATCCGGAGCGGGTGCACTCGCGTGCGCAATTGCTCGATCAGGTGTGGGGCGACCACGTCTTTGTCGAAGAGCGCACGGTCGATGTGCATATCCGTCGTCTGCGCTGTGCACTCGAGCCTTCGCGGCACGACGCGCTGGTGCAGACGGTCCGCGGCAGCGGTTATCGCTTTTCGGCTCAGGCGGACCTCGCGCCCGCCGTGCGATAATCGGACGGCATCGAGAAACAGGGAGCGTCATCATTCGACCCGTGCGTTACTTATGGACCGGCGTGCTGTCGGCGTTGTGTCTCCTGGCACTGGTCTCGGCCGCGGTCGCCCTCTTTGCCGGTGTGACCTGGGGGCTGACCGCCTTCATCGTGGGGGTGCTGCTCCTGCTCGGCTGGCACGTGCATAACCTGATCCGGCTCGTCATGTGGAGCCGTGAGCCAATCGGTACGCCGGTGCCGCGCGCGGCCGGGAGCTGGGGGCAGGTCTTTGCCGAACTGAATCGCCGATCGCGGGTGTCGTACGACATGCGCGAACGTCTGTCGTCTGCACTTGAGCGTTTCCATGACGCCAGCCAGGCCATGCCGGACGGGGTGCTGTATCTCTCCGACAGCGACACGATCGAATGGATCAACCTCAAGGCCGAGCAGCACTTCGGCCTCGATCACACGCGCGACATCGGTGCGCCGGTCACCAATCTGGTTCGCCAGCCCGAGTTCGTACATTACCTGCAGGCTGGCAAGCACGACGAACCCCTGATCATGACGTCCGGACGCCGCAGCGGCCTGACGCTGCAGGTTCAGATCATTCCCTTTGGCGACGACCAGCAGATGGTACTGTCGCGCGACATCTCGCAACTCGAGCGCCTCGAAACCATGCGGCGCGACTTCGTGGCCAATGTCTCGCATGAGTTGCGCACGCCATTGACCGTCATTGGCGGCTTTCTCGAGACCCTGGTCGACGGTCTGGACGACTACGAGCGGGAGGATGTCATGCGCTTCCTGCGCCTTGCGCTCGACCAGTCGTCACGCATGGGGCGTCTGATCGACGACCTGCTGACATTGTCAGCGCTGGAAACGGGGGCGCCGGCACCGGCCGAAGAGAGGATCGATGTCGCCGCGCTGATGCAGGAAATCCATGAGGACACCGAACTGCTGTCTGCCGGACGCCACACGGTGACGCTGCAGATGGAGGGTGACGGTGTGCTGCTGGGCAGCGGCAAGGAGATCCACAGCGCGTTCTCCAATCTGGCGAGCAACGCGGTGCGCTACACGCCAGAGGGTGGAAAGATTGATCTCGTGTGGCGCGTTGATGCTCAGGGTGCGGAGTTCTCGGTGCGGGATACCGGCATCGGCGTCGATCCGATTCATATTCCGCGTCTGACCGAGCGTTTCTATCGTGTCGACCGCGGGCGCTCGCGCGAAACCGGGGGCACGGGCCTTGGTCTGGCGATCGTCAAGCACATCCTGACGCGCCACCAGGCCGATCTCAGGGTCAGCAGCAAGCAGGGTGAAGGCAGCGTGTTCAGCGTCCGTCTGCCCCCTGCAAGGCTTATGGCGCTTCCGGCGCGATAGCCTCGAAACGCACCTGGTCGAAATTGGCGCCCTTGAGTGCATCCTTGCTGAGTCGCAACTGGGTGCTCTTGCCGCCGTCGAATACTTCCACCACCCGGTTCTGCCGGTACCAGCCGGCGGGCAGAATCAGCGAGTTTTCGACCTTGAGCCCCTTGTTGGCCGGGATGAGGAAGGCCTGCTGGTAGGGCTCGCGTTGCCCCGGGCGTGAGGCGAGCGGACGTGCTGCCACGACCCGAGGCACGCCGGGCAATACATACACGCCGATCTCAAGCACCCCGTCGTCACGGTACATCAGCCAGCTGACCTGACCGAGCAGAAAGTACTCGCCGTCCAGCGGCTTGAGTCCGACCAGCTGATGGTGCTCCAGCCTTTCCGCGTGCGGTCTTTGCTCCAGGCGGAAGCCACCGACTGACTGATCGAGCAGGTTCCAGCGCTCGCACACCAGGCCCAGCTTCTCGGCATCGCTTCGATGACTGGCGCCGTGGAGCTTGCTAGGGGCTTCCGGTGCGCGTTCACCGAAAGTCATCAGCGCCATGTCGCTCTTGAAGCTGGTGGTCAGTCCGTAGCTGCGCGGCTGTTCGAACAATCTGCCCTGAATGTGAAAGCCGATGGCGAGCCAGTCGCTGGTCAGCTCGACCTGGCCGCGGCTGCCGCGGCGCGGAAAGCGACGTCCGGCCGAGGCCAGGCCCCACGGCCGATAGAGCGATACCAGCAGGCGGGCGCTGGTGTCGAGCGTGCAGTCGTCACCGAGCCCGAGCGAGGCCGGTGTCACGCCCTGCTTGAACTGGGTGAACACTGCCTGGATCTGGCCCGCCAGCTTGCTGCCATCGAAACTGCGCAAGCCGATGCTCTTGTTCAGGAGGCCGAGCGGACGCAGGCCGTGGTCTGCGCCGAGGTCGAGCCCATAGACCGTAGGCTTGCGCCCTTCGGTCTCGGTGTCGAGGCTGCAGTACGGCGCGAAACGCTGTGCCCAGCGGCAGATCCAGAGCAGTTCATGGCCGGTGCGGCCGAACGGGTTGGCCAGATCAACCAGCAGGATGGCGATATAGGCCTCCATCGGGCTCTGGGCTTTCCACAGCGTATTGAGCGGGTCCGAGACCCGGGCCCGGAGCAGGCCGGTGCTTTCGGCTGCGGCAAAACTCTCGTGAACCTCGGTCCAGAGCCCTGCCGGCAGGGAGCGGTGCGCCCGGAAATACTCGATCAGCACCTGGCCCGCGTAGTGCACCCGGCGTTGAGCGAGCAGGGCGCGCTGATCCTCGAGCGTGCCCATCTGTGCGTCGTGGCGCGCGATCTGTGCATACGAGCGGGCCAGGTTGTGCCACAGGTTTACGACCTCGAGCAGGGTGCCATTCTCTTCGCTGTCCGGCGGCAGCGGATGGTCTGCGTAGCGGCTGCTCATGTCGGCCTGGATACGGGCAATGACCGGGCGCGCAGCCTCGAGCACTTCAAGATGCTGATTCGGAGCGGGAAGCGCGTCGAGGAGGCCACCTACGATCTTCGACAGTACGGCATGGGTCTCGTCGACCTTGCTCAGCTGCAGGCTTGGCAGCAGGCTCAGGCATTCGGCGGGGTTGCGGTAGTCCATGGAAGCTCCGGATGCGGGTGTCGGCAGTGGTCAGTAGGCAGTGCGTGCAAGCAGTTCGTGGGTGATCGTGGACGCCAGTGTGGCAGCGTCGGGTGCTGCGTGGGGCTGCCCGGGTCGTTGCTCGCGACCCCAGACCGGCTCCGGGAAGTGGCGGTCGTCAGTGAAGCGCGGAATCACATGCCAGTGCAGGTGCGGCACCATGTTGCCAAAGCTCGCAAGGTTGATCTTGGCCGGCTGCATCAGGGTGCGAAGCGCACATTCGGTCGCCAGTACAACGTCAAGCAGGTGTGCTTGATCAGCATGCCGAAGATCGGTCATCTCGGCAACGTGCGCCTTCCAGATCACCCGGCAGAAACCGGGATAGTCGGCATCGTCCACGCCGATGACGCGGCAGAACTCGTCCTGCCAGATGATCCTGTCTCGGGTGCTGCTGCATAGTGGGCAATCCATTACAACCTCAATCCGGCAACAAGCTCGCAAGCCCGTACTTTAGCGCGTCTGCATTGCACCGATAAGGAAGATTTACGCGCTTGGAGACAGTCCGGTGCCGATTTCCGCTGCGACGGTCGAGGTTTCGCCAAGTGCGACAGGCGCGCCGAGATGGAAGGCCTGCAAGGTGCCGGGGGGGATGGACTGCCAGGTTTCGTTGTCGGTCAGCGGCGTGGTGGCGATGACCGCCACGCGGTCGTCGGGCGTGGTGACCTCGTTGAAGTCGACGGCGAGGTCTTCATCAGACAGGTGGGCCACCGGAAACGGCGACTGCCGTATGACGTAGACCAGGCGCGAAGAACTGTGTGCAAAGAGGTAGTCGCCGTCGGAGAGCAGGAAGTTGAATTCGCCATGGCGCCCGATCTCGATGGAGATCGTCCTCAGTGCCGCATGCAGCTCGTGCGGTGAGGGCGCAGCATCGGGAAAGCGCTGCGCCAGTGCATCCAGGATGTGGCAGAACGCATGCTCGGAGTCGGTAGAGCCCACTGGCAGGAAGCGTCCCGAGAGAGATGGCTGGTAGCCGCACAGGTTGCCGTTGTGGGCAAAAATCCAGTATCGCCCCCATAGTTCACGCTGGAAGGGGTGGGTGTTCTCCAGGTGAATCTGTCCCTGGGTTGCCTTGCGGATGTGGGCGATGACATTGAGCGAGCGGATCGGGTAGCGCCGCACCAGTTCGGCGACCGGAGAGTCGGCGCTGGCGCAGGGCTCGAGAAAGACGCGCGCGCCACGCCCCTCGAAGAATGCAATCCCCCAGCCGTCACGATGGTGGTCGGTCAGCCCGCCACGGGCGCGGAAGCCCGCGAAGGAAAAACAGATGTCGGTCGGTACATTGCAGTTCATTCCGAGCAGCTGGCACATGGGGAGGCATTTCCTGCTTTCTTTGTATGCCTCCGATTATAGCGTTGCGCTGCCCGGGGCGCCGTTTCAGGGGCTGACGGCGGCAGCCGGCAGGGGGTGGGGCGCGAGCTTGCGGTCGATCACCCAGTCGGTCAGGCTGGCGCCGGCCCACATCCCCGACAGGGTCACCCAGGCGGTTACCGCAAACACCGATGCGCCCGAGATCCCGGCACCCACTGCACAGCCGCCGGCCAGCATGCCGCCAAAGCCCATCAGCAGGGCGCCGACGATGTAGCGGCGCATCGCGTGTCCGCCCTGAAAGCCCTCGAGCTTGAGCTCGCGGCTCAGCAGGGCGGCAAGAAAGGAGCCGAGGAATACGCCCGGCACCATGCCGAGGTCGAAGTCGAGCAGTCTGCCTGGCGGCGACAGCACCAGCATCAGCACGTCGGCCGAGGGGCCGGTGAAGGACAGGCTCTTGATCGGGGTCGGATCGAAGGTGCGCGAAGACATCTCGTAGGTGAACCACCACGCGAGCGCCACCATCACGCCGGCGCCGAGGCCGCCCGCCCAGGCCCAGCCGGTGATGCGGTGGCGGCTGGCAAACCAGGCGCCTGCGAGCAACCACAACAGACCGAAGGCGAAACCGCCGCCGTGCCCGATGCCGACGTAAGCGAGCAGGTCGCGGGCGTTGCCGCCATCAATCGTCCACCACGTACCGATGGTTTCGCGCAGGGGTGAGAGGATGCCTGTCATCGACGCCTGTGCGGTGACCGCGAAGATCAGGCCGGAGAGCAGTGCGCGCAGGTTGCCATTTGCCGCCAGCACCAGCAGGCGGCTGGAGCAGCCACGGGCGAGGATCATGCCGGTACCGAACATCAGGCCGCCGATCAGCGCCCCCGACAGGCTGCCCTGGCTCGCGAGCTGGCGGACGTTGGCGGTATCGAAGCGTCCGGTGAGATGCAGCAGTTGCGTGACGATGATCGCGGCGGAGAAGGCCAGCAGCCAGACCGAGAGCTTGGCGCCGAGCTGTCCGCGCGCCACCTCGACCACGGCCGCGCGCAGGCAGAAACGTGAGCGTTGGGCGAAGGCGCCGAAAAGGGCGCCGATCAGCAGCCCGCCGAGCGCAAGGCTGCGATCTTCGCCCAGCCATTCGATGATGTCTGTCAGGTCCGGCATGATTGTCTCCATCACGCAGCGTCCGGCTTTGTTCAACCGGTATCGTCAGTATTGAAGCATATAAGAATGTACCGAATGAAAGGGGTGTGCATTGACGTTCCTCAACCCGTGAGTGGTCGTCTGTTGCGCAGCCGGACAGACCTGTTGCCGCAGCGCGGCGGGGGCGTCAGCGTACGTGCGGCATGTTCTTCATCAGTTCCTCGACGTTGATGCCGTTCATGCCCTGCATCATGACGTCGCCAGGCTTCTGTCCCTGCCTGCAGGCGCCCAGCCAGCGCGCATCCTGCTTCATCGTCATGGACTTCATGCCTTGCAGTGGCGGCGCATAGGTGCTGCGAATCTCGCCACTGTAGCGGTTCACGAAATCGCCCGAGAACACGCCCTCTATCGTTGCGGTGCTGCCCTCGACCTTGCACACCGCCTTGAACAGGATGCGGTCGCCGTCGCGGCGGTAGGACTTCTGTGCGCACTCGCCCCTGTCCTGCTGTGCGATGAGGTCGTCGGTCTGGGGGCCGACACACATGTTGAAGGTCTGTCCGATGCCGCCCATCTCTGCCATCGAGGTCTTCATCTCCCACAGGCCGGGCTTTCGTTTCGGCATGTCTGCCGGCATTTCGGCAAGGCTGGTGCCGATCCATGTGGTGCTCAGCACAAAGGTGAGGAGAAGGGATGACGAGGTGCGCATGAGGTCGGCTCCGCTGCTTGGTGACATCCCTGAAGCATAGTCAGCCCCGCAGCGAAAGGGAATCCGGCTGCCGGGCTGGGGTGAAACAGCGTGTACCGGTCGGGCGCGTCTGGCCGCGGATACATGCCCCGCCAAAGAAAAACGCCCGGCTGCCATCATGGCAACCGGGCGTCTCAGGCATCAGTGCAGCGGGATCAGCCGGCGAGCTTCTTGCGCAGCAAGTCGTTGACCTGGGCCGGGCTGGCCTTGCCCTTGCTGGCCTTCATCACCTGGCCGACCAGGGCGTTGAAGGCCTTCTCCTTGCCCGCGCGGAACTCCTCGACCGATTTCTGGTTGGCCGCCAGCACCTCGTCGATCATGGCTTCGATCGCGCCGCTGTCTGTGACCTGCTTCAGGCCCTGCTTGTCGATGACTTCGTCAGCGCTCGCGCCCTCACCATTCCACAGTGCTTCAAACACCTTGCGTGCGATGGCATTGGAGATGGTGTTGTCGGCGATGCGCGACACCAGCCCGGCGAGCTGGGCGGGCGCAACCGGGGAGGCTGCGATGTCGAGGTCGGCCTTGTTCAGGCGCGCGGCGAGCTCGCCCATGATCCAGTTGGCGCACAGCTTGGCCACCTGGGCGGCGTTGGCGCTGCCTGCCGCGTCCATCGCGGCCTGGAAATAGGCCGCGATTTCCTTGGAGGCGGTCAGCGCCGCAGCGTCGTAGGCGGACAGGCCGAGTTCGGCGATGAAGCGGTCCTTCATCGCCACCGGGAGTTCGGGCATTTCACTGCGCACGCGGTCGATCCAGACTTCGTCGATCACCAGCGGCAGCAGGTCGGGATCGGGGAAGTAGCGGTAGTCGTGCGCATCTTCCTTGGAGCGCATCATGCGTGTCTCGCCGGTGTCCGGGTCGAACAGCACGGTGGCCTGCTGGATGGTGCCGCCGTCCTCGATGGTGTCGATCTGCCACTGCACCTCGTAGTCGATGGCCTGCTGCAGGAAGCGGAAGGAGTTCAGGTTCTTGATCTCGCGCCGGGTGCCGAACTGTTCGGCGCCCCACTTGCGCACCGAGACGTTGGCGTCGCAGCGGAAGGAGCCTTCCTGCATGTTGCCGTCGCAGATATCGATCCAGCGCACCAGCGCGTGCAGGGCGCGGGCATAGGCCACGGCCTCGGCCGACGAGCGCATGTCGGGTTCGGAGACGATTTCGAGCAGCGGCGTGCCTGCGCGGTTGAGGTCGATGCCGCTCATGCCGTGGAAGTCTTCGTGCAGGCTCTTGCCGGCGTCTTCCTCGAGGTGGGCGCGGGTCAGCTGCACGGTCTTCTCGTAGGCGGATTCACCCTCGCCGACGCGGATGCTGATGGTGCCGCCCTGCACCACCGGCAGCTCGAACTGGCTGATCTGGTAGCCCTTGGGGAGGTCGGGGTAGAAGTAGTTCTTGCGCGCGAACACGCTCTTGGGCGCGATGTGCGAGCCGAGCGCGAGGCCGAGCCGGATCGCGCGTTCAACCGCGCCGCGGTTGAGCACCGGCAGCACGCCCGGCAGGGCGATATCCACTGCGCTGGCCTGCACATTGGGTTCGGCGCCGAAGGCGGTGCTGGTGCCGGAAAATATCTTGGAAGCGGTGTTGAGCTGGGCGTGAACTTCCAGGCCAATGACGACTTCCCAATCCGATCTGCTCATGTCTGTATCCGTTATTGCTGGCGGTCAGTTGCAGAGACCGCTCGGCCGATCCACCAGGATGGGCCATACGTAATCAAAGGTGTTGCGATCGCAGCGGCTGGCGCACTGGGCGAAGGCGACGGTGACCTGGTCGCCCTGTTCCCACATGCGCACAACGCAGCCATCGCTGGCCCGCAGTTCGACGTGGGGCTCCTTGCGTACCTGCTCGAAGTCGGCGAGATCAAAGTGGCAGCTGCCACGCTTGGGGACGCTGACCGAGGCCTTGAAGCGGCTGACTTCGGAGTAGCTGACGTCAAGCAGCGCACTTCCGCTGTATCCGACCTCGTCCTTGAAGCGGCAGTCGGCCTGGACGTTTAGCGGGCGGATCGGCATCGGCTTGAGCCGGCCGCCGGCCTCGGACGGGCGCTCCATGACGGTACCGGTATCCTGCTGGTAGACCGTCGGGGTGGCGCAGGCGGCCATCAGCACCGTGGCTGCAAGCGGCGTGAGGTAGCGGGAAAGCAGGCGGTGGATCATTGCGTTCTCACAGAACATCGGCGGGGCGCTGAAGATGCCAGTCGGTCGCCTGCTGGTACTGGTGGGCGGTCGCGAGCAGCTTGCCTTCGGCAAAATAATTGCCGATCAGCTGCATGCCCACGGGCAGCGAGCCGGCGCCAAAACCGCAGGGGTGGGACAGGCCGGGCAGGCCGGCGAGGTTCACCGCAATGGTGTAGATGTCGGCGAGGTACATCTGCACCGGATCGTCGCCCATCGCGCCCAGCGCCCACGCGGTGGTCGGGCTGGTGGGGCCGGCGATGACGTCGCATTCGCTCAGCGCCTTGCGGAAATCCTCGGCGATCAGGCGGCGCAGCTTCTGCGCCTGCAGGTAATAGGCGTCGTAGTAGCCGTGTGAGAGCACATAGGTGCCGACCAGGATGCGGCGCTTGACCTCGGCCCCGAAGCCTTCGGCGCGGCTCTTGCAGTACATGTCGTTGAGGTCGCCGTACTCGGCGGCACGATGACCGAAACGCACGCCGTCGAAGCGGCTCAGGTTGCTCGAGGCTTCGGCGGGCGCAATCACGTAATAGGCCGGGATGGCCAGCTTGGCGTTGGGCAGGCTGACCTCGACCGTGGTGGCGCCGAGTGCGCGGTATTGCTCGATGGCGGCGTCGATGGCGGCGCGTACTTCGTCGCTCATGCCGTCGGCGAAAAACTCGCGCGGCAGGCCGATGCGCAGGCCGGCAAGCGGCTTGTCCGAGCTGGCAGGCACAAGCGCGTCAGCGTAGTTCTCGGCCGGGCGGTCGAGGCTGGTTGAGTCGCGCGCATCGAAGCCGGTCATGGCCGACAGCAGCAGCGCACAGTCTTCGGCCGAGGCGCCGAATGCGCCGCCCTGGTCGAGGGACGAAGCGTAGGCGATCATGCCGTACCGGCTGACCGTGCCGTAAGTCGGCTTGATGCCGGTGACGCCGGTGAACGCGGCCGGCTGGCGCACCGAGCCACCGGTGTCGGTACCGGTCGCGATCGGTACCAGGCGCGCTGCGACCGCTGCGGCCGAGCCACCGGACGAGCCGCCGGGCACATGGCCGGGGTTCCACGGGTTGCGCGCCGGGCCGAAATGCGAGTTCTCGTTGGAGGAGCCCATTGCGAACTCGTCCATGTTGGTCTTGCCCAGGCTGACGGCGCCGGCGTTCTTCAGCAGCGACACGACGTGCGCGTCGTAGGGGCTGACGAAGTTTGAGAGCATCTTCGAGCCGCAGGTCGTGAGCACGCCCTCGGTGCAGAACACGTCCTTGTGGGCGAGCGGGATGCCCGTCAGGGGGCCGGCCTCGCCGCGGGCGATGCGCGCGTCGGCGGCACTGGCGGCGGCCAGCGCACCCTCACGGTCGATGGTGATGAAGGCGTTCAGCGTCGGATTGCGGGCCTCGATGCGGTCGAGGAAGAGCCCGGCGAGCTCGACGCTGGAAATCTGCTTGTCGTCCAGCGCGCTGCGCAGGGCGGAGAGTGACGCATTGATCATGTCGTGGCTGCTTGCTGATAGGATGGCCACGGGATGCACCCTGCACGCACGTGATGCGCGGCGGGCGCCCCGTGAAGGTTCATTCGATGACTTTGGGCACCAGGTAGAGCCCGGCCTCGGTCTGCGGAGCGACGGCCTGGAAGGCGGCGCGGCGATCGGATTCGGTCACGGCGTCGTCGCGCAGTCGGGTGGCGAGTTCCTGCGGATGGCTCATGGGCTCGATGCCGGTGGTGTCAACGGCCTGCATCTGCTCGATCAGGCCGAAAATGCCATCGAGCTTCGTGCGGGTGGCATCGATCTCGGTTTCGGAAATCGCAAGACGGGCTAGACGGGCGATGCGCCCGACCTGTTCATTGGTAAGCGACATGAAGTAACAAAACCTGCTGAATCCACAAAGGTTTGTAGGTTATCATAATCGCCTTTGGCCCTGCTCAGGGCCGGCCCCCTGCGGCGCATCTTCTCACCGGTTTCGGAATCCCCAATGTTCGGTTTTCTGCGTTCCTATTTTTCCAGCGATCTAGCGATCGACCTCGGCACCGCCAACACGCTGATTTACGTGCGTGGCAAAGGCATCGTGCTCGACGAACCCTCGGTTGTGGCCATCCGCACCGAAGGCGGCCCCAATGCCAAGCGCACCATTCAGGCAGTGGGCTCTGCGGCCAAACAGATGCTCGGCAAGACGCCGGGCAACATCACGGCGATCCGGCCGATGAAAGACGGCGTGATCGCCGATTTCGTCGTCACCGAGCAGATGATCAAGCAGTTCATCAAGAAGGTTCACGATTCGCGCCTGCTTTCGCCCAGTCCGCGCATCATCGTCTGCGTGCCCTGCGGCTCGACCCAGGTCGAACGCCGCGCCATCCGCGACGCGGCGCTGGCAGCGGGTGCCTCGCAGGTGTACCTGATCGAGGAGCCGATGGCTGCCGCGATCGGCGCCGGCCTGCCGGTGTCGGATGCGCTTGGCTCGATGGTGGTCGACATCGGTGGCGGCACGACCGAAGTCGGCGTGATCTCGCTTGGCGGCATGGTCTATGCGGGCAGCGTCCGCGTCGGCGGCGACAAGTTCGACGATTCGATCGTCAACTACATCCGCCGCAACTACGGCATGCTGATCGGCGACACCACTGCCGAGAACATCAAGAAAGAAATCGGTTCGGCCTTCCCCGGCTCCGAGGTGCGTGAGATGGAAGTCAAGGGCCGCAACCTGGCCGAGGGCATTCCGCGCAGCTTCACGATCTCGTCGAACGAAATTCTCGAGGCGCTGACCGAGCCGCTCAATCAGATCGTCTCGGCGGTCAAGATTGCGCTCGAGCAGACTCCGCCTGAACTGGGCGCAGACATCGCCGATCGCGGCATGGTGCTCACCGGTGGTGGCGCCCTGTTGCGCGATCTCGACCGTCTGCTGATGGAAGAGACCGGCCTGCCCGTCATCGTCGCCGAAGAACCCTTGACCTGCGTCGCGCGCGGATGCGGCATGGCGCTGGACAAGATGGACAAGCTTGGCTCCATCTTCACCTCGGATTGACCTGCAGGGCCCGGCGATGCTGTCGCCGGGCCCTTGCTGAACCAGGACGTTCCGGATGACCTTCGCCGGCCATCAACCGCCCCCTATCTTCAATCGTGGACCGGCACCGCTGGTTCGCCTGCTGCTGTTCGTCTCGCTGTGCCTGATGATCCTGGTGGCCGATCTGCGCTTTCGTTATCTCGAAGTGCTGCGGCAGGGGCTGTCCGTCGCAACCTACCCCTTGCAGATGGCCGCGGCTACGCCGGCCGACTTCGTGCGCAACGCCTCGGTGTATTTTGCGACCCTGGTGCGTGTGCAGCTCGAAAATGCCGAGCTGAGGCGCAAGCAGCTTGGCAGCGGTGAGCGTCTGCTGCGCTTCGAACTGCTCGAGCGTGAAAACGCCCAGTTGCGCGGCTTGCTCGAGATGTCCCAGCGCGTGGGCGTGCGCAGCATCGCCGCCGACATCCTGTACGACGCACCGGACCCGTTTGCGCGCAAGGTCATTCTCGACCGTGGCGCGCAGCAAGGGGTCGAGGCCGGCCTTGCCGTCGTGGACGCTGCCGGCGTGCTCGGTCAGGTGACCCGTGTGTATCCGATCCAGTCCGAAGTCACCTTGCTGACCGACCGCAACCAGGCGATTCCGGTGCAGGTTCTGCGCAATGGCTTGCGCGGGGTGCTGTTCGGCATCGGGCAGGGACGGCTCGAAGTGAGGTTCGTGATTGCCACCGCCGACATTCAGGCGGGCGACACGCTGGTGACCTCGGGGCTGGACGGCGTTTTCGTGCCCGGCCTGCCGGTGGCCGAGGTCGAGTCCGTTGACCGCGAATCCGATGCCTTTGCCCGCATCATGTGCCGCCCGCTGGCCGGCGTCGAACGCAGCGCCCAGGTGCTGGTGCTCGGGCGTCAGGTGCTGCCGCCGCCGCGGCCGGTCGATAGCGACGCCGTGCCACCCGCTCAGCCCGTGACGGCGCCCTGACATGCAACCGACCAATCGTTCCAGTCGCATCCTGTTGCCGGTCCGGCTGTGGTTCATCCACTTCAGCCTGCTGATTGCACTCGGCCTGGTCTACGTGCCCACCGGGCGCCTTCCCGGCGTGCCGGACTGGGTCGCGCTGGTGCTGGCCTTCTGGTGTATCCGCGAGCCGCTGCGCATCGGCATGGGCGCGGGTTTCTTCTTCGGCTTGCTGGTCGATATCGGGCAGGGCGCGGCAATGGGGCAGCATGCCCTTGCCTATGTGGTGCTCGCCTATCTCGCCAACGGCCTGGCGCGCCGGCTGATGTGGTTTTCGGCGCTGCAGCAGGCGCTGCATGTGCTGCCGATGCTGCTGCTCACGCAGGCCCTGATGGTGGCGGTACGCCTGATTGCCGGTGCGGAGTTTCCGGGGTGGTCGTATTTTCTGTCGAGCTTCACCGGCGTATTGCTGTGGTGGCCGCTGATGTATCTGCTCCTGCTGCCGCAGTACCAGCCTGCCGACCGTGACGACAACCGGCCCATCTGATGCCCGGTGACATGATTTCATTTCATGCTCCCGAGCAGGATTCATCACGCTTTCGCTGGCGCGTGCTGGTGGCGGGGGTGTTCGCGCTGGTGTGCTTCCTGCTGCTCGCGTCGCGCTTCTACTACCTGCAGGTGCAGAAGTTCGACTACTTTCATACCCGTGCCGAGGACAATCGCATCGCGCTGCTGCCGATCGTGCCCAACCGCGGCACCATCGTCGACCGCAACGGGGTCGTGCTGGCGCGCAACTATGCCGCCTATACGCTCGAGATCACGCCGGCACGTACCAATGGCCTGGAAGAGACCATCGAGGCGCTCAATCAGGTCGTTCCCATCGATGCGCGCGATCGCCGGCGCTTTCGCAAGCTGCTGGAAGAAAGCCGCAGCTTCGAGAGCGTGCCGATCCGCAACCGCCTCAGTGACGAGGAGGTCGCCCGTTTCGTCGCCCAGCGCTACCGCTTCCCCGGCGTGGACGTGCAGGCCCGGCTGTTCCGCGACTATCCGCTCGGCGCCAGCGCATCGCATGTCGTCGGTTACATCGGGCGTATCAATCAGCGTGACCTGGAGCGTATCGAAGAGCGCGACGACGCGGCCAACTACCGCGGGTCGGACCACATCGGCAAGAGCGGTCTGGAGCTGTCCTACGAGGCTGAACTGCACGGCACGACCGGTTTCGAGCAGGTCGAGGTCAATGCCGGCGGGCGGGCGGTGCGACGACTCTCGAGTACGCCGGCGGTGACCGGGAGCGACCTTGAGCTCAACCTCGACATGGAGTTGCAGAAGATCGCGGAGACGGCGTTCGGTGACCGTCGCGGTGCGCTGGTCGCGATCGATCCCAGTACCGGCGGCGTACTGGCCCTGGTGTCGGCGCCCAGCTTCGACCCCAACCTGTTCGTGGACGGCATTTCCACCCAGGACTGGAAGGGCCTCAACGATTCGCCCGACCATCCGCTGCTCAACCGTGCCATTTACAGCGCCTATCCGCCCGGCTCCACGTTCAAGCCCTTCATGGCGCTGGCCGGCCTGACGACAGGCAAGCGCACGCCCTCCCAGGCGATTGCGGACCCGGGCTATTTCAACTTTGCCGGTCACCGCTTCATGGACGACAAGATTGGCGGGCACGGCACGGTGGATCTGCACAAGTCGATCGTGGTGTCGTGCAACACCTATTACTATCAGCTGGCCAACGACCTCGGCATCGATGGCATTGCGAACTTCATGTCCCAGCTCGGACTCGGCTCGAGAACGGAGCTCGACTTGCCCGGCGAGGCCGAAGGCGTATTGCCGTCGCCGGCGTGGAAGCGCAAGCGCTTCCGCAAGCCGGAGCAGCAGCGCTGGTATGGTGGCGACACGATTTCGGTCGGCATCGGGCAGGGCTATAACGCCTACACGCCACTGCAGATGGCCAATGCGACGGCGGCGCTGGTGAATGGCGGCAAGGTGTTCCGGCCACATCTCGTACGCCATGTCATCGACAGTCGCACCGGAGAGAAGCGGGTGGTGGAGCCCGAACCGGTGCGGGAGATCGCGCTCAAGCCCGAGCATGTTGCGGCCGTGAGGCGCGCCATGGTCGAGGTCAACAAGGTTGGCACCGGCTCGCGTGCCTTCGCTGGCGCGCCCTATGAATCGGGCGGCAAGACCGGCACTGCACAGGTGTACTCGCTCAAGGGGTCGAAGTACGTCGAGGGGCGGGTCCGCGAGCGCCTGCGCGATCACTCCTGGTTCATCGCCTACGCGCCTGCCGACAAGCCGAAGATCGCCCTGGCGGTGCTGGTCGAGAACGGTGGCTTCGGTTCGCAGTCGGCGGCACCGATCGCACGTCAGGTGATCGACTATCACCTGCTGGGCAAGCGCCCCAACCAGCCGGCGCCGGAGGATGTCGATGCGGTGGAGAATGCAGATTGAGCGATAACCGCTTCCACCCCCTGCGACTGCTGCAGGCCTTTCTGCGCCCGATCGATCCGGTGCTGATGCTGATTCTCGCGGCGCTCTTCGGCTACGCCTTCGTGCTGATGTCGAGCGCCTCGCCCGAGCGCCTCGATTCGCAGATGACGCACATGGCGGTGGCGGTCGGCGTGATGTGGTTTGCGGCCTGGCTGCCGAGCCAGCGCCTGCTGTCGCTCGCCCTGCCGCTCTATCTGGCGGGCGTGGTGCTGCTGGTCGGCGTGGCCCTGTTCGGCGAGGTGTCGAAAGGCGCCCAGCGCTGGCTCGATATCGGGGTCACCCGCATCCAGCCCTCCGAGCTGATGAAGATCGCGATGCCGCTGATGCTGGCCTGGTTCTTCCAGCAGCGCGAGGGCCGCATCGGCTGGCGTGAATTCATCTTCGCCGGCCTGTTGCTGGCGGTTCCGGTCGGGCTCATCGTCAAGCAGCCCGACCTCGGTACCAGCCTGCTGGTGGCGGCGGCCGGCTTCTACGTGATCTTCTTTGCCGGACTGACGTGGAAGCTGATCGTGCCGGTTGCCGTGGTGGGCATCGTCGGCATCGGCTCCATCGTGGCCTTTGGCGACACCCTGTGTCAGCCCGGTGTCGAGTGGGTGGGGATGCGCGATTACCAGAAGCACCGTGTGTGCACCCTGCTCGACCCGACCCAGGACCCGCTCGGCAAGGGTTTCCACATCATCCAGTCCACCATCGCCATCGGTTCCGGTGGGCTCATGGGCAAGGGCTGGATGGATGGCACCCAGACCCATCTGTCCTTCCTGCCCGAGCGCCATACCGACTTCATTTTTGCGGTGCTTGCCGAAGAGTTTGGCCTGTTCGGTGCGCTCGTGCTGCTGGTGATCTATCTGGCGCTGTTTGCGCGCGGTTTCCTGATCGCGGCACGTGCGCCAACGCTGGGAACGCGCCTGCTCGCCGGGGCGGTGACCATGATCTTCTTCACCTACGCCTTCGTAAACATGGGTATGGTGAGCGGCATCCTGCCGGTGGTGGGCGTGCCATTGCCATTCATCAGTTACGGGGGAACTGCGCTGGTGACCCTGAGTCTGGGTGTAGGTATCCTGATGAGCGTTCACCGCAGCAGGCTTGTGAACAAGACTTGAAGGCTGAACCGATGATCCTCAACATGCGATTTGCGTGCGCGGCAGCGCGCGAGACCATGTCCTGCCGGGGCCATTACACTGCGGCGCTGCTGGCGGCGGC